>DAOUMU010000341.1:0-9186 GCA_034409055.1 Anaerolineae bacterium
GAGTAGCCATAAAAAGACACCTCCTGATGGTGAGATGCCTTATTGTCCAGTTTTAGTTGAGGATTGTTAAGTTGGGTAGGGCAATTTTGGGGTTGATTTTTCTATTTTCTTCTGCTTCGATTCCCCAATATAACATTCTTCTTGCTTTTTAAATTTCAGCGTGATATAATCATATCCCGTCCGAGATGCTGCTATGAGGCTTTAAAAATCCCCTATGAAGTATACTACTAACAAAATTGTTTTTTACCTCATCAGGCGTTTTTGCCAATGAAAGCAGCTTTAAAGATTCCTGAAGCTTGACACTGGATTTACCGACGATAGTAAATTCTTGTGCAGCAAATACATAGTTTCCGGTGAGGATGTAGAAAGGAGGGTATTTAGCATATGGCTAAAAGAACTCCGGAGGAAATTAGAGCCCAACGCGAGGCATTTTTGGCGGCCAGGGCAGCAGCCAGAGTGGCCGGAAAAGCAAAGGCTGAAGCTGCTGCGCCGGTCACTGCCACGGAAAAGCCAGCCCCACCTGCGGCCAAACCCACTACGGAAAAGCCAGTGGCCGCTAAACCTAAGCCCAAACCTAAAACTAAAACTAAACCTGCGGCCAGGCCAGCACCGCCACCCCGGGTGGCCGACTCGAATATTAGCCGGCGTGAGTTTCTCAACTATGCCTGGTTGGCTTCCATTGCTTTGTTTGCGGTGGAAACTGTTGGGATCGGTCTCTGGTTTGCCTTTCCAAAATTTAAAGCAGGCGAATTCGGGGGAACGTTTCCCATTGGTGAAGCAGCCAATGCCTTACCCCAGGTTAATGCCGGACCTAAGCCTTATACCGAGGGTAAGTTCTGGCTGGTAAATGTTGATACGGAGGTCCAGGGTGAACCCAGACAAGGCATTTTGGCTATTTACAAAGTTTGTACGCACCTGGGTTGCCTTTATGAATGGATACCTATGACCAATCGCTTTGAGTGTCCCTGCCACGGTTCAAAATTTGAACTGACGGGTGACTACATCGCCGGTCCGGCCCGGCGAAGTTTGGATCGTTTTGTTATTCAGGCCGTTTCCCCGGATGGTTCTGTAAAAGAAACCAATGCCGATGGTGAGCCCCTGGTTATCAATGGGGATGAAAAACTAATTGTTGACACGGGTAGAAGGATTTTAGGCTCATCTGATATCACGCCTGCATAATTGATTGCTAGATAAAGGAGGACAGATAATCAATGGACCTTCCCGGAATGGGCTTTCTGAATAGTCTTTCAGAAAAAGGTATCAAACAGGCTATTGCCGATAAAATTGATGAAACAACGCGAGCCGTATTAGCTGGTATTAGTCCTAGAGAAGGCCGCGCTCTACTCAGGGGTGATCCTCCCACCGAAAAACCCAACCCTCGTTATCGGGCCCAGGTAAAATCATTTGTGCTACACATCCGTCCAAAATTTTACCAGGAAGGTTCAACCTGGTTTGCCCATACCTTCCGTTTGGGGCTCTTTTCAACCTTCTTTTTTGTGGTGGAAGTCATTACCGGTTTGATCTTAATGGTTTATTACACCCCCTCGCCCGAAGTTGCTTATTACGATATGCTCAACATTTTGAGCAGCGTCAATTTGGGCAAATTCATGCGGGATATGCACCGCCTGGGAGCAGAGTTAATGGTGATTTCCGTTACTTTGCATATGGTCAGGGTTTTCTTCACGGGAGCCTATAAGCATCCCCGGCAATTTACCTGGCTGACAGGCGTGGTCTTGCTGCTGATAACCCTTTTCCTTAGCTTTAGCGGCTATCTTTTGCCCTGGGATCAATTGGCCTACTGGGCTGTTACTATTGGCACCAGTATGGCCGAGGCTGCTCCCTTCGTCGGCTACCAGACAAATCTGATTCTACGGGGTTCCCAAGATATTGGGGCCGGTGGCTTGTTGAGATTCTATCTATTACACGTGTTCCTGTTACCTTTGGTGGCTATCGTTTTCATCAGTATTCACTACTACAAGGTTTCTCGGGAGCACAGTATCTCGTTGCCGGCTGTTGTTGAAGAAGGTGAAGCCCCACCTGAAAAAATTGCGGCGGCCAAACGAAAAATTGATCTACTACCGGACCTGATGACCAGCGAGTTCATGTGGTATGCTATTGCCCTGGCCGGTATGGTCATTGCCGTAAGTACCTTCTTTTCCGCACCGCTGGAAACCCACGCCGACCCGTTGAAAACACCGTTGCATACCACCGCTCCCTGGTATTTCTTGTGGCTCCAGGGTATGCTCAAACTGGGTGACAAAACCTTGTGGGGCGTTGTCATCCCGACCATAATTTTTGGTTTACTGTTTGCTATTCCCTATCTAGACCCGGGCCCCAGCCGTCTGGCCAAGAACCGAAAATTGGGCATCAGTCTTGGGGTGTTGACGGTTACCGTGCTGGTGTTGCTAACCTATATGGGCACAGGGGTGTGGGGTGTGGCTGCCCCGCCACCGGTGGAGTTAGTTCAAGAATTCATCCCTGAAGAGGGCATCGGTGTCGTCAGAGCAATTCCTTATGAGGGGTTACCGGTTGGCAGTTACGATACCCATGATCCATCTACTTATCCCTCCGGCGAGCTGGGCCAGGTATTGGCCGAAATGGAAGAAGCAGTGACCAGGGAAAGTGTCAAGCCTGATAACAACTTCTTTAATGGTAGCATAAACGTTACGATTGAACATTGGCAAACCGATCTCAAGAAATTGACGGTGACTGTATTCTGGGAAGAAGTGCCAGAAGGAAGCACGGATGGGCAGCGAGAAGAGCGATCTTTTGAAAAAACATTCTATTTCCATAGCGATTCTGATTATGAATTACTCGAGTGAGTGAGAGCAACCATGATAGACTCAAGAATTCTTGTAGGACTATTAGCTGTACTCATCGCTATCAGTGGCGTTATTTACAATGGTATTGGCGAGGTAGATCGCCAGGTTGAGTTTGAGCGAGCTTTCCACGGACGTTCTATTGAAGTTGGGGCGGCTCTCTTTACAGAATATTGTGCAGAGTGCCACGGTCTACATGGCGAGGGAACCCCTCGGGCTCCTACGCTCAACAGTAAACAATTTTTTGAAAATCGTATTGAAGAGATTGGGTACCAGGGGGGGCTGGAGGCTTACATTCGACTGACCGTAGCCGGGGGACGCCCTGTAAAAACAACTGACACCTGGCCCGAGAATATGCCAACCTGGAGCGTTGATTACGGTGGCCCCCTGAGAAACGATCAAATCGATACAATTGTTAGTTACATTATGAATTGGGAAAAAGAGGCTCCCGATGTCGAGGCCGCACCCGCTCTGACGATCACAGGAGATACTCCCGAAGAACGCGGCGGCAACCTATTTCAAGCGTTGGGTTGTGTAGCTTGCCATATGATTAACGGCAATGGGGGGGCTGTTGGGCCGGATTTGAGCAACGTTTATAACAAAGGCGAAGATTACATCCGTGAATCTATTCTTATGCCTAATGCGGTTATTGCCGAAGGTTATCAAAGTGGTATTATGCCTCAAAACTTTGGTGAGCGTCTGACCGACCAGGACCTTGATGAATTGATCGCCTACCTCAAATCCGTGGCCGGAAATTAGCTATTCACCTTAGTCAACCTAGCAGCGTGTCGGAAAAACAGAGGCATAGGGATGCCTCTGCTACTTCTCCGACACGTAGAGGTATGGGGATGCCTCTGCTACTTCTCCGACAGCCTGTTAGGTTCTGTTGACATTTGTCCAAAAATGTCATTCCGAGGAGCGCAGCGACGAGGAATCTCCGGCAACGAGGACAAATTCAAGACGAAATAGGAGATTCTTCGCTCCCTTTGGTCGCTCAGAATGACATAATCCGAAATGTCAACACGCCCTAGACAACAACAAAAGGCGACTGTTAAAGCAGTCGCCTTTTGTACAATTGGAGGCGATATAAAGCGAGCAAATCTCAGTAGATTCAATTTTTAAGCTCGGAGCGGACCACAGTCCGCGTTTTGGCCGCTGGACTGTCCCACGGGGAGGCAGCAAAGCTGCACAGGTCTTCGCACTGGTCCAGCTAGAGTAAATTTGGATGTACTGAATCTACATTATTACTGCCGGCTCTAATCCCTGGCAAACATCTCTGGAAATTTCATGGCCAGGCCTACATCTCCCTGCAATTTGATTTTGCCAGCCATAAAAAGGTTCATTGGATTTGCTTCACCATGCGAAAGAGTCACATAATCGCTGGCAGCCATACTGATGGTCAAATTGGTCTGATCTGCGCTCCCTTCAGCAATGGAAACTCCGCCATTGGCAATTTTAATGGCCCACTGGCCACCGCCATCGCCGGTCAGATCAAGCTGAATGACCGCATCAAGATCGGCTGCTTTATCAGGCAGAAAAGCTTCTGGCATTTTTTCTATTATTTCCTGGATATCATCGGCTACGCTCATGAAATTTATGCTCCTCGTAAGGGTAAGATTGGATTGGATTGGACATTGTATTTGAGTATAACCAACCAATTCAATCCTGTCAATGATAATGAAGTAGCCAGATTGACGACATAGGAGCAAACAAGTAGAATAAGTCCAGTAAACTTACACACATTTTTTACATTGGTTTAAGCGAACTTATGGAATTAAAAGTGACTCCCTGGTCTGAACAAACCCCTCCAACCGAGGAAGAATTACAAACGTTACTGAGCAAGCAGGAGCTTAAAGTTTACCATTGGTCCAACGGCCCAGAAGAGATTTATGCCGGGCATACCCACGGCTATCACAAAGTACTGTATGTGGTTGAAGGAAGTATAAAGTTCGATTTTCCAACGCGCCACAAAACGATCAATTTAACCCCTGGTGATCGGTTGGATATTCCGGCCGGGATTCGGCATAGCGCCATTGTTGGACCAGAGGGTGTAGCCTGTCTGGAAGCACATATTTATTAGCCATACTTTTCGGGGGAGACTTGCTCAATGGCAACTGAACCTTCAGCAAGGTATAATCTTACAATCCACGATTTTCCCCTTGGTGAGCGTCCCCGTGAACGATTGCAGTATTATGGGGCCAGTGCTCTTTCTAATGCCGAATTATTGGCTATTCTTTTAAGGGTTGGCTCCCCCGGTGAAAATGTGGTTGCGCTCAGTACCCGGTTACTGAAAGAATTTGGGGGATTGGCTGGTCTGGCCAAGGCAGGCTTTGGCGATTTGGCTAAGGTTAAGGGAATTAGCACAGCCAAGATAGCCCAACTCAAAGCAGCTCTGGAACTGGGCCGGCGGTTGCTTCTCACTTCGCCGGATGCCCGGCCCCAAATTACTTCTCCAACCGATGCAGCCAACTTGTTGATGCTGGAGATGGGCAGTTTAGAGCAAGAAAACTTACGTACTATTCTGCTCGATACAAAAAACAGAGTGTTGGCCAGTCCTACCGTTTATGTAGGTAACGTCAATTCGTCTATCATACGGGTGTCAGAAATTTTCCGGGAAGCGATCAGAGTCAATGCTACCGCGCTGATTGTGGCGCATAATCACCCATCCGGTGATCCAACTCCCTCTCCAGAAGATGTACAGGTAACTCGTTCAATTGTCGAGGCCGGTATGCTTTTAGGTATAGAAGTACTCGACCATCTGGTGATCGGTCATCAACGTTTTGTCAGCTTAAAAGAACGGGGATTGGGCTTTGATGTATAAAGGAGGAGATTGGACGAAAGCATATCTGTGCAATATTTTGCAAATTAACCACCGGGTGTTATACTTTGCCCACTAACCAGAGAAGCTATACTTGGTGCCTTTGCAGGCCCAAATGTTAATTGGTTCAACGCGGATTGGATGGGTAACGGCCCCCCTAACCCCCCAGAGGGGGGAATTTTACCGTATTCACCCCCCTTTGGGGGACCAGCTTTCGATCCCTCAAATCCACGTAGAGCTGTTAATTTTTAGGGATTCTCGGTAAAGTTATCAGGAGAGAAAAGACCCTATGGTTTTACCAAAGGATGGCAACAATCCCATCGCCTGGCGTATCCAGCAAATGAATGAGCGAGTGCGTTCGGCCAAGGGGCAAGACCTTTATCTTTATTTGCAAGCGGCAGAAGAGATTGATGGCGTTCATGTAACAATCAATGGCCGCAGAATGTTACAGTTTGCCTCTTACGCCTACCTAAACTTGTTGGGGCACCCTAAAATCAAGGCGGCAGCAGAAGCAGCTTTGGCAGAATTTGGCCCAGGTACCCACGGTGTTCGTGTCTTGGCCGGAACGACCCGCCTTCATGTTGACTTAGAGGAAACGATTGCCCGTTTTAAGGGGACAGAAGAGGCCATGGTGCTGTCTAGCGGCTACGTTACCAACCTGGGCGTTATCGCCGCTCTATTGGGTCGTAATGACGTAGTGATTTCCGATAAGCTCAATCACGCCAGTATCGTCGATGGTTGTCTGCTTTCACGAGCCAAATTTGTCCGCTTTGATCACAATGATATGGAAGCCCTGGAAAAAGCTTTGTTCAAGGCCCCCAAAGATACGGGCAAGTTGGTCGTGTTGGATGCCGTGTTCAGTATGGACGGCGATATCATTAACTTACCGGAGGTAATTCATCTCTGCCGGAAATATAAAGCAATGCTAATGGTGGACGAAGCCCACTCAGTGGGGGTATTAGGTGAAACAGGGCATGGTATTCTGGAGCACTTTGGGCTTGACAATAAAGACGGCATTGATATTCAAATGGGGACGTTGAGCAAGACTATTCCCAGCGTCGGTGGTTATATTGCTGGGAGTTCAGAGCTTATCACTTATCTCAAACATAGCGTGCGAGCTTTTGTTTTTTCGGCAGCATTACCCCCTCCCTCGGCGGCAGCAGCCATAGCCTCTTTTGAGGTGATTGAGGAAGAACCGGAGCGGGTGAAAGCTTTACAAGCCAATGTGGATTATTTTATCAAGGGACTACAGGAACGCGGCTTTAATACTCTTAACAGTGAAACCCCTATTGTCCCGATTATTACCGGCGATGATGAGCGAGCCTGGATGATGGCTAAACTTTCACAAGATGAAAACATTTTTGTGCTACCTGTTGTTTCTCCGGCTGTACCATCCGGCACCAGCCGCCTCAGAGCCAACGTCACTGCCGGTCACACCCGCGAAGAGATCGAACAGGCCATGAATGTGTTTGAACGTGCCGGCAAGGCTGTGGGTGTGTTGCCCGGTTAAAGTAATGACAACCTTGGTAATGTTTGGCAAGAGGCAAAGGCCGTTGGCGGTGCGATTGTATGGCCAAACGGCCTTTGTGTTTGTTTTGTAGACCAGAGATGTAGCCGTGATAGGCAAAGTAAAGGTAATTCTTAATACCTACGGTGGGCGCTTGAGCGGTCAGACCAAGATAAACCAGGTAGAGCAGGCTCTGCAAGAAGTCGGAGCCGATTACCATCTGGAGCCAACAAGTGATCCAGGGCATGGGATTGAACTGGCCCGGCAGGCTGCCCTGGCAGGCTGGCCAGTTGTGGTTGCTGCTGGGGGCGACGGCACCATCAATGAGGTAGCGAATGGGCTCATACAGGCCGCGGGTGAAGCTGAAGCGGGCATCTTGGGTATCATCCCTCTGGGCACAGCCAATGATTTAGCCCAGGCCCTGGCATTACCTGGCGACGTCAAGTCGGCCTGCCAACGGATTATGAGCGGCAATACCCGGGTCATTGATGTTGGCCAAGTGAATAATCACTATTTTGTCAATAATTCGGCAGTGGGTCTTGAACCGGTGGTCACTGCGGCTCATGACCAGATGCGTTGGTTAAAAGGCAACGCGCGCTACATTCTGGCTGCCCTGAAAAGTATCATAAGGGCCAAACCCTGGTCTATGCGCGTGGTGTGGAACAACGGCTATTACGACGGTCCCATCACTCTGGTTTCTGTGGGCAATGGCTGCCGTACCGGAGGCGTTTTTCTGATGAATCCCCAGGCTATGCTTGACGACGGTTTATTTGATTTTGTTTATGGGGTGGGTATGAGCCGCTGGCAGTTACTCCGGCTTTTGCCTAAAACCTTGACCGGCCAGCACATTCATCATCCGCTGGTCATCTATCGCCAAACCACCACGCTTTCCATCACCGCCTCTCCCCCTACTCCCATCCAGACCGACGGTGAAATCATCGAGAGAGAGGCGACCGAAATCAACTACCGCATTATTCCTCACAAATTGCGGGTGATTGTTTGATTGAACAATGAATAATTGTTAATTACTCATTGTTCATTGTTAATTACCATGCTGCCTCGATGGTTGATTAAAGTTGGGTTTTACCTCTTGTATCACCAACTGGCCTGGACCTATGAACTGATCGCCTGGTCAGTTTCGTTTGGGCAATGGGCCGACTGGCGAAGACTGGCCTTACAATTTATGCAGCCGGGACCAACACTGGAACTGGCCTACGGAACCGGCGTCTTTTTTGTCGATATGCTCGAGGCCGGTCATCAGCCTGTGGGCATAGACCTTTCACCCTACATGGCCCGGCTGGCCGGTAAACGGCTGCGCCACGGGAATTTTGATGTGCGGTTGAGCCGAGCCAAAGCGCAAACCCTCCCTTTTCCCTCCAACTACTTTGCCAATGTGGTGGCTACTTTTCCCACCGACTACATGCTGGTTAGTGATACCCTGGCTGAAATTCACCGGGTTTTGAAAAGTGAAGCAGAGGGGGCAGTTGGCCGACTGATCATCGTCGCCGAGGGGGAGTTGCACGGTCCCTGGCCCATCTGCCCTTTTATTGACTGGCTCTACAAAATCACCAACCAACGTAGTATCCCTCCGGCCAAACCGCTCAACTTGTTAGCAGCCCACAATTTTGAAGCCCGCTGGGCAATGGCCGAGCATCAAGGGGCGCGGGCCCGTCTCCTGATTGCCCATAAGCGTGAGAAAGTAGCTTCCGGTGAGAGAACCTCATAGAGCGGCCAGGCAAGTAAGACGTAATTTGCTGATGACACTAAAAAACACGGGGATTTCAATGAATTTCATCAACCTCAGTGTCTCAATGATTCAAACTAGATAAGTCATTACGCTTCACGTCATCTGCCCTACGGGTTTACGTCACTTGCCCTGTGGGTTCACGAGTTGGCTGGCGGCATCGAGCGGAAGCAGCAATTCCCGGTTTGGAAAAATAGAGCAGAGAAGATTTAGGCCAGGAAAGGAGAGAGGGGTATAATCGCAGCAACCAAAGGGGACAGAGGAGAAAAAAGATAGTGCGACCGATAACAACGAAGAG
>DAOUMU010000342.1:0-15971 GCA_034409055.1 Anaerolineae bacterium
TACCTACCATGTCATTCTGAACGAGCGCAGCGAGTGAAGAATCTCCCATTTCGCCTTGAATTTGTCTTCGTTGCCGGAGATTCCTCGTCGCTGCGCTCCTCGGAATGACATGAGGGTAGGCAGTTACCAAATAATATTATTGACCGAGTAGAGGAGCGGAACATCCACGGACTTTTTTTACTTTTTTGTCCGTGTTTTTTTCCGTCCGGGTGGCTAAATAGATAGGGGTGTGTTCAAAATGGGTTGAGAGATGAGGCGTGAGATAAGGGTCTAGATTTTTATCTGGCTGCGTCTACCCGGTCAATGTAATCAGTCCACAAACCACAAAACGTACCGTAGTTTCGGTCTAATTCTTTCATTCCAGCCTGGAATGCAGTCATAATGACCGTCCAGTCACCTCAGTAGGTACCGCATGTGGTGTTGTCGAACTGAGTTGACCTCACCTCGAGCGTTTTACCACCAGCGGCAACCGGCGCCTGGCCCAACCTCCGGGCCATAGGCGGCTGCATCGACGCTTCAGTGCTTTCAACTTGCGTCTGGACTTTGTCTGTTGTTAACGAGTCGTCGGCCAACACCCGATCCGGAGTTGGCGTCTCCAATTTGACGGTCAGGATGAACAGTCCAATTGACAGGATTAGAAGTACCCCCCTGGTTTTTTTAATCTTTGTCCTCCTTAGAGGTTACTGCTTCTGATAAGGCTTGCCGTCAGCAGCGGGTGGCGTGGTTCTACCAATAACGCCAGCCACAGCGATCATAGTCAGGATGAAGGGCAACATACCGATGAACTGGTAGGGCACCGCCACCTCAAGAATCTGGAACTTGAAGTTCAGGGCATCGGCAAAGCCGAAGAGGAGCGCGCCTAGCGCCCCGCCGATGGGATTCCAATTACCAAAGATCATAGCCGCCAGGGCGATGAAGCCACGGCCGTTGGTCATCAGGTCGTCGAAGTGACCGACCGTTTCCAGGGAGAACCAGGCTCCACCCAGCCCGGCAATGCAACCGGCCAGAATGACGTTAATGTAACGCACTTTGAAAACATTGATACCCAGCGTGTCGGCCGCGCGGGGATGCTCACCAACGGCCCGGGTGCGTAAGCCCCACTTGGTACGGAAGAGCACGAACCAGACCAACGGCACCAGGATGATGGCCACATAAACCATCGGCTGATACTGGAAGAGAATCGTCCCCAGGATGGGAATGTTCCACAACGGGGTTTTCTGGAAGACGTAGGGAAACACGCCGGGGGCGCCAAAGGGATTCTTGAGCAGGAAGGCAGCCCGGATGTAACCACTCACCCCCACGGCCAGGATGTTAATGACGGTACCACTGATGATCTGGTCCACCATAAACCGGATGGAAAGGATGGCGTGCAACGTGGCCATCAAGCCACCGCTGAGGATGGCGAACAGCAAGCCAAGCCACATATTTTGAGTGTAAAGGGAAACCATGTACCCCACCGCCGCCGCAGTGAGCATCATCCCCTCGATGGCAATATTGATGACGGCGCAACGTTCGCACATCACGCCGGCCAGCATGCCCAGGGCAATGGGCGTGGCCAGGCGCATGCTGTCTTTGATCATACCCACCAGGTCAATGCTCTTGTCGGCGGCAGTAGCGACGAGAGCGGCCAGCACAATCAACCCGAAGCTGATTCCCAGGAGCGTGTTCACCCCGCGCTCCCGGAGTGGCCGTACCAGCGAATAGAGACCCACCAGTCCCAACAAGATACCGATGCCAAGCATACTGGTCTGGGTAGGCAAAGATATGCGCACCGGCGGCGGCTTGCCAATAATCCCCAGCCCCAATTTCGAGATGGTATCGGGTTCGATGCGGGTTATGGCCCCGATCAGGATGATTAAGGCCACCAGCAGATAAAAAGCGCCAAAGCCACGCGCCCGGGTCCAGAAACGGGTGATAGTGACTGTTGGTGTAGCAGTTGTTACGCTCATTGTCTACCCCTTTAAGGCTAGTAATTGTGAATCGTGAATAGTCAATTGTGAATCATTTTTTATTGTTACACTTATCGTCTTATCCTCCCCAGCCTCGGGTAAAGACCACTGCAGCCTCGCGCCGGACTCGCATGCGATACAGCCAGCGGATGATCTGGTCGGCGGCAATGAACATGATAACCAAGGCCTGGATGATGTTCACCAGGTCAATAGAGATACCCTGCGCTCGGACTTGCATCAAACCAGCCCCGTTGCGCAGCGCCCCCCACAGAAAAGCGGCCGGGAAGATGCCAAAGGGGTGACTCTTGGCCAGCAAGGCCACAGCGATGCTATCGAAGCCAAAGCCGGAGGAGAAGGCCGCTTTGAGGGCGTACTCGCTGGGCCGTCCCAGGACGATGCCAATGCCAGCCAGGGCGGCCAATCCCCCTGAGAGCCCCATGGCTAAGACAAAGTTTCGACTGACGCTCATACCGGCGTACCGGGCGGCACTGGGGTTGGCCCCCACGGTCCGGATCTCAAAGCCCCAGGTGGTTTTGAACAGGAACCACCAGACGAAGACGATTGCCGCCAGGGCCAGTAAAAACCCGGCGTGAAGCTCGTACTGGGGTAAAATGAGCGGGTATCGAGCCGACTCGGCCACGAAGGGGGTGCGGTCCAGCGAAGCAGTGGGGTCCTTGAGTGGATTTTTCACCAGGTAGTCCACCGTCTTGACGGCGATATAATTCATCATAATGGTATTGATGACCTCGTGGGCCCCGGTCGTGGCCTTGAGTAGACCTGGGATAGCCCCCCAAATCGCTCCGCCCAGTATCCCGGTGATGATAGCCAGGGGTAGATGAATATAAATCGGCAGGCCGGTAACGGTGAAGCCCACGTAGGAAGCGACCAGGGCGCCCATAAAAAGCTGCCCTTCCGCGCCGATATTGAACAGGCCACACTGAAAGCCCAACGCTACCGCCAATCCGGCCAGGATGTAGGGGGTGCAATAGGTGAGGGTGGTGACCAACGCCTTGGGCGAGCCGATTGCCCCCTCGAAAAGTCCCCCGTAGGCCGCCAACACCAACTGGTTTGCTTGAGGTATGATCTGCCCCCACGTCTCCCCCGTGGCCCTCAGTTCCGAAGCGCGGGTAATCCAAATGATAATGGCCCCAATCAAGACTGCGGTAAAAACGGCCAAGACCAGCACGGCCAACTCGGTCCAGCGCCAGGCCCGGATCTGGTCCCACAGGGTTTCGACGATGTCCTCACCGCCCGGGCCAACCTTGGTGGTCACGGTGCCACTACGCAGGCCAGCGACCAACTCATCGATGCGGCCTTTGACCTCTTCCGGGATGGCTTTCTCGGCGGCATGATGGGGAGCCAAACCAATGCCCTGATTGCTGGTGTCGAAGAGCGCCGTCTCACCGACGAATTTGCCTTCTACGGCCCGCCGGATGGCCTCGTACACGGCGTTGTCCACCCGCTTGATGGCACTCGAAAGCAACCGGTCAGCCCCAGGAGCCTGGCCATTTTCAAAGGTAGTCACCCATTCATCCTGATCAACGCCGATGACCCAAACGCCCTGCTCAGCGCCCCCCCGGATACCCCCGCTGCCGGTTTGTCCGCCAGCGCCGAAGATGACGTCAGCCCCCTGTTCGATGAAAGACTGAGCCACCACCCGGCCCTTCTCTGGATCGGTGAAAGATTCGATGTACTCGCCCAACACCTGCACTTTGGGATTGACGTACTTGGCCCCGTTGGCGAACCCTTTGCGGAACTTGATGACAGGTGGGATCTGGTCGCCAGCGACCACGCCGAGCACGTTACTCTGAGTTATGTAACCCGCCAGGGCGCCCGCCAGGAACCCGGCTTGATCTTCAGCGAAAAGCAGGCCCATCACGTTAGGCAAGATCGGATAGGGTGCAAAGTCTATGGTGACAAAGTTGGTGTTGGGATAGTCTTTGGCTACCCGTTCTGTCACCTCGCCAAGTATCTGGCCGACGGTGATGACCACCTGGCAACCACCCTCGATCAGCCTCAGAATGTTGCCCTCCCCATCCTCCGGACGGGCTGTCTCGATGTAGGTCGTCTCCAAACCGAATTCCTCGACGGCACGCTGCATCCCTTCATAGGCATATTGGTTGAAGGTGCCATCATCAATCTTGCCGACGTCGGTGATCAGGCCAACCTTTAATTTGCTAACCTCGGTGTTGTGTGTCAGGACGCTGTCAGGTGACGACACGATCTTCTTCCTCCTTTTCTTCCACGATACCAGCCATTAACAGGCCGAGTTTCTCACGTCTGGCTTGATCAGCCTCTAACGTAGCAATGATTTGTCCCTTGTACATCACGGCGATGCGGTCAGATAGCGACATAATCTCGTCCAACTCGGCCGACACTAATAACACAGCCACCCCGTCATCACGGGCAGTGACCAGCCGGTTGTGGATGAATTCGATGGAACCCACGTCCAGCCCCCGGGTCGGCTGAGAGGCGATGAGCAACGTGATGGGCCGTGAGAGTTCACGTCCGACCACTACCTTTTGCTGATTGCCACCCGAAAGGCTACCGGCCGGGGTATAAATGCTGGGGGTGCGAATGTCGAATTCATGGACCAAGCGTAACCCATTGTCTTCGACCGCCCGGTGATTCATAACGATACCGTTGGCGAAGGGCTGTCTGTAATAGGTGTTCAAAATCAGGTTGTCGGCAATGGGGTAGCTGGCTACCATCCCGTGTTCATGGCGATCTTCGGGGATGTGGGCCGAACCCTCCACAGTCACGCCCAGATCGGTAATTTTACGCGGCGAGGCATTGGTCACGTCTACGCCGGTGATAGAGACACGACCCTCCAAGCAATGGCGCAATCCGGTCAGGGTCTCCACCAACTCTGTCTGGCCATTGCCCTGCACCCCGGCGACCCCAAAGATCTCACCGGCCTGTACCTCAAAAGAAACACCGTTCAAGACCAGGCTCCCCCGGTCGTCAAGCGCCTTCAGATTCTGCACCTGCAACACCGGGGAACCAGGCTGAGCAGGCTTTTTATCTACGGTCAGAATCACCTGGCGACCGACCATCATCTCGGCCAGCGATTCTTTGGTGGCTTCGGCCGGGGTGGTGGTGCCAACCACGTGACCGTTACGCAAGACGGTGATCCGGTCGGCCACGGCAAAGACCTCACCCAACTTATGGGTAATGAAGATAATGCTTTTACCCTCCGCCACCAGGGAGCGCATAATCACGAACAGTTCTTCGGCTTCCTGTGGGGTGAGCACCGCCGTCGGCTCGTCGAGGATGAGGATATCGGCCTCACGGTAGAGGGCCTTGATGATTTCGACCCGCTGTTGGGTACCGACCGGCAAATCCTTGATGTAAGCATCCGGGTCGATCTCCAGGCCGTATTGGCGAGAGAGGTCACGGATGCGTTGGGCCGCCGTGCCCAGATCGAGCACAAAACCGTTCTTAACAACTTCTGTGCCCAGGATGATGTTCTCGGTCACCGTCATCACAGGGACGAGCATAAAGTGCTGGTGAACCATGCCGATGCCCAACCGGATAGCATCGGTCGTCCCTTCAATCTTCACTTCCTCGCCGTTCAGGAAGATTTGTCCTTCGTCCTGGCTGTAGAGTCCATACAAGATATTCATCAGGGTGGACTTACCGGCCCCATTTTCTCCCAGCAGGGCATGAATTTCGCCCTTTTCGAGCTGGAAGTTGACGTGGTCGTTGGCCAGAACGCCCGGAAAACGTTTGGTAACGCCTCGCATTTCCAGAGCTAAGGTCATAGAGGTGTCTCCTTTTACTTGTTGAATGTTACGCGATCAAATAATTCGCTCGCGGATTTTGGCGCTGACGTAATCCAACGAAGCCACCACAATAGCAATGGCTATCATCTGCACGCTGGCGTCACGGTATTTGAGCAAGTTCAAATTTTGCTGGACCAGGAAACCAATACCGCCTCCACCACCGAAGCCGATGATGGTAGACATACGCACGTTAATATCCCAGCGATAGATGGTAAAGGCAATATAGGGTGGCACAATTTGGGGAATAACGGCATACACAATCGTCTGCAAACGGTTGGCGCCGGTGGCTGTCACCGCTTCAATCGGACCGGCCAGGATATTTTCGACCTGCTCCGAGTAGAGCTTGCCCAAACTGGCGATGGTGTGCAAAGCCAGGGCCATCACCCCGGCAAAGGGGCCAATGCCCACCCATACGGCAAAAGCCACCACCATAATCAGCGGCTCGATAGATCGCAACGCGTTAAGGACGGTCCGGGTTATGTTGTAGGCGATCATACCGGTGGGCACGGGTCTTTCCACCTCAAAGAGAAGACCAACGACCAACATGATTACTCCCACCACCACAGCCGGTACCGAAACAAACCCGATCAGGTTCTCGATTTCGTAAAGCCAGGCGATACCGGCAAACAGAACCGCGGTTAGCAGGGCACTGGCCAGCGTAGCCACTGCGACAGTGAACCACTTCGCTAAAATCGGAGTTGTCGCGCGCAAGAAGCGACCGGAGAGGGAAGAGGCGAACGAACTCAAGGTGAAAAGGCCAACTAACGCGCCCATCAGTGGCAATATAATTGCAATTAAATCGGCAATAACAAAGACAAAGTTGCCGAGAAATCCAAATGGACCTAGCCTGGCTTGCAAGGCCAGTCCCAGGCTAATACCCAGCGCAGCCAACAGACTCAGGGCGAAGGCGACGAGTAAAACGGCTACCAAGACCAAGCCCCCCTGCCACCAGGCCGCAAATTGGCCCTCATGCTCTTGAGAGATTAGCCTGGAAAACAGCCATAAAATCGCTACGCTGGCTACCAGTAACACGACGCCAGTCCCTGCATTTTGAGCCAGACCCTCTGCCAGGTCCTGGAGCCAACTAAACACAGTTGAACCAAGCACCCAGCCAAAAGGAATCAACAGTAAGCCGGCCATAACACTGCCAAAAGGACTGACCACGTTACTCATCAAATTGCGCGCAGCCAAAAAACTAATCGGAATGGCTAAGGCCGTGCCCAGCGTCGTAGCGATGAGGGCCAGAAAGACGGTTTCGATGATTTTATCAAACGTGTCTTTCAGGGTGCCGCTGGGCTGGGGCCAGCCCGAGCGAATCTTAACCACCGCCCGGACGGTTTGCGGCTTGTCAGAGGGCCGGTCTTTTTTCATCTCGGCCAGGTAGGTAAATCGCCCCTGGGAGTCAACTACGATAGGATCTTTGGCCAGGCGCAATTCGATCTGTTCATGGATGGAAGCCGCCTCGGGCAGGAAGAAGAGAAACACCGTTTCACCCGGCTCAAAGTTGTAGCCCTTCACCGTCACGTCTCCGCCCAGTTCTACACAATTGGGCATCAATTCGATGTAACGACCCGCAGTGTCCACAGGTGGCAACGACACCTGTTCCTTACAGGGCATTATGACCGGTGCGTCTATCTCCAGGCGTTCTTCCTCGTATTCAAAGAGGCGGGGTTGCACCAAACCCCGGATGATGTTGGTCAACTGGGTCTGGCGTTGTTCTTCTTTCGGCTTCTCCAGGTTAACCTTGGTTACTTGAAAACCGTAGGCGTAGACGACCAGGATGACCGCCACGACAAGGAAGGTACCAAGAGAATGCCAGATCGGTCTGGGAGGTCGTTTTTGACTCATATGTGTTACCCTATCCGTTCGGCGTCCTGGCCGTATATCTCTTTGAATCGTTGATCGTCAATTTCGTGAGGCAAGCCGTCGAAGACCAGTTGGCCTTCGTTCAAGGCGATGGCTCTATCGGCGTATTGCTGCACCAGGTCCAAAAAGTGCAGGCTGCAAACGACGGTGATTCCATCTTCCTGGTTCAACTGTTTCAAAATTTTCATAATGCTATGGGCCAGGACCGGGTCCAGGCTGGCCACCGGTTCGTCGGCCAGTAAGATTTGGGGGTCCTGCATCAAGGCCCGGGCAATCCCCACCCGTTGCTGCTGCCCACCGCTCAACGCATCGGCCCGGTTGTGGGCCTTGCCGGCAATGCCTACCCGCTCCAGGTTGCTCATAGCTTTACTCACGTCCTCTTTGGGAAAGTAATTGACCAGGCTCCACAGGGGGTTGACGTAGCCCAATCGGCCGGAGAGGACATTGGTCAGGACGCTGGAGCGGGTAACCAGGTTGAAGTGCTGGAAGATCATACCAATCCGGCGGCGGATCAGGCGCAACTCCTCCTGCGGAGCCGCCGTAAGATCCACCCCGTTCCAAATCACCTGGCCGGCCGTCGGTTCGACCAGACGGTTAATGCAGCGCAACAGTGTGCTTTTGCCGGAGCCGCTCAACCCAATCACCGCCAGGAACTTGCCATCGGGCGCCTCAAAGCTGACCTTATCCAGCGCCAGCACTTTATTATCGTAAATCTTGGTTAAATTCTTGACTTCAAGCAAGTTACCCTCCAAGCTGTTGTAGCCAAAGAGTACGGATTACACATTTTGAAACTTGGGCGGGGATTGCTCCCCGCCCAACTGTTATTTATTGCTTCTTAGAGAAATCATCCACCGAAGACGTCTTCCTCGGTGTAGCCCAAACCTTCAATCAGTCTACGGATGACGTCATATGAGGCGTCGTCAATCGGCTCCAGGCCGGTCCAGTTGTAGAACTGGTCGGAGCAGATTGACTCTAGACAAGCCTCAGAAGCCGCAAACTCAACCAGCGCATCAATGATCTGACCTCTGGTCTCTACCGGGAAATCAGGGGAGAAACTCATGGTATCATTGGGGATGGGATCGGTCAGCATCATGATGCGGACTTTCTGGAAGATATCCGGGGCGGTTTCCATCACGGCAGTGCGGGCGTCGAGCACGCGCACGTCACCGGCGTAGGTCCTGCCCTCCTCATTCAAGGTCACTTCCATGGGGTCAAACGGTTCAGGATCGTCGCTGGGCTGCCATTTGGGGTCGGTCAGGGGCGGGCTGAAGTAGGTGGTGGCAAAATCAACCTCGCCGTTGTACACCGCCAGGGCTGCCTGGGGGTGACCACCCGCTTCAACGATCTCGCCAGGCTCAAGTCCGGCCTCTTTGAACATAACCGAGGGATACAGGTAGCCAGAGGTGGAGCCCAGGTCGGGGATAGCCCACTTCTTGCCGGCCAAATCTTCCAGGGTCTGGTAGTCGCTGTCGCGCGGCACCAGGAACTGGGCCCAGTAGACGGACCAATCAAAGCGTACCGCTGCTGCGCCAACTTCGACTCCACACTTCTGATTGGCGATGACGTAGCCCAGAGCCGGGATGAAGCCGATGGTGTCGTTGGGCGAAGCACACATGGCCTCGACGGTCGCCGCGTAGCTGGTAGGCACGCTCACCTCAAACTTCAGGCCGGTGGCGTCTTCCAAAGCCTTGGCCATCACTTCACCACCGGAGACGATCACGCCAGCGTCCACCGAAGGCACGAACAGCACCTTAATCGGATGCTCTTCGGTACCAATGTCAGTAACTGCCATCGGGGCTTCTTCAGCCGCAGCCGGGGCACCGAGCAGGTCCCCGCTGACCGGGTCAACCCCGGTATCCAGGGAGCCATCGGCCAGTATACTGAAGGTCTCGTCCAGCTTATCCTTTACCTCTTGCGGCACAGCACCCTCGGCGTCGTGGAAGGGGGCCAGACCAACACCATTGACAGTCGCATCAAATACAGCCGTCTGCCCCGCAAAGGTGCCCGCCTGGGCTTCCTTAACGGCAGTGTAAACGGCCACGTCCACCCGCTTCATGGCGCTGGAAAGGAGCTTGTCGGCGCCCGCTTCCTCACCACCCTTGAAGGTAGTAAAGTACTCATCCTGGTCCACACCGATGACCCACACGCCTTGCTGGGCTGCGCCCAGGATACCGCCCGAACCGGTCGGACCACCCGCGCCAAAGATGACGTCGGCCCCCTCGGCAATCTGGCTCTCGGCCGCCGCCTTGCCCCGGGCTGGGTCGGTGAAACTGTCAATGTAAACCCCGATTGTGTTACACTCGGGACAGATATACTTCACCCCGTTCTCATACCCGTTGCGGAACTTCTTGACCGGCGGAATCTCCATACCGGCCACGATGCCCACCGTCTTACTTTCGCTCATCAAACCGGCCAGGACGCCCGCCATGAAGCCGGCCTGATCCTCGCGGAAGACCAGCCCCATTATGTTGGGGATGGCCGGGTCGTAGGCAAAATCCACAATGCCAAAGTTGACGTCGGGGTTGGCCTCGGCAATCTTCTGGGTCGTCTCGCCCATCATAAAGCCGACCGTCACGATCATGTCGTAACCTTCGTCAATGAACTGCTCGACGTTTTTCTCGTAGTCAGTCGGCTGCTGGGTTTCGATGAAGGCGTTATCCAGGCCAAACTCATCGGCCGCCTGCATCATACCCTTGTAGGCATACTCGTTAAAGGTACCGTCGTTGACTTTACCCACGTCGGTGACCAGCCCAACGCGAAACGCTGCCATAGCTTCTTCTTCAGCCATGGCTTCTTCCTCAGCCATAGCTTCCTCCTCAGCCATAGCTTCTTCCTCAGCCGGGGCTTCTTCTTCCGCTGGTGCTGCTTCCTCAGCCGGAGCTTCTTCTTCCGCCGGTGGGGCGGGCGTTGGGGTGCCAGCGCAAGCGACCACCATCGTCAGGACTACTAAAAGGGTGATTAGCCACAATAAACGTTTAGTCATTTTTTCTCCTCCTACAAATGGATTGTAGATTTTTCTTCTTCTTTGAAAAATTTAATCAACAGATCAATAGAGATTTTCGCAAGATTTGATTCAAAAGTTTGAGTTTCACCTCCTTTCAAAGTATGTACATCAAAGTATGTAGCAATATTGTTACAAAACTTTGCCCTGACGTACTACTCACTCCGCTCAACTTGGCACTAAAGCGACCCAATCCACTTAAATCCTGTCTGTTGAACCGCCGGTTTGGCAATCCGGAGCAAGTGAGCAGCTTACGCCCTGACCAAGTCACAACCCAATAAACCGGAGCTGGTTCACGGGAGACAACCTCAATTTTATCTAAAGACATCTTCTTCAGTATATCCCAACACTTCGATCAGATTGCGTACCGGGTCGTAGAAGGCGTCATCCACCGGTTCCAGTCCGCTCCAGTTGTAGAAGTTGTCGGCGCAGATCGACTGGAGACAAGTTTCGGAAGCGGCAAACTCAACCGCCGCCTCGACAATAACACTCCGTAACGGTTCGGGGAAGTCAGGCGAGAAGCTTATGGTATCGTTAGGGATCTGTGGTGAGAGAACCAAGATGCGGGTCTTCTCAAAAATGTCGGGGGCCGTCTCAGCCACGCTACAACGAGCGTCAAGGACGCGAATGTCACCGGAGAAGCATTGACCTTTTTCATCACGTACAACGTTATTAACATCATACGGTTCCGGGTCACCACCGAACCCCCACGCTGGATCCGTCAGGGGCGGAATGAAGAAAGAAGTCGAGAAGTCGACCTCCCCATTATAGAGGGCCAGGACCGATTGAGAATGATCACCCACCTCAACAGCTTCACCCGGTTCGACCCCAGCCTGCTGGAACATAACCAGGGGATAGAGATAGGCAGAAGTAGAACCCAGACTGGGCACGGCCCATTTCTTACCCGCCAGGTCTTCGAGACTCTGGATGTCGCTATCACGCGAAACCAGGATCTGAGCCGCGTACCGACTCAAGCCAAAACGTACGGCGGCCGCTCCAACTTCAACCCCACAGCGTTTGTTGGCCAGCACATATCCCATGGCCGGGATAAAACCGACGGTATCCCCGGGCGAGGCGCACATCGTTTCAATGACGGCTGCATAGCTGTCAGGCACGTCACCGACAAAGTTGAGGCCGGTTGCCTCGTTAAGGGCCTGGGCCATGACCTGCCCACCACTGGCGATGACCCCAGTCTCAACTGAGGGCACAAAGAGTACTTTGATGGGATTTTCAGCGCTACCCAACTCGCCAGTAGCCGGGCCTTCGATGGCCGGAGTGGTACCAACCGGCCAACCAGTGGAAATGCGCCCCTCAATGATACCTTGTTCTACCTCAGCCAATTCCTCCCGCAACGCTGGTGAAACTGCATCTTCGTAGTCGTGGAAAGGGGCCAGACCTACCCCACCATTGGCCAACGTACCCAGGTAATTCGTTCCACCGGCAAAGGTGCCCTCTTCCATACGCTTGGTGGCTTCAAAAACGACCACATCCGCCTGCTTGAGTACGCTGGTCAGATAAACATCCTTAAACTCAGGGACTGACTGGTACAGGTCGGTATTAACGCCAATAACCATCAAATCACGTTCTTGAGCCGTGGCCGCCGAACCTAAGCCAACCTGACCAGCAACGGGAAAGATGATGTCGCACCCTTCATCAAAGAAGTTCTCGGCCACTCTCCGGCCTTCAATCTTGCCTTCAAAAGTTCTGGTAAAGGTACCGTCGCCACCAGTTTCTATGGCCGGGTCAGTCTTCCAGCCCTTGACGATCACTTCGGCCCCTTTTTGCTTATTGTAATAGTTGACCCCTTGTTCAAAGCCAACCATAAACTGCACAACCGGCCGGATGATGTCCCCACCATAGGTACAAACAATACCGGTTTGGGTCATACCCGCGGCCAGGTAGCCGGCCAGGAAAGAGGGCTCATCAACGGCAAACTGAAGGCCCAGAATGTTGTCAGCCTCACTGGGGTAGTCAACGATGGCAAAAGGAATGTCAGGATTGGCTTTGGCCGCAGCCTTGGTGGCATCGGCCAACATAAAACCAACCGTGATGAGGCCATTGTACCCCTGGTTGAGAAGTTCATTGATGTTCTGCTCGTAATCAGCCTGCTGTTGGCTTTCCAGACGTTGAACCTCAACCTCTAACTCCTTGGCTGCCAGTTGCATGCCTGCCCAGGCTGTTTGGTTAAAGCTCTCATCATCGCTCCTACCTGTAGAGACAATCTGACCGTACCGATGGACCGCCATTTCTGCGGCTGGCCCTACCTCTCCAGTCGAGGCTGCTTCTTCAGTTGAGGCTCCTTTCTCGGCAGGAGTCGCTTGTTCAAGGCGGGTCGTTTCTGTGGTTGGAGGCGGGGGTTCTGAAGTCGCAGTCTCGCCGCAAGCTGCTACCATGACCAGGCTCCCTAACAGCGTGATTAGCCCGAACCAACGTTTAACCATTCTGTTTCTTTTCCTAACAGACCAATAGAAAATTTTGCTTACAAGGTGTTATATTTGGTTGTAACTTGAACGGGGAATCTTTTAACGTGGGCTTCTTCACCTCCTTGTAAAGTCATCCATATAAATTTTGACTGGTTCAACGTAGATGTGAATTACGAACTACAATAACCAATCTCCTGCGATAAGCTATTATATTCCTCCGGGCTGAGCAGTTACCGCACCGCTATTATAGCCCACCTCAGAAAGGGAAGCAAAAAGAAATGATACACTCTGGTTGATTATGGCATCGCTTCCGCCAGCCGTCCCCACTCCACCAGAGTGAGTGTCTCGGCCCGTCGGGAGGGATCAATACCGGCCTGGGCCATGGCTTTGACCACCACTGCCACCGGCTGACGCAACCCCCCAGCCAGAGCATTTTTTAACTGTTTCCGCTTCTGGCCAAAACCGGCTTTGACCACTCTAAAAAAGTGATCGACATCCTCCACCGGAATGGGTGGCTGCGGCCAGGTATCAATACGGATCACTGCTGAGTCAACTTTGGGCGGAGGATAAAAGGCTCCGGCCGGAATGTGATGCACCAACGCCGGCTGTCCGTAAAATTGGACACTCACCGCCAACAAGCTCATCTTGCCCGGCTTGGCCACTATGCGCCGGGCAACTTCTGCTTGCACTGTAACAACAATGCGCTTCGGACGGACCGTTGCTTCTAGCAAACGACGCACTGCGGCCGAGGTAATGTAATAGGGCAGGTTGGCCACGACCTTATAATCAGTTTTGAGTTTTGGATGCTGGCTTGAGGAATCGGTTATGCCGGTAGATGCAACAGGACGACCGGCGCTTTGATAGTTAGTTAGTAAGGTGTCCAGCCGGGTTTGCAAAATATCGGCCTCAACAATCGTCAGATTTTGGAGATGACCCAGTTCATTTTGCAGTAGATTGACCATGTTGGGGTCAAGTTCAACCGCGATGACCTGCCCGGCAGATTTGGCCAACAGACGAGTTAACGTACCAGGGCCGGGACCGATTTCCAGAACGATATCTTCAGAGGTCAGTTCGGCTGCGGCAATAATTTTGGCCAGATGGAAGGGGTCAGCCAAAAAATTTTGCCCCAGCCCTTTACGGGGACGGAGGTTATATTTTTTGAGCAAGGCTGAAAGGGGGACAGTTCCGGCAGATTTCAATGTATCTCCGATAGATCCAGTTAATTGCCTATGGTTGCTGCGGCCACTGAGGTAACACGTATCGAATTTGATCAGGCGGTGGTACGGGGGTCAGGACATAGACATCACGCCATTCATACAGGCTGGCCGGTAACTGGTCTTCCTCATAAGCCAGGTCAATACGTTTACCCAGAATCAGCCCGCCGGTATCAGCCGCCAGGGCCGGACCATAGCCGGGCACGTACAGATTGGTCATCAGTGGAATGACTTTGGGGTCAACAGCTACTATACCAAATCCAACCGGCAACCCGCTGCGGGTAATGCCATAACGGGGATGGCTGGCCTCTTTACCGGAGGTCGCCGCACTGTAAGGTGTGGCCAGCATCGAAATTTTGCGCCAGTATTCAACCGGGCCGTCCTCAGTTTGTAACGTGCGGATCACAATCTTGGTCCCATAGGCCACGATCCGGTTGCTCGGTTCTTGATCCAGCCACTCGTCTTCAACCTCACGCCAAACTTCCTGTCTATTTTCATAACGCACCCGAGTTCGTGTTTTAATGACTCCCGTTGCCCCAGTTTGACGTACCTCCTGCCGGTCGAGTTCCATTTCCGGGTCCGGGACCCAGTTCGTTTCAAAAGGGATAAATTCTTGGGCAATCTCCAGAGCCTCACGTACACGTACTACTTCAATCACGTTGCCGGCTGAAACTGGCTGATGGGTGGGAGGACGGCTAAAATCTTGTCCCATCAGCGTCACCCCTTCCTGGGCCAGCACCTCACCCACCGTTTCCCGGCGGGTGCGTGTTTTAATGGTCCGGCCATTAACGGTAATAGCCACCGGAATCGAGCGCTGGATGTAAATCCGCATGCCCGGCGAAAGGCGTGTACCCAGGCTGGGGGTGACCTTATCCCCCAAAAAGAGGGTCAAGCCCTGCTCCAGTAATGCCTCACCCACATTAGGCCGGGTCGTATAAAACGTACTCCTGGCCCCGTTATCGTTTAAAGTAACGGGGATAGCTCGATGCACAATTAGACGCACCATCTGGGGGCGACTGGAAGCAATGGCCCCACGGGGGGTATGGACGGCAAAAAAGCGACCGATGGCACTTTGAGTAGGGAGGGCGGAGGGAGGAAACCGGGGTAAGGATGACTCTGGGCTGACCACTACCGTACCATTGATTAAAATCTCATCACGCGGATTGGTGACGATACCGGCTTCGGCCAGCAGACCGGCCACAGTTTGTTGATGAGTCAACAGTTGGACGGTTCGACCATCTGCCTCGATTGTTACCGGGCGGGCCAGTTGAATGGTGATCGTTTGGTTTGGCCGCAGGTGGCTACCGGTAGGCGGCTGGACGAGGTCCTCAGCTTCCAGAGTCAAGCCCAGCTCTTGCAACACCGTTTCAACGGCCAGGCGATGGGTGCGTATCCGGTAAGGTTGGTCACTGATGATCAGGGTCACCGGTTGGCCGGTCAAGGCATATCCGCTCCACAAAGCTATAACCAAGCTAACAATACCCAGACCACGCCACAAACCAGGCTTAAACTGCCCCCGACCCGGTAACCACCCCAAACGTCCAGTTATATTCAAGGCATTAATCCAAAGGTGATGTTAATTTTTCTGCACCACCGGCATAAAGACGGTATAGAGAGTCTTGAAAAAGTAAATTGTACTGACTACAGTGCCTAAATGTCATAAAAACATAGCCACGGTTTGACGAGTCAGGAGTTCGAGGCGAAAATCAAGGCTCAATTCTTGTACGAGCGAG
>DAOUMU010000343.1:0-7317 GCA_034409055.1 Anaerolineae bacterium
GGCCAAACAGAGCAAAGACGATCAGCCACAGGGGGGCCAGGCGGAAGACCAGGTGTTGGTAGAAGTACAGGGGGGTCACCGGGTGCTGATAGAACCAGGCAATGCCCATTTCAAAACGAACCAGGTAGGCCAGCCAGAAGCCGACCAGGACCATGGTCAGATCGGTGACGGCCAACCCGCTCCACAGCAGCAGGCGTTCGGCCCAGCGGGCATTGATGGCCATGGGCCAGGGTCTGGTTAATGTCTGGTAAGATGGCTTAGCTTGTACGGTCATTGTGTCACTCCCCTTTACCGTGTTAGGATATTGGCTTTCGATGTTTGGGATCAAGTCTTAATATCGAATTTCCTACTGAGTACATTTGCTAGTTTACCTGCATTTAATTGGATAAGTCTGTGAAGAATCTTAGAAAAGAGTTAGAGAGCAAATATAAAGGTTAGAAATTGAGATAAAAAAAGAGCCAATATGGCTCTCTTGATCTAGACTTGCAGAGCAAGCAACTTATTGAATGCCGTGTCTCCCGGCTATTATCTTGGATTAGGAGACTAACTGGGACACGGGTTTCGGCTCACGTAAGCGGTATCCAACGCCCCATTCAGCCAGCAAATAATAAGGTTTTTTGGGCTTATTCTCAATTTTACGACGTAGATAATGGATATAAAGCTTCAGCGAGGTCAGACCAACATCTTTTTCCGTTCCCCAAACTTCTCGGATCAATTCTTCGTGCGGCACAACCCGACCAACATTACGCAACAGGATAGAGAGTAGGCGAAATTCGGTAGCCGTTAATTGCACCATTTCTCCCCCCACTTCTATGCGACGCTTGTTCAAATCTATTAACAAGTGACCATCATCATAAATCATGCTCTCCCTGGGAGTACGTTGACCAACACGCCTGAACAGCGTTCGAATCTTTGCCAGGAGAACGGGCAATTCAAAAGGTTTGTGTAAATAAGCATCTGCGCCCAATTCCAGTACCCTAACCATACTGCGCTCATCACGCCGGTTACTAATCACCAAAATGGATTGAACGCCCAACTCTCGTAGACGACGGCAGGTTTCAAAACCGTCCATCACCGGCATCATCAAATCCAAAATGACTAAATCTGGCAAATCCCTCTGGGCAACTTCCATACCCTCCATCCCGCTCTCGGCCACGGTCACTTGATACCCCTCGTTTTTAAGAAAGAGCCTGAGCAATTGAAGTATCATCGGATCATCATCGATGAGTAAAATTTTTGTCATCGGTATACTCCCATACAGACAAAAACCAAATCTGTTCTATTTTCAGCATTTAATCAAAGAGGATAATGTTAATATAAGTTTAAACGCACTTAATCATAAAGCCGTGTGAATATTATTAGAAAAAAGTTAGAATTCTTATGGGATAAATCCAAATGCTACAAAAGAGAAGAAGCTGTTCACACTTCTTCTCCTCTCTGCTGTGGAGGATAGGATAAACCTGGGGGGGTGCATCACAGCCCAACTGGCTGATGGAAAAGGGTTATGTTAGCATCACAGGGTCTCTATGCAAAGGACGCGCTGTATGTTGAAACGATTCGGAGCAACTTGGGTTTCATCACTCAAATTATTTGGCCTTAGCCAAATCGGTAACCAATACCCCACTCGTTGTGGATAAGGCTGGGCTTTGACGGATCTTTTTCAATTTTGCGCCGCAAGTAACTAATGTATAGGCGTAAGTAGTCTATCTCGCCTACGTACTCTGGTCCCCAAACCTCATTCAGCAGAAATTCGTGCGGAAGCATACGCCCTTTGTGTCGAGCCATAACCGACAAAAGCCGAAATTCAGTGGGGCTTAGATCAACTCGTTTGCCATCAACAGTCACTTCATGTTTGTCAAAGTCAATCATCAAGTAATCACAGGTAAAAATGGCCCTCCGATTATCACCACCAGTATTAACATTTGAACGTGGGACACGCCTTAGTAAAGCATGGATACGGGCCGACAATTCCTCAGCCGTCACCGGTTTGACGATGTAATCATCGGCCCCCAGATTCAACCCTTTAACCACGTCCTTCTCTGAGCCAAGAGCGGTCAGCATAATAATGGGCACATCGGACATTTCTCTAAAACGGGCACAAGTTTGCCAACCGTCCATATCGGGCAACATAATATCCAGAATGATTATATCCGGTTTAATCGCATACGCCCTTTGCAAGCCACTTCTGGCATCATTGGCGACTTCCACCAGGAAACCTTTCTTGGTCAACATAAAACGTAAAGTTTCACTCAAATCGATATCATCTTCTATCAGTAACAGTGTAATATCATTCATTCCAACTCAACCCTCTATTTTCTCCTGAGGTAAAGTAAACGTAAAGCATGAACCACGCCCCAGTTCACTCTCTACCCAAATATCACCACCTTGAGATTGAATAAGTTTTTGCGTGATGTAAAGTCCTAATCCTAAACTGTGACCTTTAGCTGAATGTTCGCGCCCCCGATAGAAACGGGTAAACACATTATCGATCTCATCAGGCGGAATACCCTGGCCCTCATCACATACTGAAACCATTACCTGGCCGTTGGAAGCAGCAACCTCAACTCGTACCAGGCTGTCCTCTGGGGAATAATTAACAGCATTCTCAATAAGATGATCAAGAACAATGGACATCTGCGACTCATCAGCCCGAACCGGGATGATATGATCCTCGACTTTTAGCTCGAAGCGGTGAGTTGGAATCCGAAGTTCGAAATTAGCCAGGATTTTTTTGATGAGGACCACAATTGCCACTGGCGCCAGTTGCATGCGTATATTGCCCATCTCGATACGCGACATATCTAAGATTTCGCTCGCGAATCTGGCCAGGCTAAAAGTCTGTGCCCGAATGTCTCTCAGCCGGGCCCTGTGGGCTTCGTTTTGCACACCGGTCTCTAGAATCCAATCAACTGAGGTAAGAATATTCATCAACGGCGAGCGCAGACCATGTGAAGCAACCGAATACAATTCAGCCTTCTGTTCAACCTCCGCCTGCTGTTCAGCGGCCTGGCGTACATTTTCCAGCGTGATTGCCACGTTGGTGGCCAGCAACTGCAGTAAATTCAGGTCGAGCTCGTCAAAATCGCCGCTAACTTTGTTAACTGCTTCAACAACCCCCAGTACGCGTCCCTGGACACTAAGCGGCACACACATCAATTGTTGCGTTTCGATACCGGTAACTTCATCGATTGCCGGGTTGTGGCGGGAATCAAGACTCACGTCAGACACAAGAGCTGGCTCACCCGTGCGGGCAACCCAGCCGGCAATGCTATCATATAGACCAATCTCTGGTAAGCTCTCATCGGATACGTCGAACGCATCACTGACTAAGAATCGCAGTTTTTCTGTCTCCCAATCAACCTCTAAGATGGAGCATTGTTTAGCATCGAGAAGGAAATAACAAGCCTCTACGAACTCAGCCATTATTTGATCTACGTCAGAATTAGCGTTCAGTCGTTGGCTTATCTGCCCGGTGATGGACAACATTTCGAGTAACGTTTGCCGCTCTTTGGCAATTCGTAATAACTCATTATTTTCCACCACAAAGGCAACCATAAGACCTAGCTGAGGAACTAACGCCTCAACGGCGCTTCGTCTTTGCTCGCCCCAAGGTCCCTTATAATCGATTTGATCCAGATGAATGGCCCCGACGACGGCCCCAAAATCCTTCAAGAGGATACGCTCTGGAAGGGAAACAACATCCGTTTGGGATAAACTCAATACCCACCGATTTAACAGTACATCCGACTTGTCAAATTTATGGGGTCGAGCAAATCCACCACCATACATAAACAACGGATAGGCATCATCCCCGTTGTGGGCATGGACCAATAAGACACCACGTTGCGCTCCGGTTAGTTGTACGATCTCTTGCAAACCTACTTGCAAAGCCAACAAGCGGTCATTGGTGGCATAAATTCGACGCAAAGCATTTAGTAGAATATCAGAACCATCCTGGCCCCAAAAAGATGGCATCGTTATGGTACCTGTCTCCGGATACGGATTCATGAACATCTCCTCCTTCTCTCACCCCTCAACACGATAAAGTCCGAGACCTCTATGTTTATTCACAATATCCTCCCTGTTATTATATCATTAAAATGTCTGGCTACATGTATGTAAAAGACAACAGGCCCTTTGCTTTAGCCCTCAAAGCAAAGACTGATCTCTTCAAGCTAAACCAAGCTTGCAGAAAAAGAAATTACGGAAGAGATGGGAAACAAAAATGGCAAAGGAGGATTATGAACAAGCCGACACAATCCCTATGTTAACTACAATAAATTAATTGTATGATAAAGAACCTGACTGCTTTTAATATTTTACCACAAAAAAGTTTGAATTTGGTTTGAAAATATTAGAGATTTTAACAAATAGGTCAATCTGCTCCAATATTTAAGGTTGATTTTTGATAAATTAATACAAAGACGGTTATAATTTTACCATATATATAACCATAGTACCATGTTAAGGTTTGAATTTAGTTTGAAAACAGACATTTAACCACACTCAAATGAAATCTCAGTACATTCAGGAGGAAACTATGACTTATTTACCTGCCGATACCCGTTATGATACGATGCGTTACAATCGCTGCGGCCGCAGTGGGCTGGATTTACCGGCTATTTCGCTGGGGTTGTGGTACAACTTTGGTGGGGTCGACTCACTAGAGAATGGACGAGCCATACTCCGTCGCGCTTTCGATTTGGGGATCACCCATTTTGACCTGGCTAACAACTACGGCCCCCCACCCGGCTCAGCCGAAGATACCTTTGGCCAAATCCTGAAACAAGATTTGGCCCCGTACCGGGACGAGTTAATTATCTCCAATAAAGCCGGCTACCTGATGTGGCCCGGCCCCTATGGCGAATGGGGCTCTCGTAAGTACCTGGTAGCCAGTTGCGATCAAAGTCTGAAACGAACAGGACTGGATTACTTTGATATCCTACAGCCATCGTCCTGACCCTAACACACCTCTGGAAGAAACAATGGGTGCCCTTGATTTCATCGTTCGCAGTGGCCGGGCGTTGTATGCCGGTATCTCTACCTATGACCCCGAACAGACCCGCCAGGCCGCTAAGATTCTGCGCGACCTGGGGACCCCCTGCCTCATTCACCAGCCCAGATACAACATGTTTGACCGCTGGATTGAAGACGGGCTCCTTGATGTGCTGTCCGAGGAAGGCATCGGCTGTATCTGTTTTTCACCATTGGACCAGGGCATTTTGACTGATAAATACCTTAAGGACATTCCGGGAGACTCTCGAGCCACCAAGTTGAAAGGTCAATTCCATTGGGGCGACGAAGTGACCGAAGAGAGAGTGGCTAAAGTGAGAAAGCTGAATGAGCTGGCCAAAGCTCGCGGTCAAACAATGGCCCAAATGGCCATTGCCTGGGTGTTGCGACATCCCCAGATGACATCCGCACTGGTTGGAGCCAGCCGCGTCAGCCAGATTGAGGATAGTGTGGCTGCTCTGAACAATCTTGAGTTTACCGATGAGGAATTGAAAACCATCGACGAAATTCTGGCTTAACTCTCCTTATTCTGATGCCTCGATCCTTTACCACCCCAGAATACTGCTTCGCTGACCACTCTCCTGAATCCGGCCTTGTGCCAGTTTCAGGACATGGGTAATCGCTTTGGGCATTTCGTCGAAATGGTGGGTAACGTAGATCAGATTCACAGGCGTTTGTAGACAAAGCCGGTCCAAGAGGCCAATGATGCGCGTTCGATGGCTGAAATCCAGGCCCTGGCACGGTTCGTCAAGAATAAGCAGAGCCGGATTTTTTACCAGGGCGCGGGCCAAAAACACCAGCCGTTGTTCCCCGGCCGAAACAGTGCCTAAAGGACGGTCCGCCAGGTCCGAGATGCCCAGTGAACTCAGCCAATGTTTGGCCACACCGGCCTGTTTGGCCGAGCATGTTTGATACAACCCGACTGAATCAAAAAAACCGGAGCAGACAACATTGTGACACGTGGTTTGTCCATGATAGTAGACCTGTAGCTCGGGCGATACCCAGCCTATTTTCCGTTTTATATCCCAGATGCTTTCGCCCGAGCCCCGTCTTCGGCCGAAGAGGGTTATCTCATTGGCGTACGACTGGGGGTTATCGGCCAGGACTAAACTCAATAGCGTTGTTTTGCCGGCCCCATTTGGACCCAGCACAGCCCAATTCTCTCCTTGTCTCATGGTCCAGTTTATACCGTGCAAGATGTAAGTCCCATCGTATGAAACAGAGGTGTCTTTCATATCGATCAGGATTGGATGCCTGGCCACCGACTCTTGGGGAGCAACGGGGAACCGGAGGGGAGGGGGACTGGTGACGCTTGCTGGGGAGGCGAAAGACTCTCCAGCCGTCTCTGGGGGCAGGATCTTGTTCTTTCGCCCTTGATCAACCACTCGGTTGCCGGCCACACGCAGGACATGGGTAATACCTGGCGGTATCTCCTCTGGCCTGGAAGTAACAAGTAATATCCGGGGAGTGTCTGCGGTCAGCAAATCCTCGATGGCCTTCTGCAAAGCATCGCGGGCGGCATAATCCAGACCAGCGAACGGGTCATCGAGGATCAAAAGTTTGGGAGACTGCATCAGGGCGCGGGCAATAAGCACCTTCCGCGCCTCCCCATTAGACAAATGGAGTATTTTACGGCCAAGGAGATATTCGATGCCCAGTAGATCGACCGCTTTTTGCCGTCTTCCCCTGTAAACCGCTTCGCTGACTTTCAGTGGGCTAACGTCGTAAGCCGAAATACGTTCAATGCTTTTCCCGGTCAATAGATCAGACACTGTGGGCGAATCTTCTCCCTCAATGCTTTGCCAACGGGCCTGGTGATACCCACCTTGTTGCTGCATCAGGCTGCTATGGGCCTCAGGAGAAACCCTGACAATTTCACCCCGGTTGAAAAAAGGCCGCGCTCGATAATTGTTGTCGCCGTCCCTATCAAAGAAATACAGAATCCGCCCGCCAACGATAGCCACCTTGCGGAAGATGGCATTGGCCAGGGTGGACTTGCCAGAGCCATTCGGCCCGATGATGATCCAATGCTGATCGGATTTTATCTGCCAATTCGTATGCTCAAACAGCAATTTGCCGTCGATTCGCAGAGTGACGTTATCTAGCGTTATTAAGGGGGCTTCATTGGGTGTATGCTTTGTGTGTTGATGTTTCATTGTTCCAACTATTCACTGATGGTAACCGTTCAGGTGGCACGGCTAAATCAAGCAAATTTCTAACACATCTCTAACACTATGTTAACAGTTAGTCTGCTATGATAACGGCATGACCGAGTCAAAGGAAGTAATGTCCAACACAACTATC
>DAOUMU010000344.1:0-7178 GCA_034409055.1 Anaerolineae bacterium
TTGATGGTTTCCATTACGACACCTCGCTCGTACAAGAATTGAGCCTTGATTTTCGCCTCGAACTCCTGACTCGTCAAACCGTGGCTATGTTTTTATGACATTTAGGCACTGTAGTCAGTACAATTTAGTTTTTCAAGACTCTCTATAGTCACTGCCTATTGATCACCCCGATACGGGTGAGGTGGACAGTACCCTTCTACAAGTCTACATAACATTTTATCATCCTAATTAAAAAAAGCAACAGTGGCGCGGCTTGCTGCGCTGTTGTGGCTTTTTTTACACATCACGTTTTATAAACTATACTATGCCGAGTAAATTTGGACCCACTGAGACTGGTTAAGAGAAGGTGAACATAGAACCAGAATTAGCAATGAAAAAGTAGCTTCCGGTGAGGCAACCTCATAAAGCATCCAACCACGTAAAACGTAAACCCACAGGGCCTATGACGTAAACCCACAGGGCCTATGACGTAAAATCAAGCCATAAATAAGTCATTACGCTTCACGTTTCACGTCACTTGCCCTGTGGGTTTACGAGTTGGCTAGCGACATCAGCGGAAGTTACTTTTTGCCCCGCTGGCAAGCCAAATTCTGGTTGAAGGAGAATATAGCCAATGACGTCTATTACGGTTGAGCAGATGTACGAGCAAGATGCCAGGCTTATCGCCGATGCTATCAAGCTGCGTTTCTTTCCTTTGGCTGTCGAAAGCGGCGAGGGATGCTGGCTGCACGACGTCGAAGGGAAAGCCTATCTTGATTTTACGGCGGGCTGGGCCCTGGCCAATACGGGTTACAGTCACCCTCATGTCAAACAGGCGGTGATCGAACAATTCAACCGCACCACCTTTGCCGGCCTCATTTCCGGTATGCACGAACCGGTCCTTAAGCTGGCGGAGAAATTGGTTGAGCTTGTCCCTGGCGACTTTGATAAGAAAGCCTGGTTCGGTCTTTCTGGTTCCGACGCCAGCGAAACCGTCGGGCGACTGCTACCCCTGGCCAGCGGCAAACGCCGCCTGGTCTCCTTCATCGGCGGTTATCACGGGGCCACGGCCGCCTCTATGGCCATGTCGGCCCACATTGCCATGACCCAGTTTATCGGTGGCGGTCACGTCGTTAAGGTGCCCTATCCTCATCCTTACCGCTGTCCTTTTGGCGATGACATTGGTGATTGTGCTGAAAGGGCCATTCGTTTTCTCGAAGATTATATCTTTAAAACAATCTGTCCGCCTGATGATGTAGCTGGTGTTATTGTCGAGGCGGTGCAAAGTGATGGCGGCGACGTTGTGCCGCCCCCTAACTTCCTGCCAATGCTGGAGGATGTCTGTCGTCGTCACCACATCTACTTGGTGGTAGATGAGGTCAAAGTTGGTATGGGGCGCACAGGCGAGATGTTTGCCTTCCAGCACGCCGGTATAACCCCGGACGTGGTGATCCTGGGTAAATCGTTGGGAGGTGGCCTGCCTTTGAGTGCGGTCATTGCTCGCCAGGAGATTCTTGATGTGGGCTTCGCCCTGTTTACCGCCACCGGGAATGCTTCCTGCTGTGCCGCCGGCCTGGCTACTATCGAGGCCATCGAACAAGATGGGCTGGTGGAAAACGCGCGCCGGGTCGGGGCATACCTGCATGATCGCTTGTGTGACTTGCAGGACAAACATCCCCTCATTGGCGATGTGAGGGGGTTGGGCATGATCCAGGGGGTCGAACTGGTCAAGAACCGGGAGACAAAAGAGCCGGCCACTGTGGCAGCAGCCAAGGTTGCTTACAGGTCCTTTGAACTGGGCCTGTTACTGTTCTATGTGGGCATGTTTTCCAACGTGTTGGAGATTACGCCCCCCCTAATAATGACCAAAGCTGAAGTCGACCAGGGCCTTGCCATTTTGGACCAGGCCCTGGCAGACGTGGCAGCCGGTCAGGTCAGTGACGAAGCCATTGCTCGCTATGCCGGGTGGTAATAGCAATGGCCGAGCCGATTGTGGCTTTTCTGGAAAACAGACTGGATGCCTATCTGGCTGATCTCCGTACCCTGGTGGGGATTGATTCGGGCAGCCAACACCAGGCCGGGGTTAATGCTGTTAACACCTGGCTCGAGGACCGCCTGGTCCGGTTGGGGTTTACGGTCGAGCGGTATCCGCAGGCTGAGCTGGGGGATAACCTGCTGGCCACCCGTCGCGGCCAGGGCTACGGTCGGGTCATGCTGCTGGGGCACAGCGACACGGTCTATCCGGTGGGCACCGCGGTCAAGCGCCCCATGACCATTGAGGGGGATAAAATCCTTGGCCCGGGCACCTGTGACATGAAGGCCGGCCTGCTCAGTGGTATCTACGCCCTGGAAGCATTGCAGGCCGTAGCCTTCGATAACTTTGAGACTTTGATCTATCTGTGCGTCTCGGATGAGGAAAGCGACCCGCGTTATTCTATCCCTCTGATTCGCTCAGTCAGTGGCCAGGTTGACGCAGTCCTGACCCTGGAGGCCGCCCGGCAAAACGGCGATATTGTCACCGCCCGCAAAACCATTCGCTGGTACACGCTGGAGATGTTTGGTCGCTCGGCCCATGCCGGGGTGGAACCTGAAAAAGGCCACAGTGCCATCTTGGCCCTGGCCCAGCACATTGTGGCCCTGGACAGGCTCAACGGTCTGCGGCCCGGGGTGACGGTCAACACGGGCTACGTCGAGGGGGGGACTTTGCCCAGCGTGGTGGCGGATTACGCTAAAATGCGGCTCGACTTGCGCGCTTTGACCGAAGATGATATGCAGGCCCTGGTCGATGCCCTTCACCAACAGCTTGCCAAAACGACAGTGCCCGGGGTGACTGTTTCCCTGACTTTGGAGGAAGGCTCTGTCACCCCGGCCATGGAACGAACGCCGACCGTGGTAGCCTTGGAAAAGCTGGCCCGGCGCACTGCCCAGACCCTGGGGTTCGAGGTCAAGGGGGCCACTACCGGCGGCGCCTCTGATGCCAGCTTTGCCGCGGCCGAGGGTACGCCGGTTCTGGACGGCCTGGGTCCCATAGGTGGCCTGGACCACAGCCCCGACGAATATATCGAGTTGAGTAGCATTGTGCCTCGCACAGCCCTGCTGGCGAAGCTTATGATGGCCATTTCACAAAGAGAAAAGGAGAAACAGTATGGACACCCAAGCGTTACTGGACCGCCTGGAAAATGATGGTATAGAAAATCTGTGGGTAATCTACCACGATTACAGCGGCAGATCGTGTACCAAGACTATTCCAAAAGAGCGCTTTGCCACTGTTGTCGAACGGGGCGTCGTCTTCGCCCGGGCTAATGTAGACTTCACTCTGGAAGATCACCAGGCTATCGGGGCGGTCTTCATGGCCGAAACGGGTGACTTTCTGGCCGTACCCGATCCCAACAGTTACGCCCCGCTGCCATACCATGAGGCTACGGCGCGCGTGTTTGCTTTTATGCGGGCAGACGATGCAGGTTCTTTGTGGGTCGGTTGCCCGCGCAGCCAGTTACAGCGCATACTGGCTGCCTATGCCGGGGAAGGGTTGAGGGTACGGGTTGGCTTTGAAGCAGAATTTATTTTGTTCGAAAAAGATTCCCCCCTCGGGGGGGTTAGGGGGGCCCCGGATGAAGACGGCGGTTATCGCCCGGCTGATACCGACGGCATGTTCACCGTGGCCGGTTTGGACCGGCACTATGACCTGTGGCAACGGGTCATTGATAGCTTACACGGGATGGGCGTAGCGGTCGATCAGCTTGGTAAGGAGTACGGGCCCGCCCAGTACGAAGCGACCACCCACTATACCGAGCCGCTCAAGGCGGTTGACGATTACCTCACTTTCAAAGAAGTTGTTCGTTCGCTGGCTCGCCAGGCCGGTTATGTGGCCAGTTTTATGCCCAAACCCTATGCTCAGTTGCCCGGCTGTGGATTGCACCTTCACCTGAGCTTGTGGGATCAAGAAGGCAAAAAGGATCTGAGTATCGGGCAGAAGGAGGATGAACCGCTATCGCCGCTGGGACGGCATTTTGTGGGCGGGTTATTGAGCCATGCCCGGGCTTTGTCGGGAGCCGGTTCGCCCATCGTGAACTCTTATAAGCGCCTGCTGCCCGGTTCATGGTCCCCGGCCCATGTCTGTTGGGGGGTGGGTAACCGGGCTGCTTTAGTCCGCATCCCGGCCATGGGACGCCGGCGTCACATAGAGTACCGATCCGGGGACAACGCGGCTAACCCCTTCATTTTCCTGACGGCCGTACTGGCGGCCGGCCTGGATGGAATTAAGCAGCAAATCGAACCACCCGCTCCCGTCGAAGACGATGTCGGCCATCTCTCGGATCAAGAGGCCACAGAGCGGGGACTTGAATTTCTGCCGCGTAATGTATCTGAGGCCCTGGCTGCATTTGAGGCCGATCAAGTTGTGACCGGGGCATTGGGCCCGGTCATCCCGGCCGAATTTCTGAAGGTTAAGCGATCTGAATTGGCTGCCTACGATCTCCACGTCCATCCGTGGGAACGTAGCCTTTATCTGGAGGCGATTTGATGCCGGGCATGGGGATGCCCAGCCTACGCCAATTAGGGCGATTTGATGCCGGGTATGGGGATGCCCGGCCTACGCCAATTAGGAGGCGATTTGATGATTGATATATCGGCCTTGCCGGTTGTCGACGTTCACTGTCATCCTTTTGTTAACCAGGGCGAACTGACGCCAAGAGAATTTACGGACATGATCTCCTTTCCCGGGGGCGCGGTCGAATTTATGGCCGAGGGGGGCGTGGCCGTAGACGAGACATTGATCGAAGAGCTGCAAAGCCTCAGGCGGGATATGGTCTACTTCCGCTACTCGGTTCATCAACTGGCAAAGTTTTTTGACTGCGAACCGAACCTGGAACAGATTGTCGAAGCACGCAATAAAGCGGTACAAGACTATACCGGTTACGTGAAGCGCCTCTACGATGCTTGTGGCCTGACCACGCTGGTGGCTGACTTTGGCTATCCACAACCGCCGGTAGACGTGGCTCAGTTCAAACAAGATATGCCGGTGGAGGTCATCCCTCTCTACCGCATCGAAACCCTCATCGTCGAGTTGCTTGCCGCAGACATAGGCTGGGACGAGTTTCGGCAGGGCTATGATGAGGCCATTGCCCACGCCCTCGAATATGAAGGCTATTATGGCTTGAAGTCGGTCATTGCCTACCGCACCGGGTTGGACATTTCGCCGCTGAGCCGGACCCCGGATCAGGGCCGGCAAGCCCTGGATGCCATCCGGCGAGGCATCGGCGGCCAGGCCATGAAGAAGCTACGCGATCATCTACTGTGCCGGGCCCTGGAGCTTTGCCTTGAGTATGACCTGCCAATGCAAATTCATACCGGCATGGGCGACTTCCAGGTAAACCTGGTCCAATGTCGTCCGGCCTTGCTAATGGATTTGCTGCGCTTCCCGACCTTTCGCGCCTGTAAGGTTTTGCTGGTCCACACCGGTTACCCCTACCATGCTGAAGCCGGTTACATGGCCAACATGTTGCCAAGAGTGTACTGCGATGTTTCCGAGGGGATTCCTTTTGCGGCCAACGCGGCCCGCCGCATCTTTGCCGAAACTTTAGAGATGGCCCCGCTCTCCAAGGTCGTGTTTGGGTCCGATGGATTCACCCTGCCGGAGATCAACTATGTCGGCGCTATGCTGGGTAAAACCGCTCTGGCCCAGGCCCTTGAAGAGTTGGTCGCCAGCGGCATGCTTTCGCCAAATGAAGCTGAAGAAGCGGCTGGGCTAATCCTGGCGGGGAATGCCCGCCGTTTCTACGGGCTTGATTGATAGCTTATCACAGGAGATTGGTGATTGGTAATTGGAGATTTAGGCAAAATTACCAATCTCTAATTACCAATCTCCAGTAGGCCGGGCATCCCCATGCCCGGCCATCTATCTTTCATAGACAGCCATTGTACCATGAAAGCCATCGGCGTGGACATCATCGAAACGAAGCGTATCGAACAAAGCATTACCCGCTTTGGTGATCGCTTTCTGGAGCGGGTTTACACGGCCCAAGAGCTGGCCTATTGCCAGGGACGGATCAGTTCGCTGGCGGCGCGGTGGGCGGCCAAAGAGGCCACGGCCAAGGCCTTGGGCACCGGCATTGGCGATATCAGTTGGCAAGAGATCGAGGTGGTAAATGAAGCCAACTACCGCCCCACTTTACGCTTGTATGGTGCTGCTGCTGAACTGGCCGCCCAACTCGGCCTGACCGAATTTGCCATCAGCCTGTCCCACACCAAAGATTATGCCGTGGCTTTCGTGATTGGCGAGTAGTTCTGTCCGGCTGCAACATGTCAAAAAAACGAAGTAAATTCCAAGAAACCATAAACTTCTACCTGACGGTACTGGTCCTGTTTCTCTTTGTAGTGATTCCGCCGATCCTATGTGGTCTGCTTTACCTGTCGCAAGTACCGGACATCACCTGGGCCGGAGAGGGCAACCTGACCTACAGGCGCATCTGGATGTACCGCGAACGTCGCCCCCTGGGCCTCGCCTACGAAACCCGCCAGGTGGTTGAGCAATACAGCCAGACAGAGGTCTGCGTACAACACAATCTTCGCTTTTTGCTGTGGGGTCAATCCAAAGAGGCTCAACCGGCTACTTCTCGCCAGATAATGCTTTTTGTGGACAATCGCTGGCAGCCAACCGGTGAAGCATGCCGGTAACGAATCAATTAACAATGAGTACTAATTGCTCATTGTTCAGAGTTTACTTCAAAATTTTCACCCTGGGGGATCGTTAAATCAACCACCACCTCTTGCCCGCCAAAGCCGTGGACGTTACATTTGGCCCGGACGACCACCTGGGTTAAATCTGGGGGAATGTCAATATTGCTCTGGCTGCGGGTAAAGGGTTGCTCGGTGTCGTGTGGATGGGTCAGGATGCGCTCGGCAATCAACCGCTCAGTGATGGGGTCAACCACCTGCCAGGCATCGGCGTAGTGATCCCAACCTTGGTCATTGTGGCGGACGGTTGTATCAAATCTCCACAATCCCTGGCTGTTCTGGGTGGCCCGGACAAAAACAACCTGGGCAAAGTCAAGATCGGGGTTGCCCGTAGGGAGGCCAAGGGCTGTTGGGGGAGGTTGGGGAGTGGGGAGTGGGGAGTGGGGAGTAGGGGTTGGGGTGTGGGGAGTGGGCGTTGGTGATAGAGGAGTGGGGGGGGGGGAGGGGGGAGTGGGGGTGGGAGT
>DAOUMU010000345.1:0-37308 GCA_034409055.1 Anaerolineae bacterium
AAAGATTGACCCTGCTAAAACTAAATATTTGTCAAATGCAGGGGGTATACGGTAGTGAATTTTCTTTAAGGTGAACCTCTTTCAAATTTTAAGGTTTACCTGTTGGTACAATGTCAGACAATTAAGGTTGTAACGAATTAAGGAGATTTATCGTGAAAAACAACAATATTTCTATTCACTTGACCACCCGTTATTTGCTTTCACTGCTAGCCATTATGTTATTCATGATGGCTTTACCCGTGGCGGCTCAAGGTCCGCCGGATGGAGACGGAGGTGAACAGCCAGACCCGACGACGGCCAAACGTGCTCCCCAGGTTCGGGACGAGGGACGGCCCGTTCCTACCAAAGACCGGGCTATTATCACGGAAGATTTCGAAGCCGGGATCATACCCCCTTCCGGCTGGACTCATCTCCAGACGAACCCCAACGAGACGTGGGAAATCGATACCGTCAACCCCTACAATGGCAGTTACCATGCCCACGTGTTATATGATCCCGCCCTTCTCGATCAGGACGAGGTACTCTTGAGTCCCTCCTTTACTGCCACCTCCGGCGATGTATCACTGTGGTCCAAGGGTAGCCTGTATTGGTGCCGGGACACCAATGACAACTGTGACCTGGAGATCTGGTTCGTCAATGGGACCTGGGACTGGGGTGGTGGTGACGACGTCTATCTGGGTATAGTCGATAATGATTGGACCAGCACCTGGGCCTGGAGCCAATCCATTTTTGATTTTAGTGCTTATGCCTCCGGCAACCCGGCCCAGATAGCCTTTCGCTACGTGGGCAATGACGGGGCTGAGATTGGTATAGACGAAATCGACATCAACTACTCCAGCGGCGGCGCCTGCGGTGATCCGCATGAGACCAATGACAGTCCGGGGCAGGCCACATCGATCGGCTATGGTACCACCCTGACCGACCCTGACATCTGTCCGGCCGGTGATGAGGATTACTACGCCTTCAGCGGCAACGCCGGAGATCCGATTGTGGTAGATATAGATGCCTCGGCCATTGGTTCCTCTCTCGATCCCGTTCTCCACCTCTACGATACGGACGGGATCACCGAACTTGCTGTTAACGATGACTACGACGGGTTGGATTCCTACCTCGAGTACACGCTTCCGGCTAACGGCACGTATTATCTGAAGGTGCGGGATTGGGGCACTCCCCACGGCGGTCCCGACTATTTCTATAACATCTCTCTGGACATCGGTACTGTTACCCAGGCCAAGTGGACTTTTATGGTCTACCTTGACGGCGACAACAACCTGGAAGGAGCCGGCATTGACGATTTTATGGAGATGGCCAGCGCCGGTTCGAACAACAACGTAAATATCCTGGTTCAGTTCGATCGTATCTCCGGCTTCGACAGTAGCTACGGCAACTGGACATCCGCCAAGCGTTTCCGGGTTACCCCTGGCATGGAACCTACTGCCGGGAGTGCCCTGCAGGACATCGGCGAAGTCAATATGGGCGACCCGCAGACTCTAATAGAGTTCGCCCAGTGGGGCATGACGAATTACCCGGCCGATCACTACGCCCTTGTCCTTTGGGATCACGGCAGCGGCTGGCGACTGAAGCCGGAGGAGATGCCCCTCCTCAAGGACATTGCCTTCGACGACACCAGCGGAGGGGATGGTTTGGACATGCCTGAATTACGCAACGCCATGGGGGTCCTGAGCAATGGTGGGGTGAATCCTCTCGACCTGGTTGGTTTTGATGCCTGCCTGATGGGTATGATCGAGGTGGACAACCAACTCATACCCTACGCTGAGGTGCGGGTCGGTTCTGAAGAGACCGAACCCTGGGACGGCTGGCCCTTCGACACGATCCTCTCAGCCCTGGTGAGTAACCCAAATATGTCGGCCAGCGACCTGGGCACAGCCATTGTGAACGACTATTACGCCTCGTATGGCAACAGCCAGATCCAATCGGCCGTTGATCTGCAAACGGCCTATAACGCCCTCAACACAGCCGTTGACAACTTGGCGACGGCCTTGAGCAACGGGCTGGCTGATCACCACGCCGAGATTGCCACGGCCCGGGCCAACACCCAGGAATTCTTTTATCCGACCTACATTGACCTCTACGACTTTGCCGATCAAGTGAAACAGGAGGTGAATGACGCCACCATCGACGCGGCCGCCACGGCGGTGATGAATGCGGTCAACGGGGCTGTCATCCATGAGCAACACGGGACAAGCTGGCCCGGGGCGCACGGCATCAGTATCTACTTCCCGGAATCAGATCTCGGCTACGACAACAACTACGATGGGAACACAGGCTGGCTTCAATTCACCGCTAACACCTTCTGGGACGAATGGCTCCACCTCTTTTACAACCCGCCCCTAACCGGTGATGTTATCTGGGAAGACGACATGGAATCCGGCGTCAACGGCTGGACAACCGACGGCTTCTGGCATCAGGTTCAGGATGGGGTCAGTCCCTATCCCGAAAGCCACAGCCCCACCCATAGCTGGTGGTACGGTCAGGACGCCACCGGAGACTATGACAATGGAGCCGCTAACTCGGGCAGTCTGACCTCGCCGGCCATCAATATCCCCGCCAGTGCCTCTGTCGCCGGCCTGAGTTTCTGGTCCTGGTACGAGACTGAGACCGACGGAACCTCCTGGGACCAGCGCTGGGTACAGATTTCTACGGATGGTGGTGCCACCTTCCAGGATCTGGTCCAACTATCCGGCGACCCCATGCAAACCTGGCTCAAGCACACCCTTGATCTTTCCCCTTACATAGGGAGCCAGGTACATCTCCGCTTCTACTTTGATACCCTTGACGATATCATGAACGACTATCGGGGCTGGTACATTGACGATGTAGCCATCATCGCGGATGATGTTCCTCCTTCCCCGGCCCTGCGCGTAGAACCGCCTGAACAGGAAGTTACTTCTACCGGGGGGACCTTCCAGGTGGAGGTTACAGTCGAAAATGTCGTTCATCTGGGGGCCTTCCAGTTCGATCTGGTTTACGATCCAACCATCATCGAGTTCGTCGACGCGGAATTGGGATCTTTCCTGGGCAGTACTGGCTGTACAGTTATGGATGCGGAGACCCACACCTCTGGTCGCCTGACCTACGGCGGGCACATCGTCGGCACCTGCTTTGGCCCCAATGGAGACGGTCCGGTAGCCACGATCACTTTTGATCCAGTCGCCAGCGGTGAAAGTGACCTGATCCTGGAGAATGAACAACTCCTGACCTCAGACGATCCCCCCGGACCGATCACGCCGGTTGATCTATACCCCGGCCACGTCACGGTCAGACCTTGTTTCTTCGCTGACGTAGACTGTGATGGTGATGTGGACATCGCCGACATCTATGCCATTGCCTTCCGGTATGGCTGCCAGTGCGGCGACGCTTGCTATGCCCCCATTTATGATCTCAACAGTACCTGCTTCATCACTACCGTCGATATCCAGATCGCGGCCTGCTACTTTGGCTATCCCAGCGGAGATTTCAGCGCATGCTACACCCCGGCCACGCTGCTTGTTAGCTCAGAACCGCCGGCAGATGAAAGAGCCGCGCCGACGGGCCTCGCCGTCCAAGTCGAACCACCGCTCACCACCCTGGACAGTGTTGACCAGGTCTTCACCATCACTGTGGACGTAGCTAACGCCGACAATCTCGGCTCGTTCAACTTCGAGTTGAACTACGACCCGGCTATCCTTCAGGTGGAAACTGTTAGCCTGGGAGGCACCCTACAGGGTATGGGCTTTACCCCGCAAGGACCGATCATCGCTTCTGGTAAGGTGACCTACGGAGCCGCCTCTATACATGCCGGTGGGCTCAATGGGTCCGAGACTCTGGCCACAATTGAACTGAAGACTCGCCGCGAGGGCAGCAGCGTCCTCGATCTGGAGAATGTGGAGGTATCCGACATGGGTGGCAATCTTCAGTCGGTCACCGTCCAAGATGGCCAGGTACAAGTAGGCGCTCCCGAGCAGCCCACCATCTATCTGCCCATCATCCTCAAAGAATAACTGGACTGTTACGTTACCGACCACTAACAGCAGAGGCCGGGATACCTGTTCCCGGCCTCTGTTTATCCCGCAAGGTTTAAATACCGGCCAAAATGACCAACGTCGATAATTCTGGTCTTCTCAACTTTGAACGATCAAACATCCCGGCGATAGACCCGGTGCACCTTGTAGGGCTTAGCCCCCAACGTGGGCATATCGGCCAGCATATGTTTAACCGTGTCGGCCATTTGCACCAGGTCAGCATGTTCAAAACGACCGCCCAGGAGGTTCTTGCCCAGTTCAGCATAAAGAATAGCATTGCCGCCCAACCCCCGATATTGTTCCAGGATGCCCATGCCATTGACGTTAACCCAGGGCGTGCGCTCTCGCTCGACCAGCAACCTGAGCCAGCCAAAAGGAAATAGCTTGCCCCCGGTCCGCTGTAAAGCGGTCGAAATATCCAGAAAAGTGAACAAAAAACCGGCTATTTCATCCTGGTCATTGAGAATCAGTTTAATATGTTCCGGCTGCACAATCGGGATCATGCGCCTGGCCAACTCTTTGGCCTCTGCCTGGGTTACCGGCACATATTCCCAGTTATCGACAAACACCTGGTTATAAGTCTCCATAAGCGCCGGTACCCATCGACGCACTTCGGCCCGCGAAGAAAATGTTTTTACCCGTAAACGGCGGCGCTTTTTCACCCGTTCCGCCACCCGGATGACTCGCTCAGGTATTTCAAACGTATGGCCATTGACGTAAAATGAAGTAAAATCTATCTCTTTTTCAAAACCCAGTTGCTCCATAAACCGGTTATAATAGGCATAATTGTAAGGAATGCCCATCGCCGGACGATGCTCAAAGCCCTGGTATAACATGCCGATGCCATCAAACGGCACAAATCCTTTGGGGCCGACCAGCTTATTGAGACCACGCTTCCGGCTCCATTCGATGACCGTCTCAAATAACCCCTGGGCCACCTCCAGATCTTCGATCGTGTCAAACAGGTAGAAAAAGGCGTGGCGCGCCTGGTGATACTCGTTGTAACGACGATTCTCCATAATACAGATGCGCCCCAGCAGCCGGTCACCTTCTTCAGCCACAAAGAAATCCGCGTCGGAGTGCAAAAAGTAAGCGCCGTTCCGATTGAGTTGGGCCAGTCCCTCGCTTGGGGGTAAGGGCACCCATTGGGGACAGGAACGATATAACTCATTAGGAAATTGCACAAATCGGCGTGCCTCACGCCGGTTAGTCGTATCGATTTTCCGGATATTCAATGATTACAACCTTTTTCTAATCAGTATGGATTGGTGGCCTATGATACCATGTTAAGGGGGTATGTCACAAGTAAATGATACACCTAAAAACTGTTCGTAGTAACGACTTTAGTCGTTAATTACCTGCATTATGGGGCTAAAAACGACTGAAGTCGTTACTACCACCCTCCAAATATTGCCTTTTTAAGCACTCTCCTTTTATGCATCCCCGCTTCGTTGTGTTATACTGACCGGGTAAAAAAGGAGGCATGAACCCATTTGAAGATGAAGCGACGTCTGGCCGGTTGGTTGCAGCATTTTCCCCCCCTCCGCTGGGGATTGAGGCTAGGCGTAAAATTGTTTGCCCCCAGGCACTATGTGGGAGCGGTGGGCGTGGTTTTCAACGATGCCGGCCAGATTTTGCTGGTTGAACACGTTTTTCGTCCTCATTGTCCCTGGGGGTTACCCGGTGGTTGGATTGAGCGGGGTGAGAACCCGGCCGAAACCGTGCGCCGTGAGCTTGAAGAAGAGTTACAACTGCCAGTCGAAGTCAAACGTCTGTTGCTTTGTGAACCACAGGGCCAGGCACCCGGGGATCAAACCCCACCCGGCCTGGGAATCGCTTTTTATTGCCGCCTGGCCAACAATGAGGGCGAACTTAACCATATTGCCCCACCCCTTGCCGCCTATGAGGTCCTCTCTATCGAATGGGTGGCGCCGGCAGAGATTGGCTGGAGTTTGACCCCCCTTGACCAAAAGGCCATTGTCCTGGCCACAGAGGTGTTTGAACGTGAGCAATTGTAACCGTAACTACTTCGACATGTCATACCATATTTTCAGCCAGAGACAGTAGGAAATCAACCCTCATAAGCATCAATTTAGAGCATCAGACACGGGATGGAACGGATTTTACCGGTTGGTAATTGGTCAATCCGTTACGTCCTGTTAATCCGTGCTCTAAACCCTGGGGGCAAGTTAAGTAACAGAAATTCAAAGACACTGATTTATTAAACAAAATTGAACAATAACGGAGGGATTCATCATGTCAAACCAAATTCCTGATAGTCACAAAGAACTGTTTGAGAAACCGGTCCTTGCCAACCTGGCCACGGTTATGCCCGACGGTCAACCCCAGGTTAACCCGGTCTGGTGCGATTATGGCGGTACTTACGTCCGGCTGAACTCAGTTAAAAGCCGGGTCAAGGATAAAAACATACGGGCACGTCCCCAGGTCACTGTGTTACTGGTCAATCCAGACAGTGTCTGGCATTGGATTGAAGTGCGAGGCACGGTCGAAGAAATCACCGAGGAAGGGGCGGAGGCTCACATCGATGCCCTGGCCAAGAAATACCTGGGGCTGGATACTTATCCCTTCCGCCAGCCGGGCGAGGTGCGGGTGATGTATAAAATGAGGCCCACCCGCGTGAATGCGGTGGATATAAGGGGCTAAACCGATTTACGATTTCAGATTTTGGATTTACGATTGGGGCAGCGTCTCAACATTGTGATAAAGGAGGATATTTCTTAGTGCCTTCACCGCTCCACAACTTCAACGCCAGGGGGTATTTTACTCACCAGGGGCAGGGTAAAGGTAAAGGCAGATCCTTTCCCCAACTCGCTCTCAAGCATCAGTTCACCCCCGTGGCTTTCGATCATCTTTTTGGTGATGGATAAGCCCAAGCCAGTGCCAGGTTCATTGCGAACATTCTGGTCGCTGGAGCGGAAGAAAGTGGTGAACAGCTTGCTCTGGTCCTCTTCAGAAATACCATAACCGGTATCTTTGATGGTAACAGAAATTCCTTGAATATCCCCGTTGTATGGCTTGGCAATCACGGCGATATCGCCACCCTCTGGCGTATATTTGTAAGCGTTGCTAACCAAGTTGGTGACAATCTGCACTATGCGGTTATAATCGGCCCTCAGTTCGGGCAAATCATCATCTATATCAACCATCAAATTTAAACGCTTATTTTCAATTTGGGTCCGAACCGACTCGAGGACCTCATTGATCACGTCGCGCATTTGCACATCTTGTATTTCTAAGCGAATCCGTCCAGCTTCAATCCGGCTTACGTCTAGCAGGTCGTTCACTAACTGCGCCATGCGATCGATATTGTTAGAAATTACACCCAGAAAATTTCTTTGTTGATCCGTGAGCGATCCACCCGCCCCCATCTGGAGCAACTTGGCGTAACCTTTGATACTGGTCATCGGGATCTTTAACTCGTGAGAGGCAGTGTTCATAAATTCTGTTTTGGCCTGGTTAGCTTGCTTGACCTGTTCAAACAACTGCGCATTTTCGATAGCAATCGCCGCGTGGCTGACCAACAATTTAACAAAAGCCACGTCATCGCTGGCAAAGTAATCGGTCCTCGTACTTTCTAAATCAACCACCCCAATCACCCGGCCCTCACGCAAGACCGGCACGACCAGCAGCGAGCGAGTGCGGTGATTCTTGGGCACATAATTCGCGTCCTGGGTGATATCATTAACCCATGCCAACTCACCGGTGCGAACCACACGACCCAGAATCCCTTTGTTCAGGGGCCAGGGGTCTATCTTATAACGCCCCATTTCCATTGGCATACCACGTTGGGCCAACAAGTAAAGCCCTATCTCATCGTGATTCTTGATGATACCTATCAAGCCCATTGAAACACCCAACGTATCCATAATCAGGCTCAACGACAGATCCAGCACAGTAGCCAAATTAAGCGAAGTTTGTAATTCTTGGACAAACATCTGAATAGTTTGTAATTCTTGCACACGTCCGGCCAGGGCCTTATCGGTGCTGGTAAAGATTTGCGCGTTTGTAATGGCAATAGCCGCTTGTGCCCCAAACGACATTAACATACCGGCCTCTTCTTCGTTGAAGACGGTGCCATCTTGCTTGTTAATAACTTCGATAACGCCGATCACCTGCTCGTAGGCAATCATGGGCACGCACAGAATATCTTTGGTATGGAAGTCGGTCGCCTCGTCAAAGGCAACATTCCAACGGGGGTCGGCGGCAACATCATTGACAATAAGCGATTGACCGGTTTGGGCTACTGTGCCCACAATCCCCTTGCCGATCTGGGTTTTCATGCCCAGCAATTCATCTTCGGTTGGACCCAATACCACTTCAAAGGTTAATTCTTGTCGCTTGGGATCCAACAATAGTAGAGAGCCAGCCTCCGCATGCAGAATCTGCACAGCCCGATCCATTACGTTCTGTAAGGTGGTGGGCAGATCCAGCGTGGAACCAATGGCCATACTGACTTGACTCAGGGTGGCCAATTGTTCAGCCCGACGTTTAGCTTCTTGCAGCAAGCGTGATTTTTCCAGGGCAATGGCCGATTGCGAGGCAAACAACTCCATTAGCCAGACATCATCCTCGCTAAAGCGTAAGGTGCGCGAGTGATGGACCAGATAAAGCACCCCCCGCACTTTGCCCCCCCAGCGAAGTGGCACCCCCATAACGGCACCAAAATTAACTGTTCGAAATTTGTGCGAACGACCAGGGAAATTCTGGTAATTATCCACCACCACCGGCTCGCCCAATATTAAAACTCGGCCAGCCACCCCTTCACCTATTTCAACAGTATAGCCGGTATAATCTTTATCCAGGTTATAGCTAACGACCACTTTTAAGGTCTTACCGTCTGATTCAAGTAGATAAACCATGCCCCCTGCCGCCCGCAGCAACTTGATGGCTCGCTGGACCACGGAAGTCAGCAACAGATCTGACTCCGCTTCAGCCTGAATATCCACAGCAATCTTTTGCAGGGCTTCTAATTCAGCCGCTCGTCGGTTGGCCTGTTCCAGGAGATGAGCATTTTCCAGAGCAATTGTGGTTTGATTGGCCAGGGTAGCCAGAAACACTAAATCATTACCGGTGTAGGGTTGGCCGGATTTTTTCAACCCCAAGGCCAGCCAGCCCAGTAAATATTCAGATCCTAGTAAGGGGACGCACAGGGCAATATTAAGCATGCGCAAGCGGGCCAATTCTTCGCGAGTAACTCTGACGTTAGGGGGGGCGGCCCCACTGGGACTGAGTTGCAAAATATTATTGGTATCGGCTAGCCACTGAGCCAAATTATCACTTAACCCAAACCGAACTTCAACAACTTCAGTGCTGTCGCTTCTATGCTGGTGGCGAACGGCAAAAGCACTCAACGTATGATCTCTAAGGAAAACCAGGATGTGCTCTGGAGCCAGTGCTTCGTCGACCTGGTTTAACAACATCTCTAAAATATGGTCAGTATCCAGCGGCGTGGAGATAAGCGCGCGGCCATAATGTTGCAACAACTGTCTGGAGTCAAATGGCTCTCGGAGAAACAGTCGATCGACAACAGTTTGCAGTTGTCGCTTCAGAGGTTCCAGAAAAACCACCAGGGTGAAGATAAAGAGGGCCAGAATAAATGGATTCTGAAAGATCGCCGTATCTTGCAGTAAAATCCCCAAAAAACTAACAATCAAGAAGTAAGCAATGGTCACCATGAGCATTAGCAGCACATAGGTGATCCCGCGATTAAATACAATATCCAAATCCAGCAGGTGATAACGCAGGATAGCATAGGCGATGAAAATGGGAAAAATAATTAACGGAGCAAAAACAACAACGAAAATTGACCAAGATAAGGACCAGTTAAATCCCAATAGGTTGTTACCGATGCCCCAGATAGCCATCGGTCCAAAGGAGATAATACTGCCCCAAAAGACAATAGCAGTTTGCTGACGCACCAGTAAAGAAAGGGTGGAAGTACGGGTATACCACAGCAATACCAAAAAAAGGAGTGCTGATAGGGCAATAAATCCAAAATTCCATGTTCGTGCGCTTAAATGCATCCGTGGATCAGGGGCAAAGTAAAAACTATACAAAGTGACTGCCCCCAGGATCAAGGCCGGGACATACGGAACCAAGCCTAACCACGGTCTGCGCCGAATAAGGCGAGTTTCTTCGGGAAAGACAAAAGATAGATGCAGCAATCCTGCCCCGGTGAGAGGAAAGGCAAAAGCCCAAATAGGGGCTAAGAAATGCAAACTATATTGGTCAAAAAGACCACTGGCAAAAATAGAAACAAAGGCGCAAAAGGTAACAAACGCCTTACCTACCCGCTCGACCCCACCCAGACGGTAAACAACTATCCCCAAGCCCAGATAAACAAGACCAATAATATAAGGCAACCAGAAAAAAGTAAAAATGTCTGACCCCGACAAGCGACTCAATAGAACAGATATCGTCTCAGGAGCATCATCGGGGAGAGAGGGGGTTCGCTCAAGATGGAGGGTAACGGTATCGTTTACCTGTTTTTGCCGCAGCAGGGTAAATAGATCGCGCCCCGAGGCCACCGGTATACCGTCGATACTCAATAAAACGTCAGCAGCTTGTAGCCCCAGTTGGCGAGCGGGCCAATTCGGATTGTAAGAATCTGTTACAACGAGCCTGGGATAAAAAAGAATCCCCAAAAACGGCTGTTGACTCCAATTTAAGGCAAAAATGAGAGCCAGGACATTAAAAATAATGGCAATAGCAATCAGGAGCGAAACGATTACTTTTGTGCGCCTTTTTTGGAGGGCACTTCTTAATGCAGTCATTTTTTATTATTGTCGGCTAAACGGTAACGCTAAAGATACGACACACAAATTATTTAGATAATTCAAGTTTAACATGTCGTTCGGAGCAAGTCAAGACAATAGTTGGTACTTTTTAGGGGTAACTCGATTCTGATTCAATCAGGCTCATTGATAACCTTGACTTTTGCTCTGGTTGGGGTTATGATTCGAGCTTCATTATATAGTGACCAGGAGACAATACCGGAATGTCTCCCTATAGGAGTAGCATTGTCTGAAAATCAACCTTTCATTCCCGTGGCCGAACCTTTGCTGGGGGATAAAGAGTTAGAGTACGTTACCGATTGTATCAAAAGTGGCTGGGTTTCATCCTTGGGTAAATACGTGCGTTATTTTGAAGAGCGTTTTGCTGCTTACTGCGGTGTAGGCTATGGCGTCGCCACCTTCAACGGCACAGTAGCTTTGCACTTGCTGGCCGCTACCCTTAACCTTGGACCTGGGGATGAGGTGATTATGCCCAGTCTAACCTACGTGGCCACGGCCAATGCGATTCACTACACCGGCGCGACGCCCGTGTTTGTCGACTCCGAACGTGAAACATGGAATATCGACCCTAACGCCGTGGTCGAGGCCATCACTCCACGCACCAAAGCCATCATTGCCGTGCATCTGTATGGCCACCCAGCCGATATGGACCCACTGCGAGCTATTGCCAACGAGTATGAGTTGTTACTGCTGGAAGACGCTGCCGAGGCTCATGGCGCTCGCTATAAAGGCCGACGCGTAGGAGAATTAGGCGATGCGGCCATTTTTAGTTTTTACGGCAATAAAATCATTACTACAGGCGAGGGAGGCATCATTGTGACCAATAACCAGGCCTGGGCCGAACGGGCCTTTTTCCTGGAAAACCAGGGCCGTTACAATGACAATCCCTACTGGCACCCTGAAGTAGCTTACAACTATCGCATGACCAATATCCAGGCAGCCATTGGCCTGGCCCAACTGGAGCGCATTGAGGAGATGTTGGCCATTCGTCGTCGTAATGCGGCCCATTATAGCCGCCGTCTGGCTGATGTGCCCGGCCTGACCTTACCCCCTGAAATAGCCTGGGCTGAAAATGTGTACTGGATGTACTCGGTCATTTTGGAAGATGAGTTTGGCCTGACGCGGGATGAGTTACGGGGTAAACTGTGCGCGGCCGGCATCGACACGCGTCCCTTTTTCTATCCGGTTCATACCTTACCGATGTACAATACCGGCCAACCATTACCTGTAGCCGAAGACCTGGCCCACCGGGGTATTAATCTACCCTCCGGGGCTACCCTCACCCCAGAGCAAATTAATTTTGTCTGTGATACGTTAATTAGTTTGGCAACCTGATAAGAGGAGCCTTTCTTAATTTTAAGGACTGCATAACATATGCGCATTGTAATCTTAACTTACGAAAGCCTATTCTCCAACATGATGACTGAACGCCTGCTTCAGGAATATCCGGGGCAGGTCGTAGGGATTGTTCGCTCCGATTGCTTGATTTACGGTAAGAGCCTGCCAGCGGCCCTGCTTTACCTTTTGAAGCGAACCGGGCTCCGTTTTGTGGGACGCAAAGCGCTGGAACTTTTTCAGAGTCGAGCCACGGCTATTGTTTTTCGCTTGATCGGGCGCCAACCCAAAGTACATTCGTTGCGCGATATGCGTAGTCTTTACGGAGTTCCGATCGTTGGCTCAACAAATGTGAACAGCCCCGACACAATCCGGCAAATTAAGGCCTGGCAACCGGACCTGGTTCTCTCCATTTATCTCAATCAACTGATTAAGGCTGAGTTGATCAACCTGCCGGCGCAAGGAACCTTGAACATTCATCCGGCCTTACTACCACGTAATCGGGGCCTTTTTCCCTACTTCTGGGCTATCGCGGCCGGCGAAACCAAGACAGGGGTGACTATTCATTGGGTGGATGAGCGTTTTGATACCGGTGACCTGCTGTTGCAAGAGAAAATAATCATCGCACCAACCGATACCATCATCTCTCTCTCCTACAAAAGCGCTGTAGTCGGGGCAGACATGTTGGTCAAAGCGGTCCAGTTGGTGGCTTCTGGCAATCCACCCTATATTGCCCAGGATCATAGCCAGGCATCCTACCATTCCTGGCCCAAACCGGCCGATCAACGCCGCTTTAGAGAACAGGGAGGCAAATTCGGTACGATTTTTGAACTGTGGGAACATATGTAGTGAACGGCGAATAAGCGAATGGCGAATGGTTTATCACCATCATCATTTACCATTTGCTTATTCGCAAACGTCCAAACTTCTCATGAAGACATCTATTATTTTGCCAACCTACAAAGAAAAAGAGAATATCGTCGAGTTAATCGAGGCTATATTTGCCGCCTTGCGGCCTCATCACCTGGATTTTCAAATTGTCGTCGTTGATGACAACAGTCCTGATGGCACCGCCGAGGCTGTGCGCCAAAGTTTTGGTAACAATGGCCAGGTAAAATTATTTGTGCGCCCCCAGGAGCGGGGCCTGGCCACGGCTCTCCGCTATGGTGTAGAACGTTCAGGGGGAGATATTCTGGTCTTTATGGACACCGACTTTAATCACGATCCGGCCATCATCCCCCAGATGATTAAATTTTTGGAATATTACGACATCATCATCGGCTCCCGTTTTGTAATGGCCGGGGGTATGGAAGACCGTTTTCGACAATTCTCCAGTCTCATCTATAATTACGGTATTCGCCTGCTCTTTGGTACCCCTGTTCACGATAATTTAAGTGGTTTCTTTTCCATCTATCGCCAAAAATTAGAGTCGATGGACCTGGACCAAATTTATTATGGTTATGGGGATTATTTTATCCGGCTCCTGATGGTAGCCCACAAGCGGGGCTACCATATGTTAGAAATACCGGTCTTTTATCGGCTGCGTATGCACGGTCACAGCAAAACGCAGTTTCTTTCCACGTTTATCCGGTATAGCTTGGCCCTCTTGGTGTTGCGTGTTAAACTATGGACAGGCAGGATGCGATGAGCCAAGAACAACCCAAAGATCCTCGTCGTCCGGCTGAGGAACAAGAAACCGAACAAAATTCCGCCCAGCCCGAGATTGATCAAGACCAGCCGATCCCTCCTTCTCAGAAAAAGACCAAACCCGTCGATGCCCAGGATAAAACTCGGCCTATGGCTCCCTACGACGCCTCTGAAGCAGGTGGTCCCCTGCCAGACCTGGATGAAGGCCCTCGTCCTGGTCCGGTTGATGAGGTTCAAGAAGCCCTCTTTAGCGCGGCTCAAGAAAATGCGCCTGCCGAGGTGGATTTTGATGAGTTACCTGAACCCCTACCAGACCTGGACGAAGGCCCTCGTCCCGGTCCGGTTGATGAGGTTCAAGAAGCCATCTTTGAAGCGGCCCAGCAGGGCACAACAACCGAGGTCGATTTTGATGAACTCCCTGAACCTGGGGCACCAAAGGCAAAAAAAGTGGTTAAATTTCACCAGAAACCCCCTTCGTCTGGTGAACTTACCCCACCCAAGATTAGCACAGAACCCATCCCCCTGCCCGAATTTCCCGACCCAGACCCTGTGCCCACCGTTTCTGATTTCTGGTTGTTGTTGGCGCTCTTTACCACCTTTCGCTTACTGACCCTGTTTTTGCTGCGTCCAGGTGGCTTCCTGCGCGATTGGTCAGATTTTGATACCTACTTTGGGATTGCCGCCCTGTCAGACTACTCACTGTGGCCCTTTGTGGATTTCTGGCTGGAATGGCCACCGCTGGTGCCCTGGCTGGCTGTGGCTGCCTACAAATTATCCCTGTGGCTTCCCCCCTGGTCAGATGATCCTCGTCTCTGGTTTGTGCTGATTCTGGGCAGCGTTTTTGTGCTCTTTGAAATAGGTAACTTCGTCCTGATTCATCGCCTGGCCCGCAAACTGTTCGAATCGCCGGTAACCATCAGCCGGGTGTTGTGGCTTTATGCCGGATTATTTCCACCCATTTACGCTATGTTGGGTTTCTTCGACGGCATAGCTCTCTTTTTTATTCTGCTGGCCCTTGATTGGCTGCTCGATGAACGGCGCTTTCCCTCGGCGGTTTCCGTGGGGGTGGGTCTTATGGTTAAAATTGTCCCGGTGCTTATGCTGCCGGTAGCTCTGCGCCGCCTCTGGTATCTACATCAAAAGGACAATCGGGAAGCAGGTATTGAGGTGGGCCTCTATAGCGTGGTGTTTGGGTTGACCGTACTGGCGCTGCTGGTGCCTTTTTGGGTCACCGGTTCAGAATGGGTGCTGGCCTCAGCCCGGTCGATGTTGGGTCGGGCCTCCTGGGAAACGGTTTGGGCCGTGGTTGATGGATATTACGGCTTCGGGGTTGTCCTCGGCGACCGGCTGAACCCGGCTGAAACTGATTTTGCGGCCCACGGCAGCAGATTGCCCTGGTGGCTGATTAGCTTGCTTTTCGCTGGTTTGTATGGCTTTATCTTTACCCGTCCGGCTGACTACAGTCGCCCCCGCCCTATGGTGGCCTTCAGTGGATTGACTGTGGCCATTTTTATGCTGTCCAACAAGGGATACAGCCCTCAATTTCTGGTCTACCTGCTGCCCTTCATTTTGCTCCTATTCCCCGACGGTCGAGGGCTGACTTACGCCCTTATTTTTACCGGTCTCAATGTATTGGAACAGCCCATTTACTTTGTCTTACTGCCTGAAGCCACCTGGCTGCTGACCTTTGCAGTCATCGTTCGTTTCCTGCTAATCATCATCTTGGGGCTGGAATTTGCCCTGGTGCTGTGGCCCACGGAGAGGCGTTTGGTGCCTGTAGCCAGGTTACGTCAGCCAGCCCCGCTTGTGTTGGCTGGTTTAGCCGGGCTGGTTCTGCTCGTGCTGACGCCCGTCTTGCTCCGTACCTATGCGGCCAGCCACTTGCAAACGAGCCCGGTATCCACCCTGGCCGGCTTTATGCGAACACAGACCGGAAACGCCGAAAATCCCCCACCTGTTTCCGCCAAACCTCGCCTCCTGTTGAGCGACCAGACCACCTACCGACAACTGTTCCCCTATCTGAGCAACGATTTTGAGCTGGAGTTGGCTGATGGTGCGGCCAAGTACAGTAGCGCCCCCAAAATGATTGATCTGCTCCAGGGGATTGACACGGTTTGGATCTTACCTACCGGTGCCCACCAGCAGGCTCTACACAACACGGTTGACAAGCGTGGTCAACTGCTGGCTGCTTATGATTTTGAGGGCCTGGGCACGGCTTCACTATATAGTCTCCGCAGTGACATCTCCCCTTTTATTGCCCCCGCTCGCTTCATCGGCGGTATCGAGCTTTTAGCCCACCATGTTGACCTACAGCCGGACGCAGTCGAGCTGACCCTCTACTGGCGGGCTGGTAACCCCCAAACGCAAAGCCTGACCGTCTTTACCCACCTACTCGACGCCGATGGCCAATGGATCGCTGGTCACGACAGTGTCCCGGCCAACGGCACTGCCCCCACCATCGATTGGACGGTGGATGCCGTTCAGGCCGACCCTCACCGCATTGAACTCCCCGCCGATCTCCCCCCCGGCGACTATACCCTGTTTGCTGGCCTCTACAATAGTTTCAACGAACGTCTACACAGCATTGACCCGGATGGGGTTGGTTTTGCTAACCGGGCGGTGCCGCTGGAGACGGTGCAGTTACCATAGGGACCGGCACTCGATCCCACAATCATTTGCTTCCAAATTAAAATATACCCGTTACCTACACCGCTGTTGTTGATTATCGAGGAAATAGATGGTATTATTTAAGATGATACCCCCTTTTGTAAAATTGATTAGGGTGTGTTTCATTTTGGTTATAGGGCAAGTTGCTAACTTGTCCCTGGGGCAAGCCAGCAACTCTACATCAGCATCATGGCCATCGAAAAAAGCGGATTTTACTATCCCAATAAAATAGGTCGTATCTACCTGTTGGCTATAGAAGAAATGATCGGCCCGGAAGCCATGCAGTCTGTCCTGAATTTGGCCAACCTATCCAACTTAATTGGCCACTACCCCCCCAATAATATGGGCCGAGAGTTTGACTTTGCCGATTTCAGCGCCATTGGAGCGGCCTTGGAAAAGATGTACGGGGCTCGGGGTGAGCGGGGCTTGGGTCTGCATGCCGGTAAAGCTTCTTTCATACATGGGTTGAAAGAGTTTGGCTCGGATGAGCTGAGCAACCTGGCCCTTAAGGCCATTCCCCCCAATGTAAAATTGAAAATTGGAGTCAGGGCCATGGCTGAAACTTTTGGCAAATTCAGCGATCAACTGACCACGGTCGAGGAGACCGACCAGTATTTTGTTTATACCATTCATCGCTGCCCGGTCTGTTGGGGGAGAACCAGCTCCAGGTCGATTTGCTATGCTGCTGCCGGTATTTTGCAGGCAGGATTGCACTGGGTTAGCGGAGGACAAGATTTTAGGGTTGAAGAAGTAGCCTGTCATGCGGCCGGTGATGAGGCTTGTGTCTTTCACATTCATAAAGATCCCCTGAATTAAAAACAAGTTAAGTGAGGAGGGCCATGTTGCTGACCCCCGGTCAAAAACTTTTTGAATATGAGATTATTCGTCCCCTGGGGCAGGGAGGCTTTGCAGCCGTCTTTGAAGCGCGTGATCGAATGTTGGACCGCCGGGTAGCCATAAAACGATTGTTACTGAACAGAGCCGCCGATGAGAAAGCCGTCAAGCGATTCGTCCAGGAAGCACGTATCGCCGCTGCTCTCGAGCATCCCAACGTGGTTTCTATTTATGGCCTGCGCCTCCATGAAAAACAGTTTTATATGATTATGGAGTATTTACCCGGTGGCAGTCTGCGTGACTTACTCAACCAAGAGGGTAAACTGCCGGTCGAGCAGGCGGTGCGACTGACAGGCGGCATCTGTGAGGGGCTAGCCAAACTTCATACCAAGGGTATTATTCATCGCGATATCAAAGCAGAAAACATTTTGCTAGCGGCCGATGGTCGCCCAAAGGTGACTGATTTTGGGATCGCCCACGTACCTGAAGCGGTCGGAGGACTGGGATTGACAATGGCCGGTTTTCAACCCAGCACGCTCCTTTATAGTTCCCCTGAGCAGGTCCGGGGCGAGAAACTGGACGTTCGCAGCGATGTCTACCAGGTCGGTGAACTGTTGTATTACATGTTGGCCGGACAACATTACATCAATCTAGAGATGCTCGAGGCTCAAGCCATGACCGAAGTTGGCCCGAATCAATTCCGCTCTCAAGCCAAGCTGTTTGAACTTTTAGAGCGGGCGATTTGTGAAGAAATGCCCCAGGGCTTGAGCACTCTCTGGCGGGAAGTGGGTGCCCTGGCCGGCGTAGTCGAGCGAGCCTTGGCGAAACGTCGAGAGGACCGTTTCCAAGACACCCTGGAATTTGCGGCTGCCCTCAACGCAATCGACATCAACAGACCCCCTGTTTCCGCCAAAACAGAAACATTGACCTTACAGGACTCCCGGGCCTACAACAAACGTGGTCTGGCTCACGCCAGCATGAGAAATTACGAGCAGGCCATCTACGACTATACCAAAGCCATTCAACTGGACCCCCAATACGCTGAAGCCTACAATAACCGCAGTGCCGCCCACTTGATGATGAAAAATTATGGACAGGCGGTGATCGACTGTAACTTGGCCCTAAAGCTGGCCCCGGACTTTGTGGCCGCTTACGTCAATCGGGGCATTGCTCGCACCGGCTTGAGAAATTATGAGCAGGCCCTGGTCGATTACAACAAAGTCATTGAGCTAAACCCCAACAATGTCTATGCGTATTATAACCGGGGCAACACCCACGTCTGGATGGGTAAATATAAAGCAGGACTGGCCGACTACCAGCAGGCGATCACGCTGGACCCGGAATTTGTAGCCGCTTATGTCAATTGTGGTGTGGTACACGATGAGCTAAAAAATTATCAGGAAGCCATTGCTGACTACGACCGGGCCATAGAATTAAACCCGGACTATGTTTATGCCTATTACAACCGGGCCAACGCTCACCGAGCCTTGGGTAATTACGAGCAGGCCATCGCCGACTACAGTAAAGTCATCGCCCTCAACCCGGAACATCCTTATGCCTATCAGAACCGGGCCGATGCTTACATGGCCATCGATGACCAGGATCGAGCTTCAGACGATTATGCCAGAGGTTTGATCCAAACCTCGTCGATCAACCCCAAACGATTGACCGTTGCCCGCAGCATGTTGATGCCGGCCACCCCTCTTGATTTCCTCTTATGACCCAAAAGTGATCTGGCAGGTTGTACCTGCCTCACTATGCCACTTGATCGCCCCCTCAAGCTGCTGGGTAAATATATCGATTAAACGCATACCCAGGGTGTGCTCATTAGGGAAGGTGAAATCTGGCGGCAGACCAACGCCATTGTCGCTGACGGTCAGCGTGTATTCTCCCTCCTCGCCCGGATGAAACGCCACCCGGATTTCATCGACCAACTCCGGAGACCTGTCCCTGTCAGGGGGAAAAGCATATTTCAGGGCATTGGAAACCAACTCGTTGATCAGCAAACCACAAGGAATGGCTTTCTTAATCGGCAGATAAACCGTACCTATGTCTAGCCTCAAAGCGATGTAACCGGCGTTGGTCCGGTACGCCGCGAATAAACCGGATACCAGGTCTTGTACATATTTGGTAAAGTCAATTTGGGCCAGATCAGGGGCGCGGTATAACTGTTCGTGAATAAGGGCCATTGATTTTACGCGGCGTTGGGTGTCGCGGATTATTTCAAGCGTTTGTTCATCTTGAGCATAGTCAGCCTGGAAATTGAGCAAGCTGGACACGATTTGCAGGTTATTTTTGACCCGGTGGTGGATTTCCGCCAACATCGCCTCTTTCTCCTGCAGGGCTGCCCTGATTTGCTCCTCTGCCTGCTTGCGGTCGGTGATGTTTCGAGAAATTGTACCCACCCCTACGATCCGCCTCTCAGCATCCTTTACGGGATACTTATGGTCAATGAACCACAACGACTCTCCCTGCCAGACAATATTATTCTCAAAAGTGTGGGCTTTCCCGCTGCTGGTGACTTGCTCCAGTTCTGCCATGACTTTAGCAGCGGCTGCCGGCTCGTGGAGATCGAAGGAGGTTTTACCCAACACATCGTCAACCGTAAGACCGTATCGGGAAGGACCGTTGTAATACAAATATCTCCCTTCTAGGTCTTGCAAGAAAATGATGTCCTCGGCGTTTTCTACAAGCCATCTCAATCGCTCCTCGCTGTCCCGTAGTGCCTTCTCCGCTCGCTTGCGCTCGGTGATGTCCCGGATCACGGCTAAAACCCGGTCTTCACCGCCAATAAAAACACGTTTAAGATTTACTTCCGCCCAGAAAAGTCCACCTGCCTTATCTTTACACTGCCACTCAAAGAGTTGCGGCTGCCCTTTGGCCGCCTTTTCAATCCATTGAAGGGCTTCTTGCTGAGTGTAGGGTGGTTCGCCCGCATAGAGGTCTCCCACACCAAGTTTTCTCGCTTCTGCTTTAGTGTAACCATACATTTCACACATTCTTTGGTTAACATCCAGAACCTGACCGATTTTGATATCATGAATAGCAATGGCATCATTGGCTGAATTGAATATTTCGCGATAGTTAGCTTCTGAACGGGCCAGTTCTTGCAGTCGTCTTTCCAACTCGTCGTTAGCTACCTGAAGTTGCTTTTGCACGTTCCGCAGGGCCAGGTGCGTTTTCACGCGGGCCAAAACTTCTTTAATCTGGAAAGGTTTGGTAATGTAATCTACGCCCCCGATGGTAAACGCTTTGACCTTGTCCTGTGTCTCTTCCAGGGCACTGATAAAGATGACCGGAATGTCTCTGGTTTGTTCATCTGCTTTCAGGTGTTGGCAAACTTGGTAGCCGTCCATCTCCGGCATCTTGATATCCAGCAAAATTAAATCTGGTAGATTCGAGTACACTACTGCCAGCGCTTGTGAGCCGTCAGTCACGGTCCGCACCTCGTATCTTTGGCTCACCAGCATCTGCGATAACAAGCGCAAATCTTCCGGGTTATCATCAACAATCAAGATATTTCCCCGGCCCTGTGAGGTTGCCGTATCCGTTCTGTTATGATTCATCTCTGACCTCCTACTGGTTGGATTCCATTCAATCACAACCAGGCAACTTCTATTCTTGTCGGGGCATATCCAACACTTCACGTACCTTGTGGCTCAGCGTCTCTGGAGAAAAGGGTTTTTCAAGCAGAATAATGCCCGGGGCTAAGACTCCATGCTCATCAAGCATCTCATCAGTATAACCAGATACGAAGAGAACTTTTAGGTTGGGATATAATTGAACCAGTCGTTTGGCCAATTCAGGGCCACTTTGGCCTGGCATAATCACGTCGGCAATAAGTAGATCAATCCGTCCTTCGTGCTCTTGACAGACCGTCAAAGCCGTCTCGGCCCGGTCTGCTTCCAGCACCCGGTAACCTTGTCTTTGCAGGATTTTACTGGTAATTGACCGCACGCTGGCTTCATCTTCCACGATCAAGATAGTCTCTGGCCCCCCCAGCGTAGTACCAGACACCGGGCCTGGCAAAGTCGACTCAACGGTCGGCTCAACCTGGGGCAAATAAATCTTGAAGGTCGTGCCTTGACCCGGTATACTCTCGACCTGAATATGGCCGTCACTTTGCTGCACGATGCCATACACAGTGGACAACCCCAGGCCGGTACCCTTGCCGACGGCCTTGGTCGTAAAGAAGGGTTCAAAGATATGGGCCTGGGTTTCGGCATCCATGCCCAGGCCAGTATCGGTCACGGTCAGGAGGATGTAGGGACCGGGGGTGAGGGGGGGGGGGTGGAAAGCCCGGTTTTGGTCCAGAGCAATGTTTGCCGTGGCCAGAATCAACCGGCCCCCTCTGGGCATAGCATCGCGGGCGTTAACGGCCAGATTCATCAACACCTGTTCCATTTGACCCGGATCGGCCTTGATCTGCCCCAAGTCTGGAGCCAGCTTGGTGACCAGAAACACGTCTTCACCAATCAACCGGCGCAACATCTTCTCCAGGTTGAGGATCACCTGGTTGAGGTTCAAAATCTGCGGTTTGAGGGTTTGCTGGCGGCTGAAGGCCAACAGTTGACGGGTCAGCATACTGGCTCGCTCAGCCGCCTGCTTGATCTGTTCCACCTCGGCCCGGCGCGGGTCATCCGGGTTGTAGTAGAGACTAAGTAAAAACTCACTATGACCGATAATGACCGTTAAGAGGTTGTTGAAATCGTGAGCCACCCCGCCAGCCAGCCGGCCCACGGCCTCCAACTTTTGAGCTTGACGATATTGCTCCTCGGTCTCGCGCAACGCCTCCTCTGCCTGTTTTCGCTTGGTGATGTCGCGAGAAACAACCACCACATGGGTCACAGTGCCTTCATCATCTTGATAGGGATAACAGGCCACATCGAAATATCGCTGTCCCAGAGTAGCAAATTCAAACTGGTTTTGATAATGCACTTCGTTTCCGGCAAAGCACTTATCCAAGTTCGTTTTTATTTGAGTCAAATACCTTTCTTCACCCCAAACATCGGCCACAGTCCGACCAATGATTTGGGACCGGGTTCTGTTGTGCGCCTTACAGTACGCTTCATTGACAGCCACATACATATAATTTTCGTCAATGAGGGCCATGAAATCCCTGGATGTATTGACAATAAATTCGTATCGTCTCCATACTTCCTCTAAAGCCTTACGCTCAGTAATGTCGCTAATCAGGCCATCATAAGCTACAACTCGGCCCTGGTTGTCTTTGCGGGCCACCGCCGTATGTTTCACCCACCGGGTGGCCCCGTCCTTATGGATAAGGCGATGTTCCAGGGACGGTACTTTTTCTCCTGACAATATCTTGTGGGCTTGTTCGATGGCAGCCTCCCGGTCTGTTTGATGAATCATACGATACCAAAGGTAATGATCTGCCGCATATTCCGACGGACTGTAGCCGGTCACCGCCGTACAACCCGGATTGTGAAGTGTGGCCACTGGCTGACCATTCTCGACCTGGACCGTATAGACGTAATCTGTCACCGACTCGAGCAGTTGTTTGTACCGTTGTTCACTTTCCCGTAGGGCCTCTTCCGTCTGTTTGTGCTCGGTGATATCTACCAAGTTCCCTTCGCTGTAGAGCAGTTGACCCGCGTCATCATAGACAGCGTGAACATTATCTTCCACCCTGATGATCGTCCCGTCGTGTCGGCACAGTTGCGTCTCGAAATTACGCACGATCCCCTCCCGCACCAGCAGAGCCTGCTCCCGCTGCCGGTCTTCAGGTTCCACGTACAGGTCAGCCGCATTGACTGCCAGCAGGACCGTCCGATTCGGGTACCCCAACATCTCTACCATGGCCAGGTTAGCCTCCAAAATCTGCCCATCGGCCCTGATGCGATACAGCCCGACCGGCACGCCATCAAATAGGGTCCGGTAGCGCCTCTCGTTCTCCTTCAGCTTCTGATTCATCTGGTGTTTGTAGAGAGCGATTTCGACGGTGCTATGCAGTTCTTTAATCCCGAACGGTTTGATGATATAACCAAAAGGCTCGGTCATCTTGGCCCGTTCCAGAGTCTCAACATCGGCATAGGCGGTGATATAGACCACCGGGATATCAAAATCACTGTCGATTTGTTTGGCTGTGGCCACACCATCCATTGTCCCCGGTAGTTTGATGTCCATCAGTACCAGGTCAGGTCGTATCTCGGCCACCTGCTGCACCGCTTCTTCCCCGGTAGTGACCACAATCGGCACCCCATAGCCTAAACTCTTGAGCTTGTTTTGGATACTCCGGGCCACAATAAAATCGTCTTCTACTACCAAGATTTGTACTGTTGGCATCGCTTCACCTCCTATGCGCCTCAAATATTATCTTAAATGATTTATCAGCTAAAAGCAATGAGGATGTAGGGAGAGAACAAAATTTTTTGCCGGTTTTTTGAAGCTCCTGTAGTATTACGACAATTAAAGATACAAGGAGTTAAATGATGAATAACCAAAAATCTACATTTGCGCTTTTCTTTGGGAATCGAGGTTTTTTTCCTGCGGCCATAATTGCCGAGGCCAGGGAAGAACTGCCTCGCGTACTGAAATCTTGGGGCCACGAGGTCATTATGCTAGAAGAAAGTGCCACTCGCTACGGGGCCGTGGAGACCCGGGAGGAGGGTGAGCGTTACGCCAATTTCTTGCGGGAAAACCAGGGTAAATTTGATGGCATCATTATCAGTTTGCCCAACTTTGGCGACGAGTTCGGCGCTGTGACCGCGGTCAAGGACGCAGATGTGCCCATTCTGATCCAGGCCTATCCCGATGAATTGAATCGGATGTCTCCAGACCTCAGGCGAGACTCATTTTGTGGCAAACTTTCTATTATGGATGTATTCCAACAATACGGCGTCAAGTTCACAGCTATTAAACCCCACGTGGTCCCCCCCCTTAGCGACAAATTCAGGAAAAACGCGGAATATTTCGACCGGGTTTGCCGGGTCGTGAAAGGGATGAAAACCATGGTAGTCGGTGCGATTGGAGCCCGTACCACGCCCTTCAAGACGGTGCGCATCGATGAAGTTACCTTGCAACGCCATGGGATTACGGTGGAAACGCTTGATCTGTCAGAGGTTATTGCCCGGGTTAAGGCTCTATCATCTGACACACCAGCTTATCAAGAGAAAGTCGATTTCTTCAAAGATTATACCGTATGGGACGCCGTCCCGCCTCAGGCCTTCGACAAGATTGTCAAGCTCGGCCTCGTCCTGGATGAGATCATCCAGGCTTACCAGATGGATGCGATTGCCATTCGCTGCTGGTTAGAGTTACAGCAGCAACTGGGGATTTCTCCGTGTGTATTGCTGGGGGCCTTAAATAATAACATGTTACCGGCTGCCTGCGAGGTCGATATAGGTAGTGCTGTCAGCATGTATGCCTTGAGCCTGGCTTCGGGTGAGCCGCCAGTTTGTTTGGATTGGAATAACAATTACGCAGACGAGGAAAATAAATGTATCCTGTTCCATTGCGGCCCCGCGCCTAAGAACATCATGCAGGATCAGGGGAAAGTCATCGATCATGCCATTATTGAAAATGCCCTGGGTAAAGGTTGTAGCTATGGCCCCCACGTGGGACGAATTGCCCCGATGAACTTTACTTTTGGCAATCTGCTGACGGTTGATGGGGGCATAGACGTCTATTTGGGCCAGGGACGTTTTACCGATGATCCTATTCCCGACGAATTTTTTGGCGTGGCCGGAGTGGCCGAAGTTGATGACCTGGAGGATGTTTTACTGCACATTGGACGCAAAGGTCACCGCCACCACGTCAACCTGACCCGTGGTTGGATCCAGGCCCCGCTCAAAGAAGCCCTGGCACATTATCTTGATTATCAAGTCGATATACCCCAGGAAGGATGATCGATGCACACGATTAAAGAGATTATGAACAGGGCCAGGCAGGCCAAAGTGGTCATTCCGGCCTTCAATGTTCCTTACCTGTCCATGGTTCAGCCGGTTATCCAGGCCGTGGTAGACCAAAACTCTTTTGCCCTCATTGAGACGGCCCGTTTGGAGTGGATCAAGTTTGAAGCCCAAAGTATGACTGTCGTTTTTGAGGAGTTTTCCCGGTGGGACCAACCCGGTTACATCAGGCTTCACTTAGATCACATTCCGGTAATTGACGAAGACGATTTTCGCGTTGATTATCTGGCCCTGATTGGTGAAGCCATCGATTTGGGATACCCTTCGGTGATGGTCGATGGTTCGCGTCTCAGCCTGGAGGAAAATATTGCCGCTACCCGCCGGGTGGTCGAACTGGCTCATCCGGCTGGCGTTGTCGTTGAAGCAGAATTAGGCGCGGTGTTGGGGCACGAGGCCGGTCCCCCCCCGCCTTATGAAGAACTCTTTGCCTCGGGGCGCGGCTTCACCGACATTGAGGAGTGCGCCCAATTTGTGCGAGAGAGTGGATGCGACTGGCTTTCGGTGGCCGTTGGCAGCATTCACGGGGCGGTTTCGGGGGTGTTAAAAGACCAGGCCAAGGTCGAGGCCCGTTTAAATTTGGAACACCTTGAGCACCTCCACCAGGTAGCCGACATCCCCCTGGTATTGCATGGTGGCTCCGGGATTAAGCGGGATTACATGCTGGCCGGAATTCAAAGGGGCATTACCAAGATTAATATCGGCACCGAAATCCGGCAGACTTACGAAGCAGCGCTGCGCCAATCGGGGCAGGTAGTAGCAGCTCAACAGGCGGTTTACGAACGCACTACCTGGCTCATCCGGGATTATTTTGAGATTTCTGGCAGTCGCACCGTGGTAAATCCATAATGACGTGACTACTTGTCCAACACTTCTCTCACTTTGTACACCAACGTTGTGGGCGAAAAGGGCTTTTGTATGAACGCAATATCAGAGTCCAGTATACTATGATGAACAATGGCCTTGTCGGTGTAGCCTGACGTGAAAAGAATTTTGGTTTTGGAGCGTATACCGCCTAATCGCGTAGCCAACGCTTTGCCGCCCATTTGAGGCATTACTACGTCCGTTAACAGGAGGTGAATTTCTCCGCTGTACTCCTCGGCCAGGCGTAGCGCCTCTTCACCGTTGGCCGCCTCCAGCACGGTGTAGCCTTGCCGGCGCAGGGCGCGGGCAGCCAGGTCGCGTACTGCTTCCTCATCTTCAACCAGCAGGATGACCTCCGTGCCCCGTGGCAGGCTGGGGGATTGGCCACGTTTAGTTGAAGAATCGACCGTTTCCTCAACACGCGGCAGGTAGATTTTAAAGGTTGTTCCCTGACCCGGTTCGCTGTAGACCCAGATGTGGCCATTATTCTGCCTGACGATGCCAAAACAGGTAGCCAGGCCTAAACCCGTTCCTTTGCCCACTTCTTTGGTCGTAAAAAACGGTTCAAAGATATGCGCTTTGACTTCTTCGGTCATTCCCATCCCGGTATCACTGACGGCCAGCATCACGTACTGGCCGGGGGATACCTCGGGGTGCCGACGGGTGTACGCTTCGTCAAGGATGACTTCAGTAATCTCAATGGTCAATTTTCCTCCGTCGGGCATAGCGTCACGCGCATTGACGGCCAGATTGAGCAAAACCTGCTCAATCTGGCCGGGATCTGCCTTGATCTGCCCCAGGTCTGGCGCAGGCAATGTTACCAACTCAATATCTTCGCCAATGAGACGACGTAACATCTTGTCTACGTTGAGAATCAACTCATTCAAATTCAAGACCCTGGGTGCGATAACCTGGCGACGGGCAAAGGTCAGTAGTTGGCGAGTGAGATTGGCCGCCCGCTCAGCATTCTTGTGAATTTCCTGAATATCGTTGCGCACGGGATCACCGGGGGGTAACTCTTGTAAGGCCAAGCCCGCGTGGCCCATGATCCCGGTCAACAGGTTGTTGAAGTCGTGGGCCACCCCTCCGGCCAACCGGCCAATGGCCTCCATCTTCTGCGCCTGGTGATATTGCTCCTCCAGTTGCAATTCGCGGGTTACATCACGCTTGACCTCAACAAAGCTGACGATGTCACCATTTTGGCCGCGGATTGGGCTGATGGTGGCTTCTTCGGTAAAAAGGGTACCATCCTTCTTTTTGTTGACAATGCGTCCCCGCCACGTCTGTCCAGAACGCATAGTAGCCCGCATTTCCTGGAAAAATGCCTCATCATGCTTATCACTGCTAAGAATATCTGGACTCTGTCCTATAACTTCAGCCCGATTATAGCCGGTAGTATGTTCAAAAGCAGGGTTAATATAAATAATCTTATCATCGATATCGGTGATGATTACCGTCTCGGTAGCCTGTTCGATAGCAGTGATCAGGAGTTGGTGGGTCTGGGCCAAGCGCACACTGGCCAAAGATCCAGCCACCTGATCGGCCACGCTCCAGGCCAGATTGATTTCCTCAGTCGAGAAGTGGCGGATCTCGGTGGTTAACAAGTCCAGACTACCCACCACTTCCCCCTTGATGATGAGCGGCAAAATGAGCAGCGAAATGATACCGCGCTGTTGTAACAAGTCACGGACTGGAGCCAGACGCGGGTCAGTGTGGGCGTCGTCCACCACCAACGGCCCTTTGTGGGTGAGCAAGTATTGTACGACATAGTCTCTCACAGCCATCGTCTCATTTAGCCTCGTCAGTCGATTCTCGGCCCGACATTCGGCGGCCACCATCGTTGCCGTTTTCTCCTCGTTCAGCAGGGTGGCGGTTGCCTGGGGTACGTCAAAGGCACGGGCCAATTCACGGCAAGCCGTTTCCAGAATCGCTTCCGGTTCCAGACTGGTGACTGAAGCGGCAATGATCTGGTTGAGCATGGCCAGTTCGCGATTGCGACGGCGGATTTCTTCTTCCGCTCGCTTGCGTTGGGTGATATCCTCCAGGTTACCTTCGTAATACAATGTCCGACCACCGGCATCCTGGACAACCCGGCCGGTATTCTTCATCCAGATGGTCATACCGTCGTACTGGCGAATTTGCACTTCGAAATCGCGGACAACCTTTTCCTGCTCCAGCCGGAAGCGCCACCGCTGGCGATCCTCGGGGTTTACGTACAGCTCAGCCACGTTGACCGCCAGCAGGGCCTCCCGGTCCGGGTAACCCAGCATCTGCACCAGAGCCCCGTTAACCTCCACGAACTGTCCTGCCGGCGTAGTCCGGTAGAGTCCCACCGGTACCCCCTCAAACAGGGTACGATAGCGTTCCTCGCTCTCTCGCAGCGCCTGCACCGCCCGCTTCCGCTTGGTGATGTCGCGGACGAAACTGAGAAAAACTCGCCGGCCGCCGTACTCAATGACCCGACTACTGATCTCGACCGGCATCTCTGTACCATCCTTACGCCGGTGGGCGTGCTCAAAGATGACGCTGCCGGTTTCCTGCAACTCACGAATAATGGCTTCGTTGTGGGCAGCGGCCGCTGGCGTATCTATATCGTCAAGCGTCAACCGGAGCAGTTCGGCCCGGCTGTAACCTAATCGCCGGGCTGCGTTCTCGTTGACGTTCAGGAAGCGACGGGTTGAGGGCTCGACGATGAAGATCGAGTCGTTGGCATATTCAAATAAGTGGCGGTACTTTTCTTCTGATTGCCGCAGTCTCTCCTCGGCTTCGGCCAATCTTTTCTCGGTAGCTAACTGGTCAACTACCCGTTTCACGACTGAGGGTAAAAGATCCAGGAAATTGGTATCTTTCACCAGGTAGTCTCGAGCACCGAGTTTCATCATTTCTACGGCCACCTGCTCGTCCCCATGGCCCGTCGTAATAATGAAAGGTACGTTACACTGTCGTGCTTTGAGTGATTCGATGACCTGTTGACCCGTCATATCTGGCAGCCGGTAATCCAGCAGCAGCAGCGTGGGCGGGCGATCAGCTATCCGGGCAATCGCTTCCGCTCCCTTGACCACGCCTACTGGGTGAAAGCCAACTCGCTTCAAGTTTTTTTGAACCAGACGCGATAAAGCGATGTCGTCCTCCACCACCAGAATCGTATGAGATGTGTCTGTTTCACCTTCTACCTGGTGACCATTGCCCTTTTCTGTCATGCCTTTATTGCCCCATTTCTCCGTTGACCTTTGGCACTTCCACCACCATCAGGAAAAGCCCCAACTGCCTGATCGCCTCCACGAATTTATCGTAATCAACCGGCTTGGCAATGTAATGGCTGCAGCCCAGGCTGTGGCAATTTTCAACCTCCCGGGGATCGTCCGTGGTGGTCAGCATAATCGCCGGTATCTTACGTAGTTCGGCATCCTGTTTGATCTGCCGGAGGACTTCCACCCCGTCAACTTTAGGCATACGGATATCCAACAGTAGCAGATAAGGGGTACCTGACTCGCGCTGAGGTCCTTCACCCCTCTGAAATAGGAAGTCCAGCGTTTCCTGGCCATCCTTGAAGTGCAGGAAGTGGTTGGTCAGACCGGCCCGTTGCAGGTTTTTTCTGATCAGAGCGGCATGGCCAACATCATCTTCGGCCAGGAGGATAACGACTTCTTTGTTCATCACTGCAACACTCCTTTTCTACATACTTAACCGGAGGGCAAGGACACAAAAAACTTACTCCCCCGGCCTGGCTCAGATTCGAGCCATATCTCGCCGCCGTGCCGGTCGAGAATCTTACGCACGATGGTCAATCCCAGCCCCTCCCCGGAACTGGCTGCTGGATCCAGGCGGTGGAATATCTCGTAAATCTTATCTTGATGCTCCGGGGCGATGCCGATCCCATTGTCTGCCACACAATAGACCACCTTTCCTTCTTTCTTGTGACCCGAAATCTTGATGAGACCCGGCCGGTTAGGATCGAGATATTTTAATCCATTATCCACAAGATTGGAAAAGACCTGGTTGATCTGGGTTTCATCGCCAAGACAAGAGGGTAAATATTCAATCTGCAGCGTTACCTTTGCTTCCTTGAGTTGAAACTCGAAGGCCCCGGCAATATTAGCCATCAGTTTGTTCATATCCAGTTCCTGAATGGTCAGCGCCGCACGGCCCAGGCGTGACAGCCGCAACAGGCCGGACAGCAGTGCGTCCATCTTGGCCGTGCTGGCGAAGATGAATTGAAGGGCCTCCGGCACGTCTTCCTCCAGGGTCAGGGCCAATCTCTCTTTGACTGCGGGGGGGACGTCTTCACTATGCAGCCCTGAAAGAATACGTTTGAAGGCCTGATCCAGTTCCTTACTGAAACCCTGAATATTCACCAGAGGTGAGCGCAGATCGTGAGAGGCAACATAGACAATCTGCTCCAGTTCCTTGTTCTTATCCATTAGTTCACGGTTCAGTCGTTCACGGGTTTCCTCTGCTTGCTTGCGCTCGGTGATATCCTCGAAGATAGCAGCAAAATAACCTTTACTTGGACTATAGGCCGAAACAGCATACCATTGCCTTAAATGTTCTGAGTATTGGTAAAATCTAATCCCTTCGCCCGTCAAAGCTACTTTGCCATAAACGTTGATCCAATCGTATTCTGAGTTTTCAATGCCTGGTATGACTTCTGTCACTCTTTTCCCAATAACAATGTCTTTTTGTAATCCGGTTAGTTTTTCAAAAGCATCGTTAATTTCAAGGAAAACATAATCTATAGGTTGATTATTTTCATCGACCAGAATTTTATGATAAGCTAAACCATTTAACATATTTTCAAACAGGGAACGGTATTTAGCCTCACTCGCCCACAGCGCCTCCTCCGTCTGCTTACGCTCAGTAGCATCATCATAGACCGCAACGATCTCACCAGAGGGCAACCTATAGACATAATTTTCTCTCCAGCCAACAATTCTATCGTCTTTATACAGAGAAATGGGATGATGTTCAGGTTTACCGGTTTGCCATACGCGTTGAAATGTCTCGAACAGACCGAAGTCTCTGACACCTGGAAACATCTCCAGCACACTCTTACCAATGAGATTTTCTTTACTTATCCTTTCAATCCGTTCTCCGGCCCGGTTGAAATCCTTGAAGACGAAATCTTGGCCGTTTTCTACAGCTTCATACACTGCGACCCCGCTACTCATATTGTCAAATAGTTCCCTGAACCTGGCCTCACTGACTTTGAGTGCCTGCTCCGCCTGTACCTCCTCGGTGACGTCCTCCACTGTGGCCACCATCCCGGTGACCTGGCCCGCCTCGTCGGAAAGGGGGGCGGCATTAATAGACAGAAGTACCCTCCGTCTATTGGGCCACTCGATGGCATGGCGCACGCCGTAGACCGGCCGGCCGGTTGCCATGACCCGCCGGAACGGCAGTTCCTCATCGGGAAAAGGACGGCCGTCGTGGCCGGTGATACGCCACTCGGGCGCATTGTAGGTGCGCTGGGTGATCTCGTCCTTGGTCAGGTCCAATACCTCTTCGGCCCTGGCATTGGCAAAAGTGATCTGCCCTTCCCGGTCCACCACCGTAATGCCGGCCGGGCTGGTCTCTGCGATACGAGCAATAAGGTCCCGTTCCCGACGCAATGTCTCCTCCACGCGTTCGCGCTCGGCGATTTCCCTGGCCAGTTTCTCGTTCGTTTTATTCAATTCAGCAGTACGCGCCTTGACCTGTGCTTCAAGTTCCTGATGCCAATGCTGAATCCGCCGGATCATCGCGTTGAAGGTCGTGGCCAACAAGCCCACCTCGTCCGAAGTTGTCACCGAAGCGCGGGCCTTAAGATCACCTGCGGCCACCTTCTCGGCTGTCTCGCTAAGCGACAGGATAGGCCGGGTGAGGCCATTGGCTATGACCACAGTCAGTCCAACCAGAACCAGCATCCCGGCCAGGCTAATCAAAACGGAGTAGGTCACGTCCTGTTGCAAGGGGACAAAAAGTTCCGCCTTATCCCGTTTGACCACCATACCCCAGCCCCCCTCTGAAGGCAGGCGCAGGTACCGGTACGCGGCCAGCACCACTTCGCCCCGGTAGTCCTCGGCCTCGATAATGCCCTCTTCCCCCCTGGCGGCACGCACCGCCGGTTGGGCGGTGATCTGATAGGCTAATGGCCTGGCTATGCCGCCATCTGCCAGGGGGTGTTTCAGCGAGGTCAAGATTCTTGCCTCCTGATTGACCAAGAGCGCCTCGCCTCTTTCACCCAGGCCTTCGCCGGTGTGAAGCATCGGCTTGATGATGTCGTCGGCATTGACTGCCATGATCAATACCGCAACCACCTCCCCCCCCTCGTTTTCAATGACGTGACTAAAATGGAGCACAGGCTGCTGGCTCTGGGTGTCAAGCCTGATATCGCTCACATAATCGTCGCGGGTTCTCAGCGCGCCACTAAAAAAGGACTCCTGGAAAACCCTGGCTCCCAGGTCCGCCTCATCTGTGGAGACAAAAATTGTTCCGGTTTCCGCATCGGCGATCTGAATTTTGTTGTATGTCCCGTACGTGACCTTGATATGGTCCAGATACTTTACCAGAGTCTGGTAACTCTTTTCTGTCTGCACCAGGATCCATAGCTCGGCCTCTGTCCTGCCTGCCGCAGTGAATCCTCGTATAGCAGCCTGAAGCACGGTCACATTGGCTTCTACCAACTCGTTGTCGGAAAATACGTGGATGTCATTATCCCGGTCCTCCAGCCAGCGCAGTAGCCGGTCTTTCTTCAAGTCCGCAATCAAGTTGAGGCTCCGGGACACCTCGGCTCTCTGCTGTGCCCATCTGCCAGAAGAGGTCAAAGGTAGACCGGCAATATCTACCAGTTCAATAATAAGCAGAATCGTTGCAAACAGGAGGCTAAAAGAGATGATCAATTTCGTTCTGATACTCCAAAACTGTTCGCGTCGCCGGTCTGCTCTGTCCACCATTACGTTACTTTGGTCCATACCCCGTGCCTCCTTCATTCATTGCGAGTGCCCAAATAACATAATACACTCAAAAGTGCCTACCGGTAATTATAACCATTTCTCAGAAATTGCTCACAGTGGGTAACTACCTACTGTAGTAGGCAGTTACCATAGTGGATGATATTGTTATAGATAAAGGGGGTGGATTGACGAGTCCTACGGATATTAAAGAGCAGAGTAACTACCAAAATAGCTTATCATATATGTGGGGGAGCGTCAACAAAGGCAAAACAAGGGCGCATTTCAATTTAAGGGGATAGAGGCTATTGAGATACGGCTTTCATCTTATTTTAACACAAGGTAGGTAAATTAAAACTTGTCAACTTTTGACGAGTTCCCCACAAAATCTGTCCAATTAAAAAAATCGAGGAGGAAATCAAATGCTGCGAAAACTGTTTGTAATACTATCTGTATTGGTTGTTGGTTTATTGGCCCTGGCCGCTTGTGGTGGTAATCAAGCCTCTGCGCCGGCCCCCACAAATACCCCTATCGCTCAAGCCTCGGTATCGGAAGTTACAGTTGCTTCTGAGGAGAAGGTCGCCTCTGAGGAACCGGCCGCAAACACGGCCGAAATGACTGAAGCATCTGCCTCGGCAGAGACAGCCGCATCGACCGAATCAGTCGTATCTGAAGAATCGGCAGAAGACACGCAAGAAATGGCTGACGCAGACGCAGTTCCAGAGGCCGAAGAGTCCGAGGCCATCGCTCAAGAAGCCAGTGTCGTACGCACGTTCGCCATTGTGTCTGAAGATTCAAAAGCTTCGTACATTGTCGCCGAAGAATTTTTTGGTGGGGCCCTGGATCGATTGGGGATACAGCCGGGACTGGTGGATACCATCGGCAGCACCCAGGAAGTTGAAGGGGAAATGCAGCTTGATTTAAGTAACCTGTCCTCCCCCCTGGGGTCAAACCATTTCATCGTTAATATTCGCTCATTAACCAGCAACCAGTCTCGGCGTGACCAGCGCATTCGCACGAACGACCTGGAGTCAGACAAATATCCGCTGGCTGAATTTACCATAACCTCCCTGGAAAGCGTGCCGGAGGCGTACAGCGAAGGGGAAGAAGTCACCTTCAAGGCCAATGGTGATATAACCATCCGTGAAATCACCACACCGGTCACCTTTGATGTTACGGCCAAGCTGGAGGGCGAGACCATTACCGGCGTGGCCTCCACGCAGCTCAAAATGACCGATTTTGGCTTTGACCCACCTAACCTTGCTAACCTGTTTAGTGTGGCCGATGATTTTACAGTGGAACTACAATTTACCTTTAAAGAGCAGTAGATTACCATCTGTTGAGTAGTGAAATATATTAATTTCATAAGGGGGTAAAACAATGGATCGAATTTATGTGATGGAACTGGTACGTTCGTTTCAAGTCGGTGAAATCAGCCGGCGGGAGTTTTTGAAACGAACCGGCGTAGCAATTGGAAGTTTGGCCGCAGCCAATACCCTGTTGGCGGCTTGCGCTCAATTTCCAAACGAGAATCCACCACCCGTTGTGGATGAGTCTCAGCCAGCCACCTCACCTGGCCTGGAGACAAAAGGTGATCTGACCGCCGGCGTCGTTGAGTATTCTGACCCGGACGGGGAAACGTTGATGGGGTATCTGGCCTATCAGACGGGGGCAGAGGCAATGCCTGCTGTCGTGGTCATTCAGGAATGGTGGGGATTGAATGACCACATTAAAGATGTGACAGACCGTTTTGCTAAGGCCGGCTTTGTTGCTTTAGCCCCTGATCTGTATCACGGGGCTGTAGCTACTGAACCCGATGAGGCGCGCAAACTGGTTATGGAACTTAGTATGCCCGAAGCAGTTAAAGAGATCCAGCAGGCCATCACTTTTCTGCAAGAGCAAGATTATGTCAGCAGCGATAAAGTGGGTATTGTTGGTTTCTGCATGGGCGGTGGCTTAGTCCTTCAAACAGCCCTTCAAGAGGAAAATCTGGCGGCGGGCGTTGTCTTCTACGGCAGCCCGCTCAGCCCCGACGAAGCCAGGCAAGTCAAAGCCCCCATCCTGACCTTCATCGGCACGGAGGATCGTATTTCGGTTAGCGATGTGGAAGCGATGCACGCTGGCTTTGACGAAGCTGGAATAGCGAACGCCTTTCAGGTTTATGAGGGCGCCCAGCATGCCTTCTTCAACGATACCCGTGCCAGCTTCCATGAAGAAGCTGCCGCAGATGCCTGGCCTCGCACCCTCAGTTGGTTCCGTGATCATTTCGATAGCTAGTTTCCAGTGCAAAACGTAGGCCAGGCATCCCTATGCCTGGCTACTAATAATTTGGGTGTGTTTCAAAAAGGTTTCACAAAACTGCACACAATTTACAACAAATCTGTGCAAGTTTTGCATATTTCTCCTTTAGAATAAAGACAAATTACAAAACAAATATAATATAACATAAGGAGATTGAAACCATGAAACAAATAACCAAATATCTTGTCTTAACAGTTTTGGTAATCGTGATGATGAGTAGCGTAGCCGTTGCCTTTGCCGCTCAGGGTGGACTGGAAGGTGTTGGCGGACATCCCGGTCGAGGTGTTGGCGGCGAAGTAACCGCAGTTGATGGCGCCAACATCCAGGTGGAAAATCCGCGCGGTGAAGCAACCATTGTCACCGACGACAACACCGAGTTTGTGGTCAACGGCGAAACAGGCAGCCTGGCTGATATTGAGGTTGGCATGTTCGTTCTGGCCAAAGGTGAGCGGAACGATGACGGCACCTTCTCCGCCACCCACGTATTTGCCAGCGATGAGGCTCCGCAACGCCCGGATGACGGTCAGGGCGGTCGCCCCGGCCGAGGTGTTGGCGGCGAAGTGATCGCAATTGATGGCGCCAACATCCAGGTGGAAAATCCGCGCGGTGAAGCAACCATTGTCACCGACGACAACACCGAGTTCGTGGTCAACGGCGAAGCAGGCAGCCTGGCTGATATTGAGGTTGGTATGTTTGTTGGGGCCAAAGGTGAGCGGAACGATGCCGGCACCTTCTCCGCCACCCACGTATTTGCCAGCGATGAAGCTCCGCAACGCCCGGATGACGGTCAGGGCAGGCGCCCCGGTCGAGGTGTTGGCGGCGAAGTGATCGCAATTGATGGCGCCAACATCCAGGTGGAAAATCCACGCGGTGAAGCGACCATTGTCACCGACGACAACACCGAGTTCGTGGTCAACGGCGAAGCAGGCAGCCTGGCTGATATTGAGGTTGGCATGTTCGTTCTGGCCAAAGGTGAAAAGAACGACGATGGCACCTTCTCCGCCACGCACGTATTTGCCAGCGATGAAGCTCCGCAGCGCCCGGATGACGGTCAAGGACAACGACCGGGCCCTCGTAAACAATGATAGTAACCGTAGTTAAATGACCATCAAGGCCCGGAGGAAGCCTGCCAGCTTTCTTCGGGCCTGATATTTTTAATTTGCCGAAGTTGAACGCTGGGGCCGGGCCAACGTCAACCGCGTCCGGCCTAATGACCGCAAGAGCGACACCATCATCCTGGAAGCGCCCCCCGCCGGCACAGACATCTTTCAGCCCATCGTGCTACAAGGGCGCTGGCTCCGGCCCGATAACACCAAGGCCCTGGTCATCAACACCGACCTGCTGGATAAGGTATTCTCATCGGCCTGCTCAGTTGGCTGGCCGGGGCTATCCTGGCCGTGCCCCTGAGCTATTTGTCCAGTTACGCCGTGGGCGTGGCCCTGCTGGATGAGCCGCTGAACTATGTCTTTTCTCTGGTTGGGCTGTGGTTGTGGCTGGTGACCGCCGTTGTGTTGGCGGCCATTGCCAGTTTCTTCCCGGTCCGCCACGCCGCTCAACTGACTGTGCGAGAGGTGCTGGCCTATGAATAAGCAACGGGTCTGTACGATGAATATCGATACCCTATTCATCCTTCATCCCTCATCCCTGGAACAATCCCCCCAATTGTGCTATACTTAACAAAAGGAACACCACCCCGCGTCGACGGAGCGACAGCCCGGACCAGGTGGGCCGGTTAGCCAATCAAGCAGTTGATCGTGCAGCATCAAGGGCGCGGCCTGGTCAAGGCGGCGCCCTTATATCACGCAGGCTGCACATCAATAGTTAGCCGGAACAAAATTCAGGTAGTGTCCCTCAACTACGTGGATGAAAAGCTTGTAAATTGTGGACGAATTGTTGCTGCTCAAGTTCCTGTCGAAAGTTGGGAGGGACACGATAGCTCAGGAGTTCTTCCATCGTCCAAACGTGA
>DAOUMU010000346.1:0-3551 GCA_034409055.1 Anaerolineae bacterium
AACAATCAATACATGTACATAGAACCAGAATTAGCAATGAAAAAGTAGCTTCCGGTGAGGCAACCTCATAAAGCATCCAACCACGTAAAACGTAAAGCGTAAAACGTAAAAGTGAGCCGTAGATAAGACATTACGCTTCACGTTTTACGTCATTGCCCTGTGGGTTTACAAGTTGGCTAGCAACATCAAGCGGAAGTTACTTTTTACCCCGTTAGCAAGCCAAATTCTGGTTTGATGAACTACTAAAAAAAGGGAAGCCCAGAAAGGGCAAAAACAATGGGGACCAGTTTGGCCACCATCTTGGCTGAACGCCTGCATCGTCAGCGATTGACAGGCTCTCTCGAAACCACCGAGGGGTATATGGAGCTTTTCCGATTACTCCAGCCGGTGTCACCTGTCCACAACACCCGGCCAGGAAACCCACCTCGTCTTGTAGCCCGAACATGCTTTGACGACGGTGCAGAAGCGGACCGGCTGAGAGCGCAACGCCGCCTCGTGAAAGGACGTTTTTTAGGGGGGAGCATTGGTTACGTTTTGGCTGAAGATCTGGCCCTTTACGCCAATACATTTCAGCGGCCCCTATCCAGGTTCAGCCAGATTCAAGAAACGGTTTTGGAAGCGATCCAGATGACAGGGCCACTGACCCCCCGCCAGCTCAAAGAAGAGACAGGCTTACTCAACAAGCAGATTATGCCCACCCTGCATCGACTGCAAAAGGCTTTTCTGATTTACGAAGATCAGACAGATAACGATTGGGAACGGGGCTGGTATGACTTCGCCACAGAATGGTCTGAGGTCAAGCTGGACGAAGGCCAGCGGCAGGTGGCCGCCATTCAGGTGTTACAACGTTTTCTGAAAAGTCATGTCTTGGCCACATTTGAGCAGTTCAAAGACTGGTCTCAGCTTCCCGCAAAGTTTCTAACCAAGCTGGTTCAGGAAATGGAGCGAACAAACCTCATCGTGCCGCAAGTGGTGGAGGGGCTTGGCGAAGGTTGGTTGCACGCCGAAGATTTCCCTTTGCCTGAAGGCGAGATAGTCCCCTCGGTCTTTATGCTCCACAAGGCAGATATTTTGGTCAAGTCCCACGCCAGTGAACTCAAGCAACAGTTTGGTGGTCAGGAGGTGCTGCAATACCTGCTCATCGATGGGGCATTTCAAGGCGCTGTCCTGGGTCATTGGGGTATCGGTCCACACGACGTGGACGATATTGTCGTCACTCTGCCAGCAACGGAACGAGCTAACAGACGGGCAGAAATTTTAGCTGTCGTCGCTCAACAGTATCACCCGCCTCACAGTCACATTTTGAGATATGCGAGTGAGGCATCAAACTAGAATTTAGCTTGCCAGCAGGGAAAAAGTAACTTCTGCTTGATGTCGCTAGCCAACTCGTGAACCCACAGGGCAAGTGACGTGAAACGTGAAATGTATTGACCTCTCGATTTTGAGGGCTTAAGCCTCTGAAATCGAGGGGTATCCCTCAAAATACGGGGCTGAAGCCCTTGAAATCGCCAGAAATGTCTTTAGAAGAAAAAAACGTTGAAAAGTCTTTGAATATCATTTCTGCCAGCCGTAGAACAGACATCCCGGCCTTCTACATGTCCTGGTTGATGAATCGTCTGCGGACGGGGTATGTCTGCTACCCAAATCCTTTTAGTGGTGAAGTCTACACCGTGTCGCTACGGCCCGAGGAAGTTCACAGTATTGTCTTCTGGTCAAAGGGTTACAAGCCGTTGCTATCCCATCTAGATGAATTGAAAGAGCGGGGGTATTACTTTTACTTTCACTATACCATAACCGGTGCTCCACGAGTATTAGAGCCTCACGTACCTGATTGGCAACGGTCTGTACAAGTGTTCCAGGAATTAGCGAAACGCACCAGCCCACGTTATGTCCAGTGGCGATTTGATCCGATTTTGTTCACCGAAGAATTGGGGACAAAATTCTACATCGAACGTTTCCGTGACATTGCCACAGCACTTTCCGGGGCAACACAACGTTGTTACTTTAGCTTTGCCGTCTTCTATGGCAAAGTGGAGCGGCAGTTACAGCGGACGGGGATTTATTTCCACGATCCAGCGATGGAAGAGAAGCAAGCCCTGATCGAGGCGATGGCCGACATCGCTGCCCCATGTGGCATTACCCTCTACGCTTGTTGTCAGGACGCGTTGGTGACAGGCAGAGTGCAAAAGGCACGCTGCGTAGATGGTGACCTACTGGCCGAACTCTTTCCAGACCGTCCTCGAATTTCACAACTCAGACCAACGCGTGAGCAGTGTGGTTGCGTGGCCAGCCGCGACATTGGTATGTATGATACCTGTCCATACGGGTGCCTCTACTGCTATGCCAATCAGAGTCGCAAGGTAGCCTTGGCCCGATTTCGGGCTCACAATACCGAAAAAGAAATGTTGAGTGTACAGATATGAACGACTGGAAAACTAAACTCAAAGCTGATCCTCTTCCCTGGCTGCTGGAGCCAGATGAAGCCAACCCTGGTGTGCGCTATTTGGCCCTGCGTGACCTATTTGATCGACCGAAAGATGATCCTGAACTCATCGGAGCGCAGGCGGAGGTGATGCGCACTGGTCCCGTGCCCGTTATCCTGGAGGCCCAAGCTCCCGCAGGCTACTGGGTCAAGCCGGGGCCGGGCTACGCGCCCAAGTACCGGGGCACCCTCTGGTCGGTCCTCTTCCTGGCTCAGTTTGGGGCCGATGGAAGCAATGAGCGGATACGCCGGGCCATTGATTACGTCTTCGAGCATGCCCAGGCTGAAAGTGGTGCCTTTGCCTGCAATGGTAGGCCAAGTACAGCTATCCATTGTCTGTGGGGCAATATAGTGCGCGCTCTCCTCGACCTGGGTTATTGGGGCGACGAGCAGTTGAACCGGGCGATTGACGCGCTGGCTCGCTCGATTACCGGGGAGGGATACGAGTGGTACCGCAAGTCGGGCGTCCAGGCTCCTGGCTTCGTCTGCTCTGCCAACTATGGCTTGCCCTGTGGCTGGGGGGCAGTGCGTGCGTTGTGGGCGCTCAATCGTGTGCCTGCTACTGGTCGCACACCTGTTGTCGAGGCTGCTATTAATGCCTGTACCGACTTCCTGCTCAGTTACGATGTCGCTCACGCCGACTACCCCTACCAAGAGCGTATCAGTTCCAGTTGGTTTAAATTTGGCTACCCGTTGGGATACGTCACCGATGTACTGCTCAACCTGGAAGCCCTGGCCGAGGCTGGCTACGGCAATGATCCGCGCCTGGCCGAGGCGGTCGAACTGGTACTCTCCAAACAGGACGAGCAAGGCCGCTGGAAGATGGCGTACAGCTACAAAGGCAAGATGTGGATCGATATTGAGAAGAAGGGCAAACCTAGCAAGTGGGTCACCCTGCGAGCACTGCGGATGCTGAAAGCTGTCTCAAAAGGAAGGTAAGTAATAGGGCCTTATGCTAGTTCCACAAAGACCTAACATAACTGGCGAAATTCGGTCTCCAGAAGCCTGGAATTTACATCTTCAGGCAAGTTTACGGCTAACTGTGGTCAAAATTCAGGGCAAAATTGAA
>DAOUMU010000347.1:0-2224 GCA_034409055.1 Anaerolineae bacterium
CCACGGGTGTATAACGTAATCTGAGCATTTTGACCTCCAGATGTGTAAGTTTTTACACCACAACTATATCACCTCTGGTGATTCAGGTCTAACCCGGATTAGGGGTTTCCTGACAGAAACTAGCTAATGAAGCTACCAAAGGCGGCAACTGGCCTCGCCTACAGGGAGTTTCGCTAGAAGGCAAAGTGGTGGGGTTGCTCGGCTTTGGGGCCATCGGCAAGCGGGTCGCCCGCCAGTTACAAGGCTTCGATTGCAAAATTGTTGCCTATGATCCAATTCCTGATGCCGAATTTGCCAGGGCCCACTATGTAACCTTTGTGTCAATGGACGACCTTTTAAGCCAGTCTGATTTTCTTTCTTTGCATTTACCGGCTTTACCGGAGACGCGGGGCATGGTCAATGCCGAATTTCTTAACAAAATGAAACCCGGGGCTATTCTAATTAACACGGCCAGAGGCGAAATTGTCAATGAGGCTGACTTGCTGACCGCGTTGGAAAGCGGACATTTACGGGGGGCAGGGTTGGACGTTTTTGCCACCGAGCCACCTGGCGCGGATAATCCTCTACTGGCCTTTCCCCAAGTCATTGCCACACCGCATACCGGCGCTCATACGGATAGCGCAACCAATGGAATGGGCTGGGGGGCGCTTCGTGATTGCCTGGCTGTGCTTAGCGGCCAGAAGCCAGCCAATCGAGTTGTCTAATTTACTAAAGTAGTAAAGGCGGCACGAATAACTGCATAGGGATATCTGTGCAAGCCTATCAGGAGAACTAATGCCAATGTCTGAATATGATATTATCGCCAAAGAAGTCCCCACCTTTTATTTTATTGGAGTGACGACAGGGAAATCCTCAATCATGAAAGTATTCCCGCTCTGGATGGAGGTCCTGGGCCAGCCTGAAGTGGTCATCGAAGGCATCGACCACAAAATCCACGACGAACCGGAGGCCTATCGAGCCAGTGTTGCTCAAATAAAATATGACCCTCTATCCCTCGGGGCGCTGGTGACAACCCACAAAATGGACGTTTACTCAGCGGCCCAGGATATGTTTGAGTATTTTGACCCATACGCCCAAATTACTCACGAGATTTCCTCCATTTCCAAGCTGGACGGGCGGCTGGAAGGTCACGCCAAGGACCCCATCACCGCCGGCTTGAGCATGGACGCCATTGTAAACAAGGATTACTTTGGCCGAACCGGTGGTCACGTCCTGTTGTTTGGCGCAGGAGGTTCTGCGGTGGCTACAGTGCTACACCTTATCAACAAGAAAGATAAGGGCGACCGTCCGGAGTGGATCGTGATCGTCAACCGCTCTCAACCACGACTTGACCATATGCGCCGTATGGTTGGCAAATTGGGAACCGATATCGAGATGCAATATATTCTCAATAGTGACCCGAAACGCAACGACGAGATCATGGCCGGCTTGCCGGAAGGTAGTATCGTGATCAATGCCACCGGGATGGGGAAAGATACGCCTGGTTCACCCATCACCGACAGTGGAGTCTTCCCCAAAAACGGCATTGCCTGGGAGTTTAACTATCGTGGAGAGCTAGATTTTATGCATCAAGCGTTGCGGCAGACGGAAACGCGCCACCTGCAGGTGGAGGATGGTTGGGTTTATTTCTTACACGGCTGGACACAAGTAATTGCTCAGGTACTGCACATTGAGTTGACAGACAAGTTGTTCGCGCGGTTGGATGAAGTGGCCTCGACCACGCGCAAATAGTGGACAGTTGAGATACCATACAACGAATAACGAATTAACGAGCAAAGCCAGTCTTTAACCAGACTGGCTTTTTTGTGCGCTACCCCTTGAATATGGGTCTGGGTTGAGATATGACCTTTGACCGACGCGGCTGACTCCAAAAGCGGGGCATCTACGTGTTACGTGTTGCGTGAGGGTTTTCGGCCAAATGCCCAAAAAGCGGGCACAGGTTTAACACGCAGCACGCCGCCAAGGGCACGCAAGCGAGCGACACGCAACACGATTTTGTGAGCATTACGTGTTACGTGTTGCGTGTTGCGTGAGGGTTTTCGGCCAAATGCCCAAAAAGCGGGCACAGGTACCCAAAAAGCGAGCACAGGTTTAACACCAATACCCGTGAATGAATTTTTTCTTGAAGGGCAACTGAATTGTAAGATTTGAGCCAATTGAGTATTCTTGGGCAAAACCAAGATAGAGGATAGCGAAATGGAATTTGCAACCATGGCTGCGGCTT
>DAOUMU010000348.1:0-52104 GCA_034409055.1 Anaerolineae bacterium
CCGAAAAAATAATTGTCCCAACTCCGTGAAACGTGAAGCGTGAAACGTGATGTTTTTACGCCATAAACCCTCACGTTTCACGTTTTACGCTTCACGCCGCCGAAAGTTTTGGGATGATTTAAATTTCAGAACTCCCTAAATAACTTATCCATTTCGCTCGGCCCGGATTGCCAAATCCGGGCCATAAACCGCTGGATTGCCAAATCCAGCGGGAGCAAATGAGAAAGCTAATTAATTCTCATTCCTTACCTCAGCGGCGGGACGATTCCTTGATCAAAATACTACAGTAATTCCATCTTGGCGCTGTTCATCCACTCTGCATCCGACTGTATGTCCGTTTTGTAGATGACCAGGTCCGCCTCCCACTGCGAATCCGTGAAGTAGACCACCTTGTCCGCTTCGTTCTGGATGTCAGTGTAACACCAAATCTGGCTCTCTGTGGCTGCCCATTCATCCGGCGTTTCGTAGACGATCAGGTCAGCCTCCGAGCGGATGTCGGTGACAAATACTTTCAGGTCCGCTGCGGATGCTACATCTGTTTTGAACAATTTCGGCATTTGCTCATCTCCTTATTATTACTTACTCTTAAAATCAACATGCACTCTTTGGATTTGCTCTTCAAGGTATAGAAGGAGTGTGTATATGAACAGAATAATGCCCCCCATTTCTAATGTTTCTTCTGTCGTATAAAGCATGGCATGGGTGAAGTTATAAATATCATACCGGAGCGCGTGCCACGCAGCCACCAGTTCCAATCCGGCAGCACCACCTATGTACAGTCCACCCGACAAAAGGAAAAGCTTTTGATAGCGCGATGACAGATGCCAAAAAAAGCGCAGGTATGAAAGGGCAAGAACTATAAGCAATAAAGCAAAGGGAGCAACCCAGAGATAGGACTTCCCAACGCCCCTAACGTTCGCCAGACGCGCTATATTGTGGCTAATCAACTCATGAAAGCGTGTTAGTTCGTCCACCGATAGATAAAGAAAAACAAGTGCCAGAAAGACCCAGTGACGCCGATAATCACTTGTCGATGAGCCCTTAGCAATCACCCCCAACAAGGCGGAGGCGCCCAGCAGTAAAAGCCCTGAAAAGTATGCTGGGAAGTTGCCTTCTCCGTTCAAGTCAAATTGATCAACAAGACCGAAGACGATCGGGTGACCAAGGATATAACGCAACACCTGCATGGCGACATTTGTTATGACGAGTATCAGCGCGACAAACGCAAGAAGTTTGGCGATACTCAGTGGAGAGAACGTAATGGTAATACCTTTCTCGGACATATACACATCCTTTTCGACTAGAAGTAACTACTAATAATCTCTAACACCTTCTGAATATTCTCCGGATCGCCGGACTGCACCCGGGTGGCGCTGGCCCGGGCGATGGCGTTCAGGGCGTTGATGTCGGCATCGCCGCCGTAGGCCACGGGAATGACGATGACCGGGTTGCGGTCTTCGCGGCCGGCGCTGATGATTTCGGCTACACTCTGAAGCGATATCTGGCTGCTCGTATCCTGCCCATCGCTTAACACGACCACAGATTGGATCCGGTCATCCTCGTCGCCCCGGGAATTTTTAAGAATTTCGATGGCTTGTTGAATAGCGTCGTAGAGGGAGGTGTCTCCGTTGGCGTCAAGCGTCGCTATCTGATCGGTAATTTGTTGTTGGCTGCCTTCGGCCGAGGCCAACGGCGTCAGCACGTTAATCGTGGTGTTAAAGCTAACCAGCCCGACCTGGTTTTGGAGCGGCATATTTTCCACAAAGACCCTGGCCGCTTCTTTGGCCTGGTCAATCTTACTGCCCGCCATCGAGCCGGAGGTGTCAATGACCAGCAGCACGTCAGCCTGCTTTTTGACGAATTGCCAACTGGCCTGTACGGCGGCGATCACTTCGGGATCGGGCACCTCCAGAATGGTGGTCGGTTGGCTGGGGTCAACGCCCAGTTCCGGGGCAATGGGATAACCGACGGTAACGCTGGGATTGGCCGGCCGGAAGCCACTTTCCATCACCTTTTGTTGAACGGCCTCGCTGCGGATGAACTCGGTAAAGACTTTGGCCGCGGCCCGCTGTTCATCCGTCACCCAATCGGCCTGGGGGATAGCGAAGGGGTGCTCGTGCCAGAAAGTACCCTCTTTGGGGTAGAGGGCCACCAATTTCTCCGGGGGTTGGTAAACGGTTTTACCCTGGTTAATATAAATCAGGTCGTTCTCTTCCAGGGCCACAAAATCCAGGTAATCCGGCCCCTGGGCGATATACTCCTTGAATTCGGTCGTTCGTGAGGAGTAATGGCGAATCAATTCTTCGATGTCACGTACCCCCTGTTGCACCCGGTTGTCATTAACCTGGTCCAACGTCAAGCGGCGGAAATCAGAAACGTCGCTGTTGTAACGGGCGCTGGCGTAAAACTCGCCAATCAGGGTCGATAGAGCCGTCGAACTGATGAACGGGTCGGTGTGACCGTAATAAACCGTGGTCCGGTTGCCGGGAATATTGTAATCGGCCCAGCCATTGGGCGAGTTGATTACGGCCAACAACTCTTCCCAGCCTACCGTTTCGCTGCCGGTCTTATCCTGAATGGCCTTGAGCCGGCTTTCCCAAATGGCCATAACCACCGGCGCCAGGGCCGTGGGGGGACTGTCGGCCAGGTCGAATATCTGGCGGCCGGTCTGGAAGTTGACCAGGGCCAACCAGTGACTGACCGAGGGAGCAAAGATGGTCGGTCGGGCCACGTTGACATTATTGGGGGCAATGATAGCGTTGATAATGCCCTGGGCAATCTGGCCCGACGAACCCGGTCCCCCCTTGACACAGATAGGTTGTTCACCTTCGGCCAGGGGCTGGCCGGTGACCGGGTTGCGTCCCTCGTTGTAAGCCTGGTTAAACTGGTTGATCCCGTCGTAAATCTCCCCAGCCAGGTACAGTTCTGACTCAGGGGCGTAGATGATCTCAATTTCCACGGCATTCTGGGCACATTGGAAATCACTGTCTTGGCTCAGGGAAATATCCCCACCCCCGTCACCACCCAGCGAGCAGGCCAGAGCCATTAGCACAGGAAACAGGATAAGTAATAGTTTTTTCGACATGATTTCATCCTCCATAAATTGTTTGTAATTATTCACCTAAAATAATGTCATTACCGCAGTTCCCGCTCGGCCCAACGGAAGAGGGTCAGCACGGCCTGGTCATCTGCCTGCACGCTGTTGGGGACGCTTGCGCCGGCTCGCTCAAGGGAGAGCTCAGCCAGGGCGTTTTGTTGGGCTTCACTCAACAGGAAATCTCGAAAGGCCACGGCGGCCTGTTGGCTTTCCGGGGTGGCCTGGGTGCCGTTCCAGATGGCAAAGGGGTAATCCAGCGTGATATTGAATTGAGCCGGGATGATGGAAAAATCAGGGCGATTTTGCAGCCCGACCTGCTGCCAGGAAGCCTGGGTCAGCAGGCCGGCATCACCGACAGAGGCACCCCGGGTGGCAAAAGCTTCGGCCGGCCTGGATAGGGTCAAACTACCCCGGGCGCTTTCTTTCAAGGTTTCGCTCAACCACGGTTCGGCACTGCGGGCATCGGCCCCGGAAAGCGTTTGGCTGTTGTGGTAAGCAGCAGCAGCCGAGATAAGCGCGGCCAGCCCTTCAGCCGAGTTGCGCGGCAGGGCAATTACTACTTTCAGACTGCTGTCCGGTTCAATAGCCCGCTCATGCAGAGCGACCCAGGTCAGATCGCCGTACTGCTGAATGAACTCCTCTTTCCGGTTGTTGAACACTCCCCAGGCCAGGGAGGTGCTGGCCACAGAACGAGCGTCGTCAAATTGCAGGCCACTATTACGGGCCATCTCTACGACAAACGTCGCCTCGGCCAGCCAGGCCACGGGGGGACTCGTTTGGGGAGTGCTCGTAAATTGGGCTTCGGGAGGAATTAGGTCGTCTGCGGCGATAACTTGAACCTGTGTCTTGGGATTCGCCTGGTTAAAATCCTGGGCTGCTTTATCCACCCATGGCTTGATCGAGGGGGCAACCACGACTTGAATAGAGATTTCCTGGGGAGCCGTGGGTAAATCCAGTGACTCGGCCAGCAAAGATCGCCCCAGAAACATACCAACAACGGCCACAATGGCCAGACCAATGATGACAAAAAAGAGAGTTTTATTTGGCTGCATACTCGGCATCCTTTGCCTGTGGGGTTAGATAAGATTATTATAACACATGTTGGGCGTGAAATGTAAAACTTGAACTATTTGCAGGTGTATTTCACTTTTGGGGCAAGTTTTGTGGGGTTGAGGCTTCAGCCGGAGATGTACAGGCTAAGACCGGCTAATCCCACATTGTGGGTTCGAGGGGTAAAATCAACTTGAGCTATCCCGATTAGAAATTAGAAAATAGAAATTAGAAGGATTGCCCACTCGTTTCTAATTTCTAATTTCTCAGTTTTCAATTTTCAGCATCCTCTTACCCCTCAAATCCGTGTTGAGCCATAATGTATTACCCCTTCTCTCGCCTTTTTGAGCCGCGCCGTTCACGGCGACCGGAGGGGTTGCCGTCTTGATTGGCCTGATTTTGGGCCAGGACTTCGGCCAGGGGCGGCGGTTCAAAATCTTTCAGGGCTGCTTTCAGCGATCTGATGTGATCAGGATTGCTGCCACAACACCCGCCCAACATCTTCACATGTTGGGTGCCAAATTTTAAGGCATAATCGGCCATAACCTCCGGCGTGACATCATAGACCGCCTCAATGCCACCTGCTTCCAGCCGGGGTAAACCGGCATTTGGCTTGGCAATCAAGGTGACCTCGGGGGCGGCGGTGCGCATAGCCGTCAGAGCTTGCAGGTTCTCTTCCAGGGTGCGACCACAATTGACCCCCACGGCCAACACGTCCAGAGCCCACAACGCTTTGACCGCTTCTTCCGGGCGAACACCCATCATCGTGCGCCCATGCATGTCAAAACTCATCGTCACCGTCACCGGCAAATCGGTGGCTTGATGAGCGCCGACAATGGCTGCTTTGGCTTCCTGTAAGTCGCTCATCGTTTCGACGTGGATGCCGTCGGCGCCACCTTCGGCCAGGGCCGCCGCCTGCTCGGCAAAATATGCCACAGCTTTATCGTAGGTCAACTCACCCATCGGCTCCATGAGCTGGCCGGTGGGACCAATCGATCCCAGTACCAACACCTTATCTCCGGCTACCTCGCGGGCCAGTTTGGCCGCCGCCAGGTTGATGTCATGTGTTAGATGTCCGCTCCCTTCCATATCCAGGCGCGGACGAGAGCCGCCAAAGGTGTTGGTTAAAATGGCATCCGAACCGGCCTCAACGTAGGCTTGATAATGTTTTTTGACCGCTTCGGGATTCTCCAGGTTCCATAACTCCGGGGCCCTGCCGGCCGGCAATCCCATTTTTTGCAGTTGGGTGCCGGTCGCTCCATCCATAACAATGATCCCCGGTTCGGATAGTTTTTGTCGTAAATCAGGCATTTCATTGACCTCACTTAGCAATGATAATAATATCTTACTGTTGTTTAACCCAAACGGCAAAAGAGACCGGGCAATATGTGTTGGCTTGTGCGTATTTGGGGGGTGGGGTAAAATCACGGACGGTGGCTATTCACCACACCCTGGAATCACGTAGCCGGGGCATCCCTGGAATCACGTAGCCGAGGCATCCCCGGAATCACGTAGTCGAGGCATCCCTGGAATTACGTAGCCGAGGCATCCCCGGAATCACGTAGCCGAGGCATCCCCGGAATCACGTAGTCGGGGCATCCTTGGAATCACGTAGCCGAGGCATCCCTATGCCTCGGCGGCAGGGCATGGGGATGCCCTGCCTACAGTAAATTGGGAGGATGCCCTGCCTACAGTAAATTAGGAGATTGACTCGTGGTCGAACAAATCACTCTGCTGAGCCTGCTCCGTTTTTCTGAAGCCCAGTTAAATAAATTGCGCGCCGTTTCGTCCCGGCTGGATGTACACCAGATCACCGATGCTTCGTTTGAGGAGTTGCCCGAAGATTTACGCAACCGGGTGGAGATTCTGTATGGCTGGGGCAGGCACCTGAATGAGGCCCATCGCTTTCCCCGGTTGAACTGGATTCAAGCCCACAGCGCGGGCATTAATTATCTGCTCGATAAACCGGTCTGGCAGAGCCAGGTGATTCTGACCACTTTAAACGGCGTCCATCCGGTACCTATGGCCGAACATGCTTTAGCCATGATGTTGGCCTTTCGCTGGAAGCTGCTGGAAATGTTCCGCTTTCAAGCCCGGTCAGAATGGCCTGAAGGACGCTGGGCTCTGTTTTCCAGGCCGGAGTTACGCGGCAGCACCCTGGGCCTGGTGGGGTATGGGGCCATTGGCCGGGAGTTGGCCCGGCAAGCCCAGGCCCTGGGGATGCGGGTGCTGGCGGTCAATCGCTCCGGACAGCGTCGCCCGTACTTCGGTTTTATGGAGCCAGGTATTGGTGATCCTGAAGCCGTTATTCCCGAAAAGATTTACCAGACCGGCTATTTGCTGGACATGTTGCCCCAATGTGACTACGTGGTGGTTTTGGTTCCGCTGACTCCGGAAACGCACCATCTTTTTGGGGCTAAGGCTTTTGCCAGCATGAAAGAAAGTGCCTTCTTTTTCAATCTGGCCCGAGGCGGGCTGGTGGACGAAACGGCCTTAATTGCCGCCTTACGCCAGGGACAAATCGCCGGGGCCGGGCTTGACGTTTTTGAGAAAGAGCCACTCTCCTCAGAAAGTGCGCTCTGGCAGATGGAGAATGTCATTATCTCGCCCCACGTGTCCGGCTTTACGCCGAAGTATGATGATCGGGCCAGTGATCTATTTGCCGAAAATCTGCGGCGTTATTTAGCTGGCGAACCGCTGTTAAATCTGGTTGATCGGGAGAGAGGCTATTGATTAAGGGCATTATTTTTGACCTGGGGCATACCCTGGTGCGCTTTACCGGCGACTGGGAGACCGTCAAACGGCAAGGCGCTGAGGCGATGGCCACCTGGTATTTCAAGAAGAAACATATTAAGATAGACGCGCCGGGCTTGGTCGAAGCTTTCATTCGTGAGCGGGAGGCTGGCCGCCAGATTGCCTACCAAACCCAAACGGAGGTGGTCGCCCAGCAGAGTTTGCGCGACGCTCTGGAAACAATCGGGGCGCCAGCCTCGACCAAGTCGCTGGTCGAGGCAGCAATTAAAGTCTATTTTGGGCCGGAAGAAGCGACCTGGCAAAGTTACCCCGATACCCTGGACACACTCAAATTGCTTAAAACACAGGGCTACCGGCTGGGACTTTACTCCAACGCCACCGATGATCCTTTTATCCAGCGATTGGTTAATCGAAACGGCCTGCGTCCCTGGTTATCCCCTACCTTTAGCTCGGCCGGGTGGGGGTGGCGTAAACCTAAACGAGAGCCGTTTGATTTAATTGCTCGGCGCTGGGGGCTACCCCCCCAGGAAATTGTGGTGGTCGGTGACACCCTGCCGGCCGACATCTTGGGAGCTCAGAACGCCGGCATGCACAGCATTCTGGTCACCATGGACGAAGCGCGCGCCAATGCCGACCACCGCCATATTCGACCTACTACGGTGGCCGGGGGTTTGTCGGAATTGCCGGGGATTATCGCGGAATTGTGAGCAGGAGCGGAAAGCGGAAAGCGGAGAGCGGTACTTACGCTTCCCGCTCTCCGCTCTCCGTTCTCCGCTCCCTGCTTCACGACCCACGACCCAGGAGTTAATATCATGTCTCAAAACATCCGTTATAGCGTTCGTAAAATCAATACCCTGCCTTTGGCTAAATTTGGCTGCCTCTTGGGTGGGGTGGCTATGCTGTTGCCGGGCCTCATCTGCGCCGTGGGAGCGACTCAGATCGTTGCCGCCTTGCGCCGGTTTTTGGAGAATTGGCAGGCGTCGGAAGTGGACCTGCTGGGGTTGGGGGTGCCGGTTGAGTTCGATTTTATCACCTTGTTGGGCCTGGAGACGGCCCAGACACTACTGATTCGCCTGGACGACCAACGTTTTACGCTGATCCTGCTCATTATTTTGGTCAGCGTGATCGGCGGTGGTTTTCTGATAGCTATCATCGTCTTGCTTCTGGGCTGGATTTACAACTTGCTGGCTGCTTTAACCGGCGGTCTGGAAGTGGAGTTGCGACAGTAGAGTTATGCTATGATGCAGACACAGGTCACCGTGGTTGAAAAAGAAACCATTGCCCTGGCCTGGTGGCGACTGAGTCTGGCTGCGCCGGATTTTAGCCCGCGACCACACCCCGGCCAGTTTCTCCTGCTGCGTTGCGCCGACCGCTTTACCTGCTACCTGCGTCGCCCCGTCTTTCCGGCTTTTGTTGATGATGATCGGGTTGACCTTTTGCTTCGGCCCGATCCCGATCCTGGCCTGGCCTGGTTATCGGCCCGGCGACCGGGGGATAAATTGGATGTGATCGGTCCGTTAGGCACCGGCTTTCCCCTGGCCAGTCACGTGCACCATTTATTACTGGTCGGTGACGGTCAGGCCATTGGCCCTTTGCTGGGACAGATGGAACGAGCCATTACCGCTGGTCTCTCGATCACCCTGGCTTTGGGTGGGAGCCGGTCTTCGGCCCTGTATCCGGTTGCCGCCCTGCCGCCGCTTGTCGAATTTCAGGCCGCCACCCTGGATGGTTCCCAGGGCTACCGGGGACCGGTCACCGACCTGTTGCCCGAATTGCTCGGCTGGGCCGATGCCGTCTGCGCGGTCGGTTCGACCACCCTCTATGGTATGCTGAAAAGCCAGGTAGAAAAAGTACGATTCAGGCTAGAGCCTGGCTTTTTGTTTGGTCTGATCACGAGTTCTATGGCCTGCGGCGTCGGGGCTTGCCTGAGTTGTGCCATAGAGACAGAATCCGATTTGAAGTTAACTTGTCTAGACGGTCCGGTTTTTGACCTGGCGGCGGTAAGTGGGTGATGATACTGGGCCAATATTAAGCGTAAAAAAAGGGATTGTCGATCCAGAAGCCCACGTGTTGCGTATAGTGGGTTTGACACGCAATACGCAACACGCAATACGCACTGTGCTTCATAACAATACGTAGACCAGTAAATAGCTGCATAGATTGTATTCAGAAACGCATGATCGAACTGGCTCCTGACCACAAAATTGGCCTGCCACTGACCAGCCCGGTGATGATTGCCGCTGGCTGTGGTGGTTACGGAACGGCTTACCAACGCCTGGTAGACCTGGCCGCCTTTGGCGCTATTGTGACCAACCCCATCACCCTGCGTCCCCGGCGTGGCTCGCCCCAGCCCCGCCTGGTCGAAACGACGGCCGGTTTCATCCTCCATACCGGCCAACAAAATCCGGGAGTCAGAAAAGTGATCCGGCAATATGGTCAAAGTTGGCGTCGGTTAGGGGTGCCAATCATTGCCCACCTGCCGGCCGACGAGCCGGATGATTTGCGCCGGACGGCCCGGGCCCTGGCCAGCACCGAGACCATCGCCGCCATCGAGTTGGGGGTACCCCACGCTGCGACCCCGGGCGATATCGAGTGTTGGATCAGAGCGATTCGCGCTGATTGTTTGTTGCCGTTGTTGGTCAAGCTGCCGTTAGACAGAGCGGTCGATATGGCTGAAGCAGCCGCCAAGGCCCAGGCCGAGGCCCTGGTCATCGGTGCGCCGCCGTTGGGTACGGTTCTGTCGCCGCTCAATGGAGAAACGGTCAGCGGCTATTTATACGGTCCAGCTTTGCACAGCCTGGCTTTATATGCAGTGCAAACCATCAAAGGCATGGTTGAGCTACCCCTCGTCGCTGCGGGTGGCATCCACACCCTGGCTGATGTCCAGGCTTTCGTGCAGGTTGGGGCCAATGCCGTGCAGCTTGATAGCTTGCTGTTTATCGAGCCCCAGTCAGCTTACGATATTACTCTGGCTTTTCAGTCATCTTGATAGCGAACTATGCCCAAATTTTGCGCTTTTGTCCCGGCGGTGATATAATTTAGCTTGCAGTTGGGTGCGTAGCTCAGTTGGTTAGAGCGCACGGTTCACATCCGTGAGGTCACAGGTTCGAATCCTGTCGCGCCCACACACAAGATCGGGATTTTTCCCGGTCTTTTTTGTTTGTCAGTGAGTATACGGTTAGCCAATCTGTAGGGCGAACTTCAGTTGGTAGAATTGAAAAACGCCGCTGCCCGACTTGCCGACGACGGTTATAAATTCACCGGTATCAACTTGTATGTTGACATCCCGGAGCGCGGTAAACCTTCCTGCCAAGCTTTCGTAAGTTTTTACGACGTGCCGTAACTCGATCAGATGCTTATTGCCATTGCGGTGGAAACCGTTAGACGCTCTGTTCGTGGATCGATTTTGCCTTAACCGGTTGGCGTTGATGGCAATAGCTAATTCTCATCTACCTCACTCGACCGATGAAGTCCGGGGTCGTTGTTCCAATTTCATTTTGACCCGCTTCAGTCGGAACAGGTCTTCTCGCTCCCGCTCCTCCAGAACCATCTGGATGTAATTCCGCTCAGTTTCGAGGCGAGGGATGAGTACGTTATCTAAAGCGTTGACTCGGCGAGTGGTGCGACTAATCTCTTCTGCCAGACGTCGCAAGCGCATTTCGCTGTCGGCTACTTCGATGGTGCAGTCGAGCAGGGTTTCGAAAGCTTCGGCCACCGCATCTATCCGACTGGAGACAGTTGGCAGACTGTACCCCCGGTTGAGTAGGTTCCGAGCCACGCTCTTTCGCTCGATAACCGGCACGGGCACGCCCATGACGTTGGTGCCAGTCACCTCCAAGGTTACCTGGCCTCTGGCGGCAAATGCCGCTGAGCGTACCGCCTCCGGTCCATCGAGAGCCTCAGCGATAGCCAGGGCCATTGTGGCCTCGCCTATACGCTGTTCTAATTCATCGCCGCTGCGGATGACCTGCTCGGCCGTGCGCATCAACTCCCGCAGCAGGGCATTACGTTTCTCTTTGAGTAGATCTCGTCCCTGGCAGGCCAACGCAATCTGACTCCTTTTAACCAATAACTCGGCACGTGTAGCTCTAACCTGTTCCATAATTGTCCAATGGCATCTCTATTTCTATGCAGTTTTTCGGGTTAATCTGACTCGGGATAGTGCTGCTCAATGAATTCTGTTTTGATACGCTTAAGCTCCCGAGGCGGTAACAACCCTAATAACTGCCACGCCTGGGCAAAGGTTTCTTCCAGAGATCGATTGGTCGGTCCCTGGTTGATAAAGGCTTGCTCAAACCGTTCAGCAAAGCTCAAGTAACGCCGTTCCTCCTCCGACAGAGCTGCCTCGCCCACGATGGCCACCAGCCGCCGCAGGTCACGCCCCTGGGCATATAGGGCGTAAAGCTGGTCCGCTACCTGGCGGTGATCGGGGCGGGTCTTGCCCTGGCCGATGCCAGCGTTCATCAGACGTGACAGACTCGGCAATGGGTCAATGGGGGGATAGACCCCCCTTCGATGCAGATCCCGGGACAGGACAATTTGTCCTTCGGTGATGTAACCGGTCAGGTCAGGGATAGGGTGGGTGATGTCGTCATCGGGCATCGTCAGGATGAGTAATTGGGTAATGGACCCCTGCTTCTCTTTGATCCGGCCCGCCCGCTCGTAGATGGAAGCCAGGTCGGTGTAGAGATAGCCAGGATAGCCGCGCCGGCCCGGCACCTCTTCCCGGGCGGCAGATACCTCACGCAGGGCCTCAGCGTAGTTGGTCATATCGGTGATAATGACCAGAACGTGGTAATCGTGCCGAAAAGCCAGATATTCGGCGGTGGTCAGCCCCAAGCGCGGAGTGATGAGGCGCTCGATGGTGGGATCGTCGGCCAGATTCATAAAGAGTACGGTTCGTTCCAACGCACCGCTGGCCTCAAAACTATGGCGAAAGACAGCCGCCTCGTGATGGGGAATACCAATAGCCGCAAAGACCACGGCAAACTCCTCGCCGGTGCCACGGACCTCAGCTTGGGCGGCAATCTGGGCGGCCAACTCGCCGCCGGGCAAGCCAAAACCGGAGAAAATGGGCAGCTTTTGGCCCCGTACCAGCGTGTTCAGACCATCAATGGCGGAGATACCGGTCTGAATAAACTCCGCCGGATGATCTCGGGCCCAGGGATTGATCGGTTGGCTGTTAATGTCAAGCCGCATTTCAGGGACAAGGGGAGGGCCCCCGTCAATTGGTTCACCGGAACCGTTGAACATACGGCCCAACATTTCCAGCGATACGCCAAGCCGAGCCACGTCACCCGCAAAACGGGCCTTGGTCTGGGCCAGATCCAGGCCACGGGTACCCACAAAAACTTGCACTACGGCCCGGTTGCCATCCACTTCCAGCACCTGGCCACGTCGGATCAGGCCGTCGGAACCGTGCAACTTCACAACTTCGTTATACCCCACATTCTGCACATTTTCCACAAAGAGTAATGGGCCAGAAAGATAGGACAGGGTGCGATACTCAAGTACATAAAGAGGTAAAATGCCAGAATTTGTCTTCATCATTCTACCCTGTGCGTTACATCTTGGAGAAAGTCGTTTCAATTTGCGCCAGTAATTCCCGACCACGCTCAAGAACTGTGGCGGGCGGCCACTCCCGCATCCGGGCTATCTGATCAAGAATTTCAGGGACCAAGGCCCGTTCCAGAGGAACGGCTTGTCCCAGGGCTTTGGTCACGCCGTCATAAAAGGTGAGGATTATCTTTAGCATCCAATAGGTCTTCTCAGGCGGACAAAAGGCATCGTCACTGAAGGCCGATTGCTGCAGAAAGTCCTCGCGCAGTATCCGCCCCACGGCCAGCTCGCCTTTCTCGCTTTCTGCCAGGGCGTCGGCTCCAACAAGTTGCACAATCTCCCGCAGTTCCCCCTCACGCTGAAGTAGGGTCCGGACCCGTTGAGTCTGGTCGGCCCACTCTTTAGCTACGTGTTGATTAAACCAGGCCTCCAATTTGTAGAGAGAATAGCTGGTGGTCCAATTGATGGCCGGAAAGTGACGCCGACGGGCCAGATCAGTGTCCAGTCCCCAGAAGGTACCTGTTACCCGCAGTGAGTTTTGGGTCATTGGTTCAGAAAAATCACCACCGGGAGGCGATACGGCCCCAATCAGGGTGACGGAACCGACATCGTGATTGCCTCCGGCGCAGGTTACCCGTCCCCCTCGCTCGTAAAAATCGGCCAGCCGGCTGAGGAGATAGGCCGGATATCCTTCCTCACCGGGCATTTCTTCCAGGCGTCCGGAGACTTCTCGCAACGCCTCCCCCCAGCGTGAGGTCGAGTCGGCCATCAGGGCCACGTCATAGCCCATATCCCGAAAGTATTCGGCAATGGTTACCCCGGTGTAAATACTGGCCTCGCGGGCGGCGACCGGCATGTTTGAGGTGTTGGCAATCAAGATGGTCCGATCCATCAGCGGGCCGCCAGTGTAGGGATCTTTCAGTTTGGGAAATTCTTCCAAGACGTCGGTCATCTCATTGCCCCGCTCCCCACAACCCACGTAAACGATGATGTCGGCATCGGCCCATTTAGCAAAGGTCTGTTCAAGGACAGTCTTGCCCGTACCGAAACCGCCGGGGATGATGGCTGTCCCGCCCTTGGGTATTGAGAACAAGGCATCGATAATGCGTTGACCGGTAATGAGGGGTTCACTGGGATCCAGTTTCTCCACGTAGGGACGGGGCTGTCGGGTGGGCCAGTGCTGCATCAGCGACAACTCCACCGGTTCGCCCAGCGCGTGATCGATTTGCCTGTCTACTGAGCCTATTGCAACTGTGCGCCTTTGGCCTGCGCTTAGCGTAGACCGGTGGGGCGCTGGGGGACAAACTACGGCCACGGTTTGGTCGACGTTGAACTGACCGGTCCGAATTTCTTCGACCACTCCCTTGACAGCGGGAGGTACCAACACGCGATGCTCCAGATGGGGGGTCTCCTGAACGACTCCCAGGATAGTTCCCCCCGATACATCGTCGCCAACCTGGACCTGTGGTTCAAACTCCCACACTTTCTGGCGATCCAGAGCCAGGGCGGTGCTCCCGCGGGTGATGAAGTTCCCCTGTTGTTCACGCAGGACGGGCAGAGGACGCTGGACCCCATCAAAGATAGCGCCCAACAGTCCCGGCCCAAGTTCAACCATAAAGGGCCTGCCGCTACTGGCGACCGGCTCTCCCACGCGCAAACCGCCGGTATCCTCATAAATCTGAATAGTCGCCAGGTCACCGACCAGGCGGATGACCTCGCCGACCAGCCGGACCTGACCGACGTAGACCACATCATAGATGTGAACGCCGACCAGACCCTTTGCCACAACAACCGGGCCGGCGATACGAACAATGGTTCCAGTGCTTGGTTGGTTCATAAACGATTATGCTCCCCGCAGGACTAGGCGTCTTCGGCTTCTGACTGCGCAGGACCAAAGGTGATCCGAAAGCCGATGGCGCGCCGGATGAGTTCGCTAATGTAGCGTTGACGTCTCTCGCTGGCGGTAATAGTAGGTACACCACCGGGGATGGCTATGACCACAGGCCGGTAACTGCGTCTCACCTGGCGCTGCAAGCGGGTGCCCATCGCTTCTAACAAACCCTGACGCACCACAATAAGACTGGCCTCATCTCCAGTTAAAAGCTCTTTAAGGATTGATTCTGCCTGGTTAACATTTTCCACGGCAAAGGTCTCGACACCCGCCAGTTGAAATCCGGGGGCCGAATCAGGCGTGGTAATAACCATCAAACGTCCCATAGGTCCAAATATCTCTACACCATAATCAAATCACGACGCACCTGCTCTCGTGGCATACTCAACTCCACGGCCTGGGCCACAAGGCGCAGATTGGCCACCTCCAGCTCTTTGCAACCAATATAGCCAATCGGAATGGCGATGCTCAAGGGATTGCGGCTGAACATAGCCGCCGTTTGCTCAGCCTGCCAGCGTTCTAACTCTCGTTCTATTACGGTCAGGCCACCCTCGCCAGCCTGATATCGCTGCCAACCGGCCTGCAAGGCCTGGCCGTAGCGGGTTTTGCTCAAGCCAAACATTACCCCTTCGACTCCATTGCCCTCGGCGACTAAATTAGCCAGTTGTTGAACTGGCAGATGCCCTCGAGATTCAATCAATAGAGGGCGAACATCGCTGGCATTGTAACGTTGACCGACCAAGGTGGTAACGCCGGGCATCCGGGCCAGCCGTAAAGCAGTGGAGATGTTAACGAGATCGACCTCGGTCCGAAGGTGTTCGAGGAGAATGGCCTGATTGCCATTACCCGACTTCAGGGCTTGCCACAGAGCCGCATAATGGAATTGATTTAGGACCAGTTCGAGTTGATCAAGGTCGGACATTGCGTCAGCGTGGGTTCGAACTTGACGTAATACCCCGGCATAGGGCAGTCGCCAGGCAGCCATCAGGTCTATAGCGGCTCTTAGACCGGGCTGGCGGGCTAACTCCCGCAGCGACACCTCATCAAGCTGGCCTACTGGCACGACCGTCGACAACACCAATTCAGGTGGGATCTCTTGACTCTGCCCGCGTAGGATAGTCAGTAGATTGTGCCGGTCCCAGCGGCGCAGGAGCAGATCAACCAGGGTCAGGGGCTTAGCCTCAAAAAAGTAGCGGATTTGGCGCAAAGTGCGGGTCAGGTTGGTCCGTACCGCCTCAAATACGCATCGTACTCCCTCCACTCGTACCAGGGTTGCCTCTATATCCTCTCGATAGGAGGTTTCGGCCAGAGCGTTGATGAGTTCATGTATGTTTGCTTTGTCCAGCAAAGCGCTATAGTCGGTCTCCGTCAGCAGCCGGCTGCGCATAGCCCGTAGCCGGGCATTGCCGTAACCATACCCTTGCGGCACCGATTAATTCTCCCGTGGCTGATCCTCGAACATCATTTTGGCTATTTGAAGACGATACAGGCTGGCGGCGCGTGCCAAGCGGGCTATTGGGGTGTTGATCAGACTGATCCGTTCATCTAGGGTGGTGGTGACCACCCCACCCCCATTACTTGCCATAGCTTCGTCATCCTCCAGTCCACCAGTTACCGTAGCCGATAACCCCAGCTTTTGAACGATACAGTTCATCAACTCCACGTCGCTGCTCCGCACGCGCAGACATACCTCGTTTACACCAAGGACAGTAACAGCTTCTTGCGTCAAATGCTGCAACAGGTCGGCGTATAGTTCAGTTGAGGTTAGCGCCTCCAACTGACGGACAGTTGCTTCTAACACGGCTGTGATAAGCTCCTCACGAGTTCCTAGTACAATCTGGAGCGCCTCCAGCTTGGCTTGATTCAGAATACGAGCTTGCTCGGCTCGGAACGGGGCCTCTATCGCCGTGATATGTTTTTGTCGCACAACCGTCGCCTCGGCTTGAGCTTCAGCCCGAATGCGTTCAACTTCGGCCTGAGTCGCCTCATCAATCTCGGTGACCAGACGCTCAGCCTCAGCTTCCAGTGTTTGTAAGATATTCTCTAAAGGCATAGTTCACGCGCGTCGCTTACCAACGAAGGTTACGTCAACAATAGGATGATCATAGCCGCCACTGCAAAGCCCAGGATCAGCACCGTCTCTGGGATAGCAATCAGTAGAATCACGGTACCAGTCAGTTCAGGCTTCTCAGCAATAGTGCCGGCGCCGGCCGAGCCAATGTGGGCCTGGGCATAGCCGGTGCCCAGCCCAGCCAAACCTACGGCAAGGCCAGCGCCAATAGCCAAAAGTCCAATTTCCATCGGTTAAGCTCCTTTCTACCAATGTTATCGATAAAAGGTGACGATTCTCCAAAACTGTTTGAGTTCCCGGTACGGACACCGTCAATCGGTCCTGCTCATCGAACGTTGGAACGGACGAAAAGGTTGTCCTCCGCTCTGATAGAATTTGCTAAAGAACTCCACGTAATGCAGCCGTAGCGACTGAATAGTCGGGCTGAAAGCACCCAGGGCAATGTTTAGGGTGTGGAACAGAACGGCAATGATCAAACCGATCAAGATATTACCAACAAAACCGGCCAGGGCATTGGCTACCATCGCCAGATAAACTGAGGCCAGGCCGATCGCTGCAATTCGCAAATATGACAGGATATTACCCACTAGACTGACCAATTCCAGCGGGCCAAGAAAAAAACCAAGCTTGCCTAAAGAGAAGATTAGCACCGCCAGCCCAACTAATAACAGCACAATGACCGGGGTCAGAAATGAGTCGGGCAGGTAATCTGTCAGAATAGTTACCAGTAGGAAAAGGGCTGACAGCGAGACCAGCATAGCCACCTTTTCAACCAAATCGTGCTGGCTGTGCTGCTGGATGGCTTCCCACGCTCCCAGGCACAAGCCCAGAATGATGTGTCCTGCGCCAATCCCTATTGTTAGCAAGAAAAGGGATTGCACGTCGTGGCCTCGATCAAACCACAGTGGCTGGAGACCAATCGCTTCGCCCAGGGTGCCGAATAACTCGCCGAAGAGAAAACCAAAGACGATGCTCCAGGCAGAACCTATCATCAGTACCTCGGCCAGACGGCGCAGGGTGGACCGGGCTTTAAAACGCCAGCGTAGGTAAAACATCAAAGCCAGGATAATAAGGCCATAGCCAATATCACCCAGCATCAGCCCAAAGAAGACGGGCATAAAGATGGCCATTAGCGGGGTTGGGTCGATGGCAGCATACTTGGGCAAGGCTAACAGCCCTACCAGCGGCTCAAAAGGTTTGACCAACCGCGGATTGTCGAACATCACCGGCGCCTGATTTTTCTCCTCGGGGCGTAGTGGCAGCTTGACAACGATGACCTCATCGCCGGCTTCACCAGGCAGAGCAGCCTCGATCCTGGCCAGTTGATGCTCGGGTACCCAGCCCTCAATCACGAAAGTGTAATCGGTTTGGCCGAAATTAGGACACACGTCGATCTGCGCCAGATGGTCTTGCAGCAGCGCCTGCCAGGTGAGCAGCCGGGGACGCCAGCGCCGGGCCAAGGTCTCCTGTTGAGCTTTGATCTCGGCCAATTGGCCCGGGATAATCCGCAACCGCTGTCGGATCTGGCTCAGCGCTTGTTCCAGCGGCTGGTTGGCAAATTCGGCCGGAAGACGAGCCTGAGTAATGTTTTCCCGCCCCAGTAATTCATTGACAGCTTCGGTATGCGTTTTGGGAAAGACCAGCACGGCTGCCAGACGCTCTGCGTCTTGATCTACCTCACCGGATATGACTTCGCAGAGCCCCCCGGTCAGTTCTTCCAGTTGTCGGGTAATGGTTGTTAGGGCTTGGTAGTAGCGGCGCTCCACCCAGATGGCCGTTACCATGTAGTCCTCAAGATCGATGAGGACCGGCACTAACGGCAGCAATCGTCGGAGGGTCGTTTCATAACGGGGGAGCGAGCCAAGCTGCTCTTCAAGTTGATCCTGTTGGGTGGTGAGCGTTTGCACCTGGGGGGCTATCTCCGCTAAATCTACCGTGACGATATCTATAATCTGGTCAGGAGAACGAGCGTAATAGTTTTCATACTCAGACCAGGGAGGTAATTTGACGGGGGGTAAGGCGGCCACCACGGCTTCGACGCGAGTAACGGTGTAGGCCAGACGTTCACGTAGATTGATGGCTTCATCACTGAGGGTCATTTGCTGCTGAAACATAGCCCGGCCCTCACTCCAGGCGTCAATTTGAATTGTGCCCAGGCGCTGCAAAAGTTGAACGGTGTCATCCCGGCACCGTTTGGTCCCAACAATCTGAACTTTAGCCATTGGAAGCAGCATGATTAATCTCCTTGGAGTCGAATCAGTCGCCGACCGGGTGTTTGCCGGACAGGACCAACGCCACAATCCGTTCAGCAACCTCATCCAATCTAGGTGTGGCTTGGGCGCGGAGCGTAGCGGCGTCTTTATGGGCTGCGGTTACAATAGCTTCAGCTTGTTGCCGGGCCTCTTCAACATCCTGCTGAAATATAGCTTCTGCTTCTGCCTGTCCTTTTTCATCAGCCTGAGCAATGATTTCTTTGGCCGCTTTGCGGGCAGCTTGTATCTGAGCTTCAGCCTGGCGATGGGCTTCCTCAACCCGGCGGCGTAAATCCAGCTCTTTATTGTTGATGGCCTGCAGCGGAGAAGTCGTATCTATCATTGTCGTTTTTTCCGATCAGCCGCCAACGTTTTGGCCAACTCCAGACGGGCGCCGCGGACACGATCGACCACGGCATGAGTCACACAGTTCATAACCGCCCGTTCCAATTCATGGTCTGATCGGAATAGATCTCGTAATTGACTGGCATTAATGGCGATGGTTTGGGTGGGTTGAACCACACGGGCCCTGGCCTGCTTGCGCCGGGTGGGAAACAACGATGACCAACCGAAAAGTTGACCCGGGCCCAAAGTAAACAACGTGACCGGACCATAATCTTCTATTTCCATTTCGACAGCCACTTCCCCTTCTTGGATTAAGTAGATAGCTTTGCCCACATCCCCGGCACGGTAAATGATCTTACCTTCCTCAAATTTTCTCTCAGTGGCTATTGAGGTTAACTTATGTAAATGTAGCGGGTCCAGGTTATGAAAGGCTTCCATCGACCGGAACGCTGTCACGATCCTGAGCTCTTTAGGTGTCATTATACACCTCCTCTCTCAGTACTCTAACTTGGTGACAGTTACCATAACTGTCACCTACCAATTACCCCCGCTATATAAAACACTGGCATCTCAATGTCATTAAGTTAAGTAATGCTGCCAGACTTCGGAGGTCTTTGAAGGCGATTTTACTAACTAAACAGCCTGATAATGTAGGTGATTTTTCTACCAAATATATCTTTGCAGACCTCCGAAGTCTTAACTTAACGACATTGACTGGCATCTGAGCACAAGGGTAAATGTCCGCAAATGTGATCGCAGTCAATGGTTTGGTTCAATTTTCTTCTCGGTATCTTCTCCACCCGGCCCCTAACTCTCAATATTAACGGAATATTTGCGTGCTTCATAGTAAGTATGGCTTTAGTCTTCATCTTCCTACCCTACCTTTCGGGATGAGTTTAACTCGCCATAACTCTCACGCTATCATCCAGTTAGTTACCAATAGATAAAAAAATCTCCCCTGATACTAGGTGCATCTGAGGAGATTGAAAGTTGGACAGGTTGTCAATCCTTAGGCTGGTCAGATAACCAACTGATTTATTTCTCTAATGGTCATCGTACTAATACTAACGAAATTTGAAGGGGAAGCAGCCCCAGATGTCCCCTGTGCCCATACAGATAGGGCAACTTGACGGCACGACGTTTATGTCTAGCGACTCTTAGACTTGTAAACAGGATGATTTTCACAGGTCCCAAAGCAGGTATAAACTCGATCATGTGAAAGATCCAGTGATAGTTTCTCTTCGTGATATTCTTAACACGTCAACTATTGATGTTATACATAGTTCTTTTTTCAAATTCAACACCTCGCTGCGAGCATTTGTTTTGTTTGCACGGTCACCTATCACTCACTCTGGCCGTGTAAAGCACAGGATCGGTTATGTGCTCATACATCTGGATACATCGCATCCATTATTAGTATAGAACGGCGATACCGCTGATTTTTTTGTCTATGGCCTGGATGGCCAGCAATAGTTGCTCCGGCGGTTCAACTTTGCTGACAAAATCATCGGCGCCGGCAGCCAGCGCTTCCAGACGCGCCTCCGGCCGTCCACTGAGGACAATCACCGCTAAGTCGGGGCAAGCCGTCTGTAAGGCAGGCAGTGAACCGATGGTTGCCAGATCAGGCAGCCCCCAGTCGAGTAACACCAGATCAGGATGAGTCGCCCGCACTTGAGCCAAGAGGTCCTTGGCTTCGCTAGCTTCGCCCACTATGTTCACGCCTGGCTCCTGTTGCAACAGTATTTGCAGCGCCGAGCGTACTCGTGTTTGCTGATCAGCTAATAGAACCCGCATTTGCACACCTTGACCAATAAGCCAGCCGGTTTTCTCCAGTTTTGTACCCCCAGTGTAGAATAAAAACTCTCCAGATGCACCGGGCATCTGGAGAGTATGTTACCTGGACAGGTGGCTAGTTCTTGGCCGGGCTACCCAATCGGCTAATCCCCCGGCGCCAGGCACATTGGCCTGAACCGGTCAATTAGACTGATCTCCCAAAAAAATTGCCCCAGATATTCCGAATATCTGGGGCGATGAGTTACTGACCGGATGATTGATCCGGACTCTGATCAGCTAACCAGTTTATGTTGGACGGCCAGGCCAACAGCCTCAGCTCGATTGGTAGCCTCTAGTTTGGAGAGGATGTTACTGACATGAAATCTGACCGTAGAGCGGCTCACGACCAGTCGCTCGGCAATCTCGAGGTTATTCAACCCATGGACCATCAGAGCCAGTACCTCCCGCTCTCGCTCGGTCAGGTCGAAGCCCAGTTTAGGGGGCTGGGTCGCGGCGTGGATTAGCGCTTCAGCCGCCTCCGGAGCCAAGGTGGGACGGCCGGCATAAGCTGACCGGATAGCCTCGGCCAGTTCGTCGGCGGAGACGTTCTTGAGTAGATAACTGATGGCGCCTGCCTGGAGCGCCCCTTGCACCAGTTCCTCTTCCCGAAAGCTGGTCAGCGCAATCACCTGCACCTGCGGACAGCGCTGGCGAATGGTGCCGGTGGCAGTGGCACCGTCCATATCTGGCATAACCAGATCCATCAGCACCACATCAGGTTGAAGCTTTTCACATTGGCCCACCGCCTCTTCACCCCCTTCTGCCTCTCCAACCAGTTCCATATCATCATAAACCAACAGAAAAGCCGCTAATCCACTGCGGACCACAGCGTGATCGTCGACGATCATCACTCGAATAGGCTTCGTCTCAGTCATAGTTACTCCTTTGGTTGCGGATTTGACCAGACAACTTCAATGTGGGTGCCCTGGCCAGGCCGGCTCTGGAGCTTAAAGGTGGCGCCAATGGTTTCGGCCCGTTCGCGCATTATGCCTAATCCCAAATGTTCTGGTGAGACCTGCTCCGGTTCAAAGCCGCGTCCATCATCTTTGACATGTAGCTCCACCTGCTGCGGCTGACAGCACAGACTCACGGCCGCCTGGCTGGCTTTGGCGTGTTTTGCGACGTTGTTTAACGCCTCTTGCGTAATGCGATACAACCCGACCTGCACCTCGGGTGGCAGCGTACAATCCCCTTCCACGGTTAAGGTAACCGGCGTCCGGACCCGGCCGGTGATGGCCTCAGTCAAATGACGCAGTAGTTCATCTAAATTTGCTTCGGTTAATGCGGCCGGGCGTAACTCTAACAACAAAGTACGCATCTCCGCCAGCGCCCCCCGCGCCAACTGGCGCAGTTCCTCCAACCGTCGCTGTCCTTCGTCCTGATTCCGGCTCCACAGGCGAGGTAGAACCTCGGCAATCAAGCTGGCCGAAAAGAGAGTCTGGGTCACAGCGTCATGCAGTTCCCGTGCCAATCGTTGGCGTTCTTCCAGAATAGCCGCCTGCTGCGCCTGCTCGTAAAGCCGGGCGTTTTCTATAGCCAGGGCGGCTCGTCGGGCCAGCGCGGCAAAAAGCCGTCGCTCTTCATCGCTGAAGGCACGAGGTTGACTATAATTCAGGTTGAATATGCCAAATACTTCTCCCCCGATTTCAATCGGAACCAGCACGAGCGAGTGAATCCTTTCTAACTCGATCAGATTTTTAGCCACGCGCGGGTCATCAGTGCGGGCATCCTCTATGATAACCAGTTCACCATTCATGGCCACCTGACCCAGCAGGTTTTCACCCGGTTTCAGGGACATCTGCTCAATAGTCTCAGGCTGGAAACCCCGAAAGGCGCGTACCTCCAACCGCTCTCGCCGCGTATCCCACACGATCAGGGAACTTTTGTCGGCTTCAAGGATGTCCACGGCCACATCTACCAATGATTGTAGCACCTGCTCCACCCGCAAGTGACGGTACAGTTCCTCATCAGCTCTGTAAAGCGCCTCTAATTCCTGTCGCCGTTCATGCTCTTGCTGGTAAAGGCGAGCGTTTTCTAAAGCAATAACCGCACCGGAGGCTAACATCGTCAGGATTCGCTCGTCATTCGGCTCCAACGTCCCGGCTTCCTTGTCTGCCACCGCAATCACTCCCATCGGTTCGGAGATGGAGATGAGAGGAACCGTCAGATAACTACGCGCCCCCAGCCGTCGAACTACATCAGCATAGATCCGCGGGTCATTCTGGGCATCGTCAACAGTGACCGGTTGGCCGGTTTGAATCGACATCCCGGCCACAGATTGGGCGACTGGTATCTGGTAGCCCACAAATACGTCGGGACCATATTTACCCGAGAGAACGGCGATGCGTAAGTTTTCACCGTCGGGCAGGTAGACCAGACTCAAGCGGGTATCGGTCAACCGCCGGGCCTCGTCGGCGATTAACTGCAACACGGCATCTGGCTCGAGGTGGCTGGTGATGGCCTGCTGGACGGCAAACAAGGTTTCCAACTCATCGGCGTGCCGCTTGGTCGCCGAATATAATCTGGCATTTTCAATCGCCACCGAGGCCTGGTTAGCCAGGGCGAAAGTCAGTTCCGCCTGACGGGGGGAATAGCGGTCTGGCTCGCTGTGGCTCAGGCTTAAGATCCCAAACATCTGATCCTTCACCAGCAACGGGACCCCCAGCCATGAACGAATGTAACCAAAGGTGGTCTCCAATCGCTTACCGGCCTTTTTCCGGAAGACGCGGGTCAGGGGGGTATCGTCCCATACGTCAGGAATAATCACCGGCTTCTGATGGCTCAATAGCTCTTGATCGACCCAGGCAGATTTCGCCAGGAAATGGAACTGCAAGGCTTTTTCTTGTGGAACGGGACCGCGATAGGCCAACACTGTCACTTCTTCCGCCAGGGTCAAAATACTAACGCTGGTGTAATCTACGATGGTCTTGAGTTGATCCAGGATCAAACTCAGTAACGGTTCCAGTTCCAGGGTGGAAGCCACGGTATAAGATACCTTCAGTAAGGTGGATAATTCGCGCGTCCGTTCTTCCACCCGTTGTTCTAATTCGCCGTGCATCTGCTGTAGGGCCACCTCGGCTCGCGTACGCTCGATGGTTTTTCCCAACTGCTCGGCAATCGTGTTTAGTAGACTTCTCTCTTCCTTTAAGAAGGGTCCCTCATCCTTTTCCGGTTTTTCTTCTAAGTAACAGGTTTCCACGGTACCAACTTGTTCGCCGTAGACTATAAGGGGCGCAGTTTGCTTCCAATCAGTTTCTGTAAAGTTCTCTGTTTTGAACTCTTGGTCCTTAAAGATGACTCGGGCGCAGACTATATCTGGATATTGCCAGGCTGGCGGAATGAGATCAACGACCCCCCGAAATACCTCTTCCAACGAAATGTTCGGCTGGTCAACCAAACTGGAAATGGCAAATAGGCAATTTAATTCCTTGACCCGCTCATCAAGATCGTGCGTCTGCTGCCGTATTGCCTCCTCCATTCGTCTGCGCCGCTGCAGCTCACGATTTAACAGGGAATATAGCGCCAAAGTGGTAACAACGACAAACCCCCAGCCCTTATAACTTTCCAACACAATCAATTGGCGAGAGTCAAGACCAAACTTTGTTAGAATGTGGTCAGAGAAGAGTATCCATAATCCCGCGACAATGGCGTAGAGAAGACTGATGCGTAAGGCAGTTGATGCGTCTGAACTGTTCATACGCTTCTCCTGAGTTACTACAATGCTCTGCAAATGATAAAACGAGGTTGAAGTACGTCGGTTAATGCAGGCTTTGTAGGTCCAACTGGCCAATCACCGCTTGATACCGCCACACAAAGTAGTGAGCAACCTCAGATGCGAACGGCTCTCTACGGCTTTATCAGACCCCCTTAACCAACGACACGGCCTGTTTGCTCTTTACAGCCCACATTTGTCAATCTCCGACATTTCCGGGTACAATTGTCTCAGATTATGCCATGCCTACCTAATCCCTGTGTCGGGGTGTTAGGTGGGCAGTAATCATAGCCATAATATCACACTTGTGCGGTTGGGGGTCGGGGACAGGGTAGAAGTTCAATATCAGTGGTTTGGCTTATCGTTTTAGTCGTTATTTTTATCGTCGCTCTGGTTTTATATTGGCAGCTCATTGTGGCCGAGGGGGCCTATTTGGGAGCACCACTGGTGGCCTTGCTTTATGATTGGACGGCCGAGCGTTACAACAAAATCAAGGAATTCGATGAGGCAATGGAAGCCTTTTGTCTGGGAGGGCCGCTGGCCAATCGACTCTCCCACCAACCTGAGGCCATGGTGTTGGATGTGGCCACCGGCACAGGACGCATCCCCCTGACCCTGCTTCGCCAATCCTCTTACCGGGGCCACGTGGTGGGTCTGGATCGTGCCTCTAAAATGTTAGGCGTGGCCCAACGTGAGACGATCGCCCACAAAAATCGTATCACTTTGATTCAAGCCGACGCTATGGCTTTGCCCTTTGCCAGCAACAGTGTGCCTCTGGTTACCTGCCTGGAGGCATTGGAGTTTTTGCCCAACCCCAAAAAGGGCCTGGCAGAGTTGATCCGAGTCTTGCAGCCAGCTTCCCCTGCCCACCCTACGCGTGGCTGGCTATTGACGACCAATCGGGTGGGTTGGGAAGCTCGCCTGATGCCGGGTAAAACCTGGCCTCGAGAAAAGCTGGCAGAGGAGATTTTAAGTAGCTTTCCCCTACGCTACCTCAATATTCAGCCCTGGCAGGATATTTATGATCTGGTTTGGGCGCAAAAGATTGAACGTTAGAACCTGGGTACGTTCAACGTTAAATCTTTTCAGATGAAGTTTTGGCCGACGGTCACCAGCGCGCCGTAAACTAACACCAGGGCAATAACAAAGCCAAGGAAAACAAACATGAACCTTTTTTTGCCCCTTGATTTTTTAGCCCGGCCAGCCCCAAACTCGACCCCTACGACCGCCAAGAGGGCTGGAAAGACGTGTCCGCCGGTAAAGCTCATGCCGAGGCTCCATTTTTGTAGTAAAATGTATAGCATGATTCCTAACACGACTTGAATATAAACAGCCACTCGGGAAAATAAAAGCAATGTTTTATCCAAGGTGGTCCAGTTTTGCTTACTGAGCAAGCCGATTAATGCTCTGATGACGGTAATTACAATCAAAACCAAGACAATCCAGCGCCAGCCGGAGTGAGCCTGTAACAGAAAATAGATCATGGTATCCCTCGTTTGATGTTTCCTCTATTAAGCCCCGATTGTAACATGGGCTTGCCTCCGAAACAAGATTCACTTACCTCTAACCGGTTAGTTTGACGCTCACCTCCTCCTGAATGTCATAGAAACCCTCTTCCAGGGTAGGGTAAGCGAACCAGACTGTGCCCACACCAACCATGAAGCCCGTGATGAGGCGTAGATAAATATTGCTTGTGTACGGGCCAAAGAGTTGTAAATAGATTAAAGCCAGCAGACCGAATGAAAAAAGAAGGTAAGTGTGCCAGGTGAGATAATTTTGTTTGTACAAAACGATCCCAATAATGCCCATAACGGCCAACCCGCTGGCCCACAGAACACCCATCGGCACAAATTGCCGTAACTCACTGACCAGACCCATCCCCCCATCCAGAGCCATAGGCAACAGAAAGAAGATATACCAGCGGGGAGCCAAGGGTTTCAGTGAATGGCGCACCAAATTAAAGAGGAGTCCAGCCATAACCAGGGCCCCATAAATAGCGGCGCACCGATGACAGATAGCCACCTGCTCCCCGGCAATAAAGAAAGCCCGAGAAGGAAGCTGATGGCAGGCTAAACGGTACAGCCAATAAATTGTGTTGGCATTGCTGGTATAGCCATTAGCCAATAGAATGGGCGCCAGAAAAGGCAAGCCGACATAGATAAAGAAAAAGGTATTGACCACGGTCAGCCAATGCTTTGACAGCCATAGAAAACGTTTATCGGCCCATTGCCCCAAATCTTGACTAAAATTACCGGCCGGATGGCTCTGCGCCGGTTCATTCATTGGCCCTTCTGCCCTCAAAAAACTCCACCAGGCCGTACCAAATCAGTAACATAGCCACGCCCTCGTCCAAATTACCAACAATAGGCAGGTTGTCAGGAATAAGCTCAAGCAGGCCGGCCGTTGGATTGAGGATGTAAACAATCCCCACCAGGGCTGCCAGATACGTCACCCAGGAGGGAATACCTCTGAATGAAGGGGGGGTCGTCAATGCACCTGATTTATCCTCGTTCATATTGTTTCTCCTAGTATTTCTTGATTATACCAGTTTACCTGGGCAGTGTGCCAATCAGGAACATCATAACGCCTACGGTATTCCGGCAGGGTCATGATGGGGGGGCGACGCTGATCGGAAATAGCATACTCCTCCAGATAGAAATCAGTTGGTTCATAGCGGATAATCTTTATGGTTCGGTTCATCTCAGTTAGCAACTTCACTTGCTGACGACGTTCTAAACGGTCAATAAAGACCTGGATGATGGCAAAGGCCATCCGGCTCAAAGCACGTAGGGACTGGTTCCGATGAATCCGCTGGCGCAGGTCCACCTGGGCGATGCCGCTGATGCCGTACTGTTCAACCAGATCAAGCAATAGTCCGGTCTCCACGCCATAGCCGACATAGAAGGGCAACCGCTCCAAGGCAGTGCGCCGCCCGGCATACTCGCCGGCCAAAGGTTGAACCAGGCCGGAAAGCTCCGGGTAGAAAAGGTTGATCAGGGGCCGGGCCACCAATTCCGTCACCCGGCCACCGCTTTCTGCCTGAAATGAGGCTCCTACTTTGAGCGGACGGCGGTAGAAGCCCTTGACATATTGGATTGTATCATACCGCAATAAAGGTCCCAAAATACCGTAAACAAAACGGGGATGAATGTTGACAATGTCGGTGTCGATCCAGGCGATCAGGTCCCCCTTGAGCACGTACAGGCTCTTCCAGAGGGCTTCGCCCTTGCCCCGAAAAGCACCGTATTGGGGCAGGATCTGCTGATGTTGATAGACGGGCACGCCCAAATCCTGGGCAATGTCAACGGTGTGATCGGTTGAGCCGGAGTCAATCAGGGCGATCTCGTCGAGCAGGGGCACCTGCTTCATCAAGGCCGTCTGAATGGTCTGGACGATTTTGCCGACGGTCTTCTCTTCATTCAGGGCGGGGAAGCCCAGGCTGATGGTCAGGTTGCGGTCCTTCTTGAGGCTGACCAGGTGTTCCAGGTCTCGAAACTCCTGGCTATTGAAGGTGTTTTCGGCGAACCACTTGTCAACCAGGACAGAGGTGGGGGTAGCCGGCAGGGGGGCGGCCTGGTCCCAATGGGTCAGTTGTTTGAGGGGAGGCGGCTGATGCGTTTTGACCATCAGGAACGGACCGACCTGGGTACGGTGGAGGTGGCAAGCGACCTGGCTGACGGCTTGGGTCTTCTGGCCGTCGGAGGAAGCATCAGAAACGCCGATGACGATCAGGTCGTGCTGGCTGGCCTGCTCCAGCACGGCGGGGGTAACCTCCCCCTCGACCCGCAGTTCTTGCTTGATGAGGGGATTGCCCTGGCTGAGACGGACCAGTTCATTGTAGATGCGTTGGCTGGCGGTGTCCTGGTCATCGCCGACGGCATAGAGCATGGAGATATCGGCGTTGGCGGTCTTGGCCAGAGAGAGGGCCACTTCCAGAGTGAGAGGGGCTTCCTGGCTGCCTCGGATGGGCATCAGGATGTGGTCTAGTCGGGAGGGCGCGTCGCCACTGACCACGACCATGTGGCAGGGCAGGCGGCCCAGCAATTTGTTGAGTTTGGTGGCGAAGAAGGACTTGGTGCCGCCCCGCCGCCAGGGGATGACGACCAGGCTGGCCTGTTCTTTGGTCACGACCTTGGTCAGGGAGCGCCAGGGTTGGTAGGCCACCCGGACACGGGGTTTGATGTAGATAGGCTCATCCTGGAAGCGGGCGCGTAACTGTTCCAGGGCGGCCCGGCAGGCTTGAGCCTGAACGGCGCCGGTGCTGAGGGACTCTTCGGCCGGGACGAGGACCATGCCGACTAGGATAACGCGGCCTCGTCGGGGGCGGGCCAGGTCAAGGGCGATTTGGACGGTCCACTCGGCCTGTTCTTCGTCGAAAATGGGCACAACCACCGTGTACTGACTTTTTACCTTATCATTTTGACGTCGCAATAAACCTCTTTTTTGTTGAGACATTTCCTTTCCTCCTTTCGCTTTCCTCTCATAAAGAACAGTTAACCTCAGTAAACCCAACTTTCAGGCTCAAGATACCAACCTTCTCTCACCGGGCAGCCTCGGCAATTTGGTGGAAATGTGTCAGAGCGTAACCATTCACCGTGTTTAGACCCATAAGCGCCTAAAGGCTCGTAGGCGAAGTGGATAGTGTTATTCAATTGGGGGTCATTTCACACAAGAAGTAGGTGTTTAGGGAAATGGCATGAGTGGGGTAAATGGCTTCGATGCCAGGGTGACAACTGTATGTACATTCCAGCCGGATGATCTGCGATGACAATCGGCCGATGATTACCCATTATAATCAGGATTATCATTTGTGACAACTGTCACCGATATCTTTACACAGTAAAGGTTTCCCAGGCTCCGTTGGCCGGCAGTAGTGACCAGATATCGTCGGCAGGATGCCCCTGGTACCGAATTTTGAGCAAAGCAATAGGCAGTTTGTGAGTGAACACTGCCACTTTATCTTGGGGATGGCGGGCCACTATTTCATCGATAGCGGCAAACAGGCGAGCTTGCATCTGCTCCAGACGCTCCCCACCGGGGGGATGATGTTGCCAGGGGTCCTGTTCCCAATGACGAATTTCCTGGGGCCACCGGGCACGAATATCGTCAATCAAAATTCCCTCCCACTGGCCTTGATTGATTTCTCTCAGGCGGGGATCTAGTTGAATCGGCAGGCCGGTTTTCTCTGCCAGGGCCGCAGCAGTTTGATGGGCTCGGGCCAGGTCACTGCTATAAATGGCGGCAAAGCCAAGGGAAGCCAGTTGGTTGGCTGTGGCTTGAGCTTGCTGGTGGCCCTGTTCGTTTAAGGGGGGATCCAACTGCCCTTGGTAACGACCCTCGACGTTCCAGGGGGTTTCACCGTGACGAATCAGATAAAGCGTGGTCATACCAGCGATTTCTCCATTTATACTCAGAGGCTATGTTCTGTTATAACTGCGGTCAGTAACGGAATTATTTTGGTTTGAACCACCCCTGACCAGGTGAAGTGATTCAGCACCCGCCGACGCAACTGGAAAGCTCGATCTGCCTGTAAGGTTTTAATGATGGTACTGGCTATTTCGGGGGGGGGCGTGTCTGCTGAAAAGAGGTGCGCCCACTGACCAGCGCTCTCGCGGAAGGGAGGCAGGTCGGTGGCGAAGATGGGCAGACGAGCCAGTCCGGCTTCCAGAATAGGGATACCGAATCCTTCTTGCCGGCTAGGGAAGAACATGGCATCGGCGATTTGATAGAAGTTTGCCAATTCTTCATCTGTCAGCAAGAGGGGTGTATGGGTGTCTGCACCCTGGTGCGCCTCGTAGACAAAATGGGCGGCGTTGTTTAACTGGAGGTCATGTCGTAAAGTGAGCAGGTGGTTTAGATAGGCCACATTGGTAGGGTTGTGTGGTCCTGGTGGTCCGGTGATAATCAGGCGGGCATCCCAGCCGGATTGTTGCCGGACAGCAGCCAGCCAATGCAGACCCAACTCGATGTTTTTGCGCCGGGTGATACGGGCTGGCAACAGGAAAACACAATCCGCGGCTAGTAAATCCCATTCATTGATTAGACGAGCCACCTTGCTATGGCAGCGGTAAAACTCAAGTGGCTCCACGCCCGGTGATACGACGGTGATATGGTCGAGTGGGATTTCGTATAGTCGAGCCAGGTCGCTCCGCTGTGCTTCAGAGACGGTCACATGACGGATACCGGGCCAGGGATGGCGCAGCAAGGTCCACGGCTCACCGGGGTGGAGTTCCGGTTGATATTGGGGGCGCAGCCAGGCAAAATCGTGATGCCAGGCGACCCAGGGCGGGCCCTGACCAGCCTGGGTGAGTTGATAAACGGCCGTGGTCAATACCAGGTTTTTGTGCAGGGTAAAGAGGTTATGCCCAATGATCACCGCACAGTCGCCCAGGTGTGCCAACAAGGCTGCCCGTGTTTGGGCGACCAGGGACTCAAAGTTGGTCGGTATTTGTCCTTTGGCCAGAACACGGCTGACTTCTAAGATGGCCTCACTACGCGAGCCGACTAGGGGTTCTTCCCGGTAAGCAACCTGCGGCAAAACGGAGTCACCCTGTCCGGCTAATATCGTTACCTGGTGCTCCAAGGCCGTCAAGGTGCGGGCATGGTGAAAAATGGTCAGTTCCACACCACCCACCACCGGAGGGGCGGCATAGTGAATGATGCCGATGTGCATAAGTCTCTCTCAAAAGGAAGCAAGCAGTTCGCGCAGTTTGTGTTCCAAAACCTTCAGCGAGAAGTGCTCTTGAGCGAGAGCATAGTTCTTCTCGGTCATACTTTTTACTCGTTCTGGATCATTGAGTAACTCGCGGGTCTTTTCTACGGCCTCATCATCGACAAAGCCGTCCAACTCAATAAACTCAAAACCTAATGGTTCGATGTCGGCGTTGTAGACCGGGTAGCGGTTTACAACGGTCAGCCGTTTAAAATAGATCGACTCCAGCAAGGCGTTACCGAACCCCTCGTAGGTGCTGGGATAGGTAACCAGGTCGGCGTGCGGGTAGGCGTCCCACAGCGAATAAATCTTATGGCCGTTCGCTTTGGCTCGCTCTGCGCCAATCAGATGGTCGATCAGGCGCAGGTCCACGCGCATCACGCCGGCCTCCCGTTTGAGCCAGCGCCAATACTCCACCCCCTCGTCATGAGCCCGGTGGGTAATGAACAGGTAGGCGTGAGGTAGGTCCAGGCGATGTAACAGTTCGATGGCCATCTCGATGCCTTTGCGCTGGATAACCCGCGTTGGTTGCAGGATGAAGAGGTCCTGGTCTGTTAGCCCCAGGACTTGACGAAAATCACGGTTATAACCATCAATGCCCGGCGAGGGGGTGGCAAAATCGTGGACATTTGGAATGACCACAGAGTCAATACCACGTCGCACTTTCAGCCGTCTTTGGGCAATGGTGTTGATGGCCACGTGCCGGATCGTCGGTAGTTTGGCCGGAAAAGCCGTATCGAGCAGGTCCAGGATAGCATTACTCTGATATCGGTGCCGCTCCCAAAAGAAATCGTGATGATGGGCGATTGTGTTGAGGCCCAGTTCGGCGATCAGGCCCGTCAGGGTAATGCCCAACGGCAGGTTCATAGGAATGGTCAAGGCATTTTCGACGATGATCAGGTTGAGTCGATTGGAACGGATAAAACCCCGCAAAGGAGCGCGGATTTTATCGGCCGAAGCGTAAATTTCATCAGCCAATTTCTCGCCATCTCGCTCCATTGCGCCCTCGCCGAAAGCGCGTTGGCTGAAGGAAATGATATTTTGGTGATCGAAGTGCAGTTGGGGGATTAAGGTGCCGCCAGCGGCATAACCACCCAACTCCCCGGCGCAATAGAATAGCTCGTGCCCCATCCGGTGCAACACCTTGGCCCACTTTTCTACTTCCAGAGAGACGCCGTCGGTACCATTCAAGCGGGTTGAAATAAAGCCAATTCGCATTTAGGACTCCTGTCGAAAGAGGTATGCAGTAGTTTACTCTGTCATATAATAAACTATACGTAAAAATTCTCAATATGACAATTTTTGTAACTACTCAGCTCTCCTGCGATAAGCTATTATATTCCTCCGGGCTGAGTAATGACCAATTTTTTAACATATGAAACCGGAAAAGTCGAGTTTTAAGAGAGGCAATGTTTCAGGTTTGACACCCAAGATGTTTCGGATTATACTGGATGCACTTCCAACGTATTTTCAAAGATCACAGACGATCGGTTTAATGACCGTCCCGCTTAAACGCGTAACTGAAGGGGCGGTAAATCGATCACCACGGTTTTATACAACCCATAACAACCGGTTACGACGATGTAAACGAAGCTACGCGGAAGCAAACTGGCTAATCACCCTAAAATTGGGTTGCCAGTCAAAAATTATTGCCCGCCAACTTTGGAAACGGTGTAAAGATGCATTAGTCCTCATTTAGCCCACTTTTGGTCCCCACTTCTTAGTTTCTTTTTTAGTGAGTTCCTGAATAATTCATCGAAAGGGGGTGGTTGTTCCCAAAAAATTCTACTCATCAAATCTTAAAAAAGGAGGTGATGGTACCTCAAAGTTCATCTCAACCACCATACAGATCATTTTTGTAAAAAGTCAAGAAACAGAGAGGAGTAAAGCGGAGGATAAATTATGTCCAAAAAAGTTTTAATCATTTTAGGGATACTGGTTGTGTTTAGTTTGATGGCTGCACCCGGTTATGCCCAAGAAGGCCCCTCTTGTGCAGATACCTACACGGTGCAGGCCGATGACTGGCTCTCAAAGCTGGCTGATCGTTTTTTTGGCACTATTCTGGCTTACCCGGCCATTGTAGATGCCACGAATGCTGCGGCTAACAAAGATGAAAGCTATGCCACGATCCAGAACCCCGACGAGATTGAAATTGGCCAACAGTTGTGCATCCCTGCAAAGGAAGAAGCTGAGGCATTTTTGTCACCCAAAGCGGCCGAGGGCAAAGTTTTGATTGAGTTCTGGTCCACCGATAACGAAGAAGAACGGGTTCTGGTTTACGAAGCTGTGGCCCAAAAGTACATGGAACAGAACCCCAATGTAGAAGTCCGCATAGTGCCCATTCAAGAGGCGGGTGTGTCGCAGCGTATTGCCGTGGCCGTGGCGGCCAACCGCAAGCCGGATATTGTCCGCATGGGCATTGAGCGCGTGGCTGCCTTTGCCGCCGACGGTATCCTTGACCAGGACGCCGTCCAAGCCGTTATCAGTAGCATTGGCGAAGCTGATTTCCGGGATGGTCCACTGGCTATGGTTACTGACCCGGCGACTGGCAAGTACGCCGCTGTCCCCTTTGACGGCTGGATTCAAGCCATCTGGTATCGCAAGGACCTGTTTGACCAATTAGGTTTGGGGGCACCCGTTACCTGGGACGCCATTAGCCAGGCTAATTGTAGTGTCGTAGGTCAGGGTAATTTTCTGTACGGAATCACGCTGGGTTCTGACCCTGGTCAGAATTACGGCCAGCAGATTTTTGAACAGGTGGCCATCTCCAACAATGCCTGGCCCTTTGACGAGGCAGGCAACGTGACCATGAACACGCCGGAGATGATTGAGGCGTTGCGATGGTACACCAGCCTCCAGGAGTGTGCGGCCCCCGGCCCGCAATATTGGCGGGGCGCGCGCGAAGCCTATGAGTATGACCAGGCGGCCATGCTCTTCTATTCAACCTATATTATGGACGATCTGGTCGATGGTTCTGGCCTGGAAAGCGGCGGTAACGTCGAGTTAACGACCCCCGACCTGGCGAACAAAACCGGCTTTGCACCAATGATGCAGGGCCCCAATGGCTCTGCTTCTTACGGCCAGCTTGTCACCCTGGCTATTATCGACGGGGCTGACCCCGAGGCGCAGGATGTGGTTAAGTTCTTTTTAACCGAAGGCTATCAGGACATCCTGGCCCTGGCTCCCTTTGGCAAAGTGCCGGTGCTGGAGAGCGCAGTTGATGGCTGGAAAGGGAGCAGCGAATACTTTAAGAATTATGATCCCACTACTCTGGAAGCCATTGCCAATGGGTACGATAGTATGCAGCGCTGGCTCTTCCGTCCGGATTACGATGCCACCCAACGCGCTGTTATTGGTGATATCGAAGGTCGTCTCTTGATTCCACAAGTTGTCAGCCGGATTGCCCTTGAAGGCTCGATGACGCCGGAAGAAGGCGCTGCCTTCTTACAGGAGCAGGTTGAGGGCCTCCTGGCCGATCGTATGGCGCAATAAAGCCCAGTTATATCATCTGGTAAACTCCCACCTTTAGGGGTGGGAGTTTACATTTTTTATAGCCTCATTGGATCCAAATTTCGGTCTATGACCGGCGGTGCGACGGGTGACGGACCCATCGTGAGTACAAAATTGGATCTACTGAGCCTCAATAGATTCAAAATTTATTGCGCCTGTAGGGCAAGATGCCATCTTGTCTTTAGTGTGTTGAAAGGAATGTTAGATGGCAACAACCACCCAAGTATCGTCCCCGCTGATTAAGCGCATTATCAGCAATTCGTTGCAGGCCAGAGAAACGCGCCTGGCCTGGCTGCTGATTGCACCCACAGCTATCATCGTTTTTGGTCTGGTGCTATTTCCGGCCGTCTTCAGCATTTGGATTAGCTTTCGCAATATCGGCCTGAATAATCTCAACGATGTTTTTAATGCCCCTTTTGTGGGACTGGGCAATTATGTAGCCGTTTTTAATGATTTTGCCTTTAAGTATCATGATTTAACCAATATGGGCGCGGCCCTGACCAGTATTGTTTATTCTTTTGCAGCTACATTTTTAACGCTGCTGGTCGGACTGATTGCGGCCCTCCTGTTGAACCAACCTTTTCGGGCCAGAGGGCTGTCTCGGGCCATTTTTCTCTTCCCCTATGTGGCGCCCATTGTCAGCGTGGCCTTTGTCTGGCGCTGGATGTTGGATCCTAAACCCTCTGGAGTCATCAACTATCTATTACTGAATGTCGATCTCATTGATCGCCCCATTGCCTTTCTGGCTACACGGGGTTGGGCTCTGCTGCTGATTATCATCTTTGAAGCCTGGCGATATTTTCCCTTTGCCATGCTCATGATTTTGGCCCGCCTCCAGGCCGTCGATAAAACCCTTTACGAAGCGGCTAAGGTGGATGGGGCTAACGCATGGCAAAGATTCTTTTTCATCACCTTACCGGAGCTTCATTATGTACTGGGGGCTATTTTCTTGCTCCGGTTAATATGGACCTTTAACAAGTTTGATGATATCTTTTTGCTCACCGGTGGCGGTTTTGGCACCAAAGTATTACCGGTCTTAACGTATGAGTTCAGCTTCCGCTTGTTTGACTTTGGCAAGGGTGCGGCCAGCTCTATGATTCTGTTGGTTATACTGGTGCTATTCTTGGCCCTGTATGTTCGTTTCGTGATGCAAAGTGTTGAGGAGTAGCCCGGGGAGAGAGAAACATGATTAAAACAGAAACTCAAAAAGCAACCTTCATTGATCACCTGGCCCGGCGTATGAACTGGCCGCGCTTCTTCTTTGCTTTGGGCATGATTATTTTTTGGACGACCATTATCTTCCCTTTTTATTGGATGGTCAGTTCATCTTTCAAAACCGGGGCTGAAATTGCGGGTAGAAAACCCCTCTTTATCCCCCCGGCCTTGCGCTGGGACGCCTATCAGGAATTATTCAACCCCGCCTGGGATCACTTTCAAAATTTTGGGATCAACGTGGTCAACAGCATCATGGTCGCTATACCGACCGCCATTATTGCCGTCATCCTGTCAATGTTGGGCGCGTATGCTATCGCCCGCCTGAGATTCCGGGGCAAAGATTTTTTGCTTAACTCCATCTTGATGATTTACCTTTTTCCCGGCATCTTGCTGATTATTCCCCTCTTTGCCATGCTTTCTCAAATCAGCCTGTGGATAGGCATCGAAGTGCAGGATAACCTGGCCATTCTGGTATTTACCTATCTGGCTCAAACTTTGCCGGTGGCTCTCTACATGCTGGCCAACTATTTCCGCACCATTCCCGACGAGATTGAGCAAGCGGCCCTGATTGACGGCTGTACCCGGGTGGGGGTCATCTGGCGGGTGACGATGCCGCTGGCTGTGCCGGCGCTGGTATCTGTGGCCATTTACACCTTTATGATTGCCTGGAATGAGTTCCTCTATGCCCTCGTCTTCCTCAATGACCGCACCCTGTTTACCATGCCGATCAAAATTAACGCCATTTTCAATGACCCCAGCCCCCGCATGCAGGTAGTGATGGCCGCCTCAACGGTAATGAGTTTACCGGTCATGATTCTGTTCCTGGCCTTAGAACGATACCTGGCCGAAGGGTTATCCGCAGGTGGGGTGAAAGGTTAGAGAAGTAAGTCGCTGTTTCCAGCCTGGGTTGGCAGGCTGAATAATAATCATATTTGGAGTCGAGGCTTCAGCCGGATTTGGCAATGTGGTCGGTCCGGTCGAAGCCTCGATTTTTTTGGAGCCAAAGGGTGTATCATTAAGGCGTAGGGGGCAGCACCGCATCCAACCAGGGGGGCAGGAGATCGGTGATCTTGAGCAGGTCCAGGTAATCAGCAACAATTAAGAGGAAGAGAATAATAAAAATAACGGCTATGGTTCCACCCGCAATGGTGGCGAACCAGACCCGACCGCTAATATGGGAGCTGGCTTCCGGCAGATCTTCTGCGTTGGAGCGTTCTGTCTCTGCCTGGGCTTCAACCAGTTCAATGTCCTGAAACCTAATTTTGACCGGACCCAGTTCGATTAAATCCTCATGTTGTAAGCGGTAGGGACCTTCAATCATCTGTCCATTAACCCCGGTACCGCCGGCCCCTCCCAAATCTTGTAGAATCCAACGTTCGTCCCGTAGCTCGAGGCTGGCGTGGGTGAAATCAATCTCGGGTATTTCCAACACCAGATCATTATCTGGCCCAGAGCCGATTAATATCCGGGGTATGGATAGTTCGAAATCTTCGATGATCGTTTCTTTGTCTTCAAATTCTTCGTAAATTACCAGTTTGGCCATAGTTTTATGTAAATGATAGGGGTGTCTCCCAGGATTTGCGTTATTATTAAGATATAGCTCCGTACTGCGTATTGCGTATTGCGTGTCGCGTGAGGAGTCTGGACGGCAAACGCAACACGCAACACGCATCACGAAGTTGTTTAGCTTAGACTATGCCGCTTTATAGGCTACGTATCAGGTCTAATACTAGTCTTGTTTTGATAATTGACAAAATCAGGATCGGCTTTGATAAAGGCCAGCGCCTCGGCTTTATCCTGGACTTGTTTTGTGGCCTGGGCCTCTTTTAGCCGGTTAAGCAGCAGACCGATTAACCGGCCCTCGCTCAAGCCGAAAGTTTCCATTAAATCTCGTCCGGTCAGTAAGGGCGACGGGTCGATGACCCGGTCGTACTGCTCGAAGTAGGTGGCGATCAGTTGATGGACGACCCCCAGTAGGGCCTGGGTCTCGGCCTGGCCCTGGTCCGGTGGATAAGTGGCCCGATGGTCGGCCAGGGCGTGCAAGGCCACGGCCACCCCCGCCTGGTAACTCCGCGCGCCTGTATCGCGAAAAAGGCGATAGATCGCCCGGCGGCTGACCTGACCCTCCTGGGCTAACAATAAAGGTCGCATGTGGTGAAGCACCACTTTCTCCACAAAGCGAATGGCCTGGTTACTGAAATGAAAATGTTTCATGGCCCGACAGGCTATCCTGGCGCTTTCCCGTTCGTGCCCCAGAAACCGAATCTTGACCGGGGGACCGGCCTGTTCGGTACGGGTGAGCGGCTTGCCGGCATCGTGCCAGAGCAGGGCCAGGGGCATCAGCAGTTGGGGGGTCAAACTGCCGGCCAGGCCCTCATTGAGATATTGCCGAACCGCCTCTTGCAACCGGGCCGGAATATCCGGTAGTTCGGCCTGTAGCATACTGGTCCAGGCATCCAAAGCGGTGGTGGTGTGGTCAAATACGTCCAGATAATGAGGCGGGGGCTGGCTGACCCCAATCATCACTTCTATTTCCGGCAGCAGGTGGGGCAATATTCCCAGGTGGCGCAGCTTTTGGACGGCCTGGCCAGGGGTAGGGGTGTTGAGCAATTTGAGTAACTCGTCCCTTTGTCGTTCGGGGGATACAGTGACCAAACCGGTCACCGCTTGTCGCAGGTCCTGCTCGGTTTGGGTTTCAATCGAAAAGCCTAACTCAGTCGATTGGCGCACCGCTCGCAGCACACGCACCGGATCGTGCTGAAAGGCCGTGGCCGAAGTGGCCCGGATTTGTCCGATTTCCAGATCACGTTGACCTGCCAGCGGGTCAATAAGCTGGGGTGGATCGGTCAAGCTGAGGGCTATGGCATTGATCGTAAAATCGCGGTCTCGCAAGTCTTCTGCAAGTGTTGCCCCCCGAAAGTCGGCAAAATCAAGATAAAATTTTTTTAAGCCAGAGGCAACCGGTACATTATGTACCACCCGGCCTGTACCTCGTTCTGGGTCCAGAGGATAAAAGGCAGCCTGGAGGGCATTGGCCACTTTTCGAGCCACGGTCAAACTACGACCGGGTACAGCAAAATCGAGGTCAACGATGGTTTGTCGTCCCAACAACAGATCACGAACTGCCCCTCCCACCAGATAGGCTTCTACCTGGTGGGCCCGTAAGATTTTAATGACATTTTGTAAGAGCGGGTGGTGGTCTAACATTTCTTATTTTTTGTTTCTGATTCTTTAGTGTTGCCCTCAGCGTCAACAAATAACAGTAGCGGTTTGTCTTTGGGACGGGTACGCTTGGCCGCTCGATAGGCTTGCTGGGCAGTCAGGCCGACTCCAATGACTCGCCCACGTACAAGGGCTATCCAGCGGTTAAGATACAAGGTCGTATCAATCTCTTTGACCAAATCCTGCTTTTTCAATGGCTCTAAAGCTACGAAGAATAACACGGACCACGTTAATGAGCAAAACCAGTTTACCCAGCCCGTGATCCGTGTTTTTGTCCATTATCCAACGAACGTCTGAAGCGTCGTCCACACCCTACGATACGATTTACGCTTCGCTCCAATCACTCAGGATATACTACCCCTGAGTGGTTATGTAGGCAAGCCTTGGGCTTGGCTTCTACATCAGATCAGCCACGATATCGGCAACCTCTTCGGGCTGTTGGGCTACCTTAACCCGAACAGCTTCAAAGGCTTTAATTTTTTCCTCGGCGGTGCCCTCACCCCCTTCAATAATGGCCCCGGCGTGCCCCATTCGTTTACCCGGTGGGGCGGTGCGGCCGGCAATGAAGGCGGTGACCGGCTTGGTCATGTGTTCGGCAATAAAACGGGCCGCTTTTTGTTCGTCTGTACCGCCAATTTCGCCAATAAGCACCACCTGATCGGTTAGAGGGTCGCTCTCAAAAAGTTTTAAGATGTCAATGAAGGTGCTACCGATAATCGGGTCGCCGCCGATACCGACGGCCGTGCTTTGGCCGATTCTTTTATCGGTCAAAGCCTGCACCACTTCATAAGTGAGCGTCCCACTGCGGGAGACCAGACCGACGTGGCCCGGTTGGTGAATGTGAGCGGGCATAATGCCGACTTTGGCCTGACCAGGGGTAATTAAACCGGGACAATTCGGCCCGATCAGACGGATCTCTCGCTGTTTCAGAAAACTTTGCACGCGAACCATATCCAGAACCGGCACACCTTCGGTAATACAAACGACCAATTTGATGTCAGCATCAGCCGCTTCCATAATGGCATCGGCGGCAAAGGGAGCCGGTACGTAAATAATACTGGTATTGGCGTCGGTCGCGTTTACCGCTTCTTTGACGGTATCAAATACGGGAATGCCGTGAACCCACTCCCCTCCCTTGCCTGGCGTCATCCCGGCCACAATGTTTGTGCCGTATTCCTTCATTTGCAAGGTGTGAAAGCGGCCTTCACGTCCGGTAATACCTTGTACTAGCAGCCGTGTGTTTTTTCCAACTAAAATACTCATGATTGTTACTCCCTATACGTCTCGGGCCAAGGCAACTGCTTTTTGAGCGGCCTCGCTCAGCGTGGAAGCATTGGGGAAGTTAGCTTCAGTCAATATCTGACGCCCTTCTGCCTCATTGGTTCCTACCAGGCGAGCCACCATGGGGACGTTGGTTGGTACCTCCTGGAGAGCGGTCAAAATGCCACGGGCGACTTCATCGCAGCGCGTAATGCCCCCAAAAATATTAAAAAGAACCGCTTTTACTTTGGGGTCGCTCAGGATGATGCGTAAGGCCGCAGCTACCTTGTCCGCCTTAGCCCCGCCGCCGATGTCGAGAAAGTTGGCCGGTTCAGCCCCATACTGCTTGACAATATCCATCGTGGCCATAGCCAGACCGGCACCATTGACCATACAGCCAATTTCACCATCCAACTTAACGTAACTCAGACCGGCCAGGCGAGCCTCTCGCTCGGCTGGCGTTTCTTCTTGTACGTCTCGTAACTCGGCCAGGTCACGGTGGCGGAAAAGCGCATTGTCATCCAGGACAATTTTACCGTCAACGGCTAAAAGTTGACTCTGCTCTGTCACTACGAGGGGATTGATTTCAGCCAGACTGGCATCGATGTTAATGAAGGCCTGATAGAGCCCCTTCACAATTTGCATAAATTGAGTGATGAAAGCTCGCCGCAACCCTAAATCAAAGGCCAGGTCGCGGGCTTGATAATCCAAAAGCCCCATTTGGGGGTCTACCGGCAAACGAATAATGGCCTCGGGATTAGTTTTGGCCACTTCTTCAATTTCAACGCCGCCTTCAGCCGAAGCAATGATGACCGATTTTTGTAGGACGCGGTCAATCACAATGCCCAGGTATATCTCTTCTTTGATGTCGGCCGCTTTGTCGACCAGAACTTTATCGACAGTTAAGCCCTTGATGTTCATCCCCAGAATCTGGGCGGCCAGCTTTTCAGCTTCGGCGGTATCTTTAGCCACTTTAATACCGCCAGCTTTGCCCCGTCCCCCGACCAATACCTGACTTTTGATCACCACCGGATCGCCTAATCGTTCGGCTATCGCGCGGACCTTAGTCGGCGAGGTGGCCACCTCGCCCTCTGGAATGGGTACACCGTACTTGGCGAAAATGCGTTTAGATTGATATTCGTGAAGTTTCACATGGAGCCTCCTTGCTTTGCTGGTGAGTATGAGGATTTTGTGGGTGTAAAATTACGGGCAAATTATACCATATTTTCTGTCTTGCACCTATTTAGGAGCCTGGGTAATTTGGTACCTAATCTCTATTGTTCAGATGGTATGACTATGTTATGCTTTGGGTAGTATACAGTTTATTCTTTTGACGGGATTTACCGGATCGACCTTATCAATTAGGTTAAATCGGTTTGGCTAAATAGCTAGCAATTCTCGTCCTGTTCTTTACCAATTCTATACCTGGTGGTTATTTATAGAATGCGCTATTTTTTGATTCTACCCAGTTCGCTGATTCTGGGTTTTAATAGCCTGTCTGTAAACTTCAAGTCTAGTCATTCCAGGCCCGCCTGCCGCTACTCCCAGCCGAGATTTTGTAAAATCTTTTGTCTGGCTGGGAGAAGTGGTTGTGCGGGCCTTTTTGCTTTAATAGTTTAACTTGTCAACGGTGCTGCGGGCAAGTTGGCAGCTTACCCTACATCAATTTAAGAGAGGAGCAAAACTATGATCTTCACACGTAACAAATTTTGTCGAGTTCTAACTTTCACGTTGGCTTTGGTTGTTCTGAGTAGTATGGTTTGGATTCAGGCTTCAGTTAGCCCGGTGGCTGCCCAGGCGCCAGAGACAGAGGAAACCGTCCTATCAATTCTGATTATTCCCGAGGGGGAAAAGTTTAGTATTGCCAGTGTCGGCACGCCCCCGGTTTTTGAAGTCGGGGATATTTTTAAGGTTTCCATCGTGGCCCTGGGCGTGACAGACCCCGGTATCTTCGGTAGCCAATTCGAACTCACCTATGATACCAGCCACCTGGCAGCCGTGGACGGTAGTTTGGCTTCCGGTTTGGCTATGGAACCTGTTGTCATCGCCCGCTCCCTGATTGATCCGGCCGAGGGCTTGGTCGCCTACGCGGCCAGTCGCCAGGGAGATATTGATAACCTGTCCGGCAATGTTGTTCTGGCCACGCTGCGTTTTGAAGCCGTTGGCCCCACCGGGCCTCCGGAAGGGCAGACCACCGTCATCCATCTGCAAAACGTCAAACTGGGGGCTAAAGGCGGCATTGAAGTGCCGGTCGGCGGCCTGGTTGACCTGGAGGTTATTATTGTCGATAGCAATGTGCCTGGTCAGGGTGATATTGCCGGTAAGGTTACGGTTGAGGGCCGGGCTGCCGATAACCAGGCTGACCATACCATCACCGCCGTTAACAGTGCCAGTGAGATTTTAACCAGTACCACTGACGCTAACGGGGATTTCTTGATTAACAATGCCCCGGCCGATACCTATACCCTGACCGCTGATAGCCCTGGCTTCCTGGCGGCTACCTGTGCAGAGGTCGCCCACTCGGCTGAGACGCTGACCAGCCTGACCGACGTCGTCCTTTTGGCCGGTGACATTGACGATAACAGTGAAATTGACATCACCGACGCGGTGGCGATTGGGACCGTCTTTGGCAGTACGACCCTCGGTGAGGTGGCCGACCTCAATGCCGACAGCGTGGTGGACATTCTGGATCTGATTTTGATGGCGGCCAACTTTGGCCAAACGTCTGTGGATAATGTGTGGACCTGTCAACTGCCGGTTGAATTGTAAAAGAAGTGGTTAAACAAATTATCTGTCTAGTATAAGGAGAAAAAAATGACACAGAATAAATTTTATCGAGCCATTTTATCGTTAGCCATTTTAGTGGCGGTCTTAAGTGGGGTTGGTTGGGTACAAGCCCCCCATGCGACCCAAACAATACCTCCCGCTCAGGATGAACAACTCGGTCTCACCGTTGAGGTAGAGGGGCCGAACCTGGTGACGGTGGGGGATACCTTTGAAGTGAGTGTTGTGGCCAGCAATATTCCTGATCCCGGCGTTTTTGGCTATCAATTTGTCCTGAACTGGGATAACACCACCGTAACGCCCGTTGACGGCACGCTGGTCCTAAATCCTGATTTTGCCGTGGTGGCCAAATCTGAGGCGAGCGACATTGCCCTCGAGGTGGCGGCCAGCCGGCAAGGAGATGTGGAAGATTTGACCGGCCCCCTGACCCTGTTGACCTGGACCTTTGAGGCCAACGTGGTCACTGAGCCTGATGCCACGCCTTTTACTCTGACCGGGGTGAAATTGGGCCGCAAAGGTGGCGTGGATGTGCCCGTGGATAATGTCATCGGTCTGGAGGTGGTTATTGCCGACGTGGTCGGTGGCAGCATCATCGGTCAGGTCACGGTTGAAGGTCGAGCTGGCGACAACCAGGCGGGGCACACCGTGGTCGGTGATGGCGATTTGTCCACTACCACCGATGCCACCGGCGACTTTTCGTTTGCCGGGGTTGAGTTTGGCACCTACAACTTTAAAGCCAATAGTCCTGGCTTCCTGGCGGCGACTTGCGAGAGTGTGGTTCACGACACTGATCTGACCGTCTTGAATGCGGTGGTGTTATTGGCCGGCGACATTGACGACAGTGGCCAAATTGATGTTACCGATGCCGTGGCCATTGGGGCCGTCTTTGGCAGTACCACGCCTGGTGAGGTGGCTGATCTCAACGCCGACAACGTGGTGGACATCCTGGACCTAATTTTAATGGCGGTCAACTTTGGCCAGACCTCGACTGACAATCCCTGGGTTTGCCAGGCTCAATTGTAGGACATGTCATGTCCCAGAGGCAAGTTAGCAACTTGCCCTACAACCTCAATTGTAGGACAAGCTGCTAGCTTGTCCCAGAGGCAAGTTGGCAACTTGCTCTACAGCCTCAATTGTAGGACAAGCTTTTAGCTTGTCCCAGGAGTAAGCTAGCAACTTGCCCTACAACAAAAGTGGATGGATTGGGAGAAAAATAAAAAAGATGAAATACCTGAATAAAAACTTCTCAAGAATGACCATTTTATCGCTGGTGGCAATCATGGCTCTGTTGCTGACGTCCTCTCTGGCCTTTGCCCAGGAGGAGGCCCGCGTTTATTTGCAGCCGGTTGAATCGGCTGAGGGCAGCCTCACGGTGGATGTCGTGGCCGAGAATGTGACCAACATGTACGGGGCCGAGTTTCGGCTGCGGTATGATCCGGCGATGGTCTCGGTGCAGGATTTAAAGGCCGACCAGGATGGGATTCAGATCCAGGCCGGTAGCCTGTTACCGGCTGACCAGGGGTTTGTGGTGGCCAACGAAGTCAATGAGACTGAAGGAACCATTATTTTTGCCATGACCTTGCTCAACCCGGCTCCGCCGGTGAGCGGGAGTGGTCCACTGGCTCGGGTGACCTTTGATATGCTGCAGCGTGGTTCCTCCACCATTGACGTCGAGCATGCCAAACTGGTGGCCATTGACTTACAAACCATTCCCAGTCGAACTGAAACCCTGGCTATTGGCAGCGATGAGCAGACGGCTACCACTGACTCGGCCACGACCGAGACCTCTCCTTCTGTGGCCGATAGCAATTTCCCCTGGTGGATTGTCGCTGCAGCCGTCATGGTCTTAGGTATCCTGGCTCTGGGTGGCTTTATCATGATGGGCGGTCTCAATTCTAAGTCAACGGCTCCGATCACTCAGGAGGCGACTAAATCTAACAGGCAACCTACCCCTCCAATGGGTGGCACAAGTACCAGGCCCAGCGCGTTCAAAAACCAGGTTTTGTCGTCAGTTGACCTGACCCAAAAGCCGCGGCAGCCTCGGCGATGATAATGGCGTGAGCGGGGTAAGGAGGTCGGATGAAAAGACAAAGGCTGCAACGTGTTTGCTGGAAAATAGGTAAAATCGTTATTCTGGTAACGCTAGCCTTTGTTTTGACCGGTTTGTCAAAGCAGTCCGACTTCCTTGCCCTGGCTCAGTCAGGCCTACCGACCCCCATCCCCCTACCAACACCTCGTTGCGCTCCCACTCTACTGGCCACGATTACCGTGGGCGATCAGCCGCGTGGTATGGCCATAGACTCGGAGCGGGACCGGGTTTACGTGGCTAATCACGGCAGCGATACCGTCTCGGTGATTGATAATAACACCCATACGGTTATGCAAACCGTGGCTGATGTTCCTGCGGCCAACGGCGTGGCCTACGATCCGACGAATGACCTGATCTGGGTCACTAACTACGACCTCGACTTGATTACACCAATCGATGCGGCCAGTTTGACGGCCCTGTCGCCGGTCACCGTGGGCGATGGGCCGTGGGACGTGACCTATGACCCGGTCCACGACTACGTTTACGTGGCCAACAGCCTGGCCGACTCGGTGACGGTGATTGAAGCGGCATCACGGACGGTCGTGGCTACGTTGCCTGATAACTTCAACCAACCCTTTCACGTGGTGGCTAACCCGGTGACCGGCAAGGTGTATGTGGCCAACTTTGGTGGTCACAGTGTAACGGTGATAGAGGGAACCTCGGTCAGCAAAATGGTGGACCTTTATGATAGTACGCAGCCCTATAACCTGGCCGTGGATGAAACGCGAAACCTGGTATACGTGACCACGGTTGACACCCAGCGGATGGTGGTCATTGGGCCGGATTCGCAACAAGAGGCCGATCAGCTCTATGGCTGGGCGGCCTTCTATCGCGGCTCTAGTGGTGATCGTAAGCGTCCGCTGCCCTTGCGGTCCATTGCCATTAACCCCGATGTCGGCTCGGCGGGTGAGGGGGGGCATCTATGGGCCACCACTGTCATTGCCGATGGGAGCGAGGCTGGCCAGGTTTTACTCATCCCCAGGGGCTGGGAAGGCTACTTCTACCCCCCACTGGTGGGGGAAACAGACGCAGACCTGGTTCCTGAGGGCGGTATAGCCATCGACCGGGCGCACAACCGGGTTTACGTGGCGAAAGGGAGCACACCCGGCCTGGTCACCGTACTGGGTGACCAGCCCGATACCTGCCCGATCATTGCGCCACCCAACACTCAGCCGGACGGCCTGAGACAGTTTGACGTTGATCTCTTCTCTTTAGCCGCGCTGAGCCAGGGTGATGTGACCGGGGATGGGCGGGTTGACATCTTGGACCTGGCTTTTATTGCCTCTCAGTATGGGAGCGATCATTCGCGGGCCGATGTTAACCGTGACGGAAACGTCGATATTTTTGATCTGGTGACGGCTGCCAATAATTTTGGCCAACAGGTCCGTTAACCCTTCGCCCAGTTGTGGCGACGATTACTTTGCTCCTTAAAAACGATGAACCGATTCGGTACGCTTAACAACCGATCATTCTGGCCAAAGGTGTCTATCGTGGCTGGCTATCCATGGCAAAGAATCATACGTCGCCTCATCCACTTTGTCTCGCTCAGTAGTGAGCGCAATAGGTTGGGGATGGTTGTGCTGCTACTGGGTGTAGTTTTTTTGTTTCCTTTCATCCTCTACTCTTCACTTTTTACGTTTCAATTGAGCCCCCCCCTTATTGTTGGTGCCTGGCTCATCTTTGGCCTGTTATGTGTCTCGGTTGGGACCATGGTGAGGCACATTTTACATCCAGAGCAATTGACCTATCAACAGGTGCTCGAGCGGTGTAGCCAAATGGTTCGGGAAACATCAGACCAGGAAGTGCTGCTGGACTGCCTGGCTGATACCCTGTATAAAACGCTTGGCCTGGAGAACCTCTCGGTTTGGCGTTATTACGACGAAGATCGTATTCTGACCCTGTTGCGTTTGGCCGGGGATAGGGCAGGCAATCCCCATGCCGGTCGGGGTGATTTAACCGAATTACCGGTTGATGTCGAGTTGGAGCGATTGCACGGTATCTGGCTTGTATCGGCTTTACCGGAGAGTGCCTTGCGCCGGGGATTAATGGCCACAGGGGCACAGGTTATAACCTCATTGAGCCTGGGCGGTGAATTGGTTGGTCTCATTGGTCTGGGGAGTTCTGGCCTTGGCTCCCGGTACAACCGTGAAATGTTAGCCTGGCTGGATTTGATGGCGGGGCAATTGGCCCTGGTGGTGAAAAATGCCTATCTGATTACCGATTTGGCAGAGACCCTCGGTAAATTGCAACGGGCTTACCGGGGGGCTATTGACGCCGAGGAGGAAGAACGCCATCGCCTGGCCATTGAACTCCACGACGACATCTTGAGCCGCCTGACGACGATGACCCTGACGCTCCGTACTAGCCAGAATCATTTAAACACCGATCCTGGACAAGTGCAGGGTTGGTTGGAAATGCTAGAAACAGAAACCCGGTCCGTCAATCGTCGCCTGCGTGAAATCACCCAGGGACTGTATCCATCGGTGCTGGCGGACCTGGGGCTAATTTCAGCCTTGCGGGCTTACATCGACTCGCTGGCCAAACAATCTTTGCCCACTTCCACTTTGCGGGTTATCACCCTGACGGCCCAGGGTTTTGGTGGCGAGCGATTGCCCGAGCAAAAACTGGAACGTGATCTGTACTACGTTACCCGCCAGGCCCTGGACAACGCCGTGGCCCACGCCCAGACCGAGCAGATTTTTATCCACCTCCGCTGGCGGGAAGATGGGGTCAGTATAACGGTTCAGGATACAGGGTGTGGCATGAAAGATACCCCGGATGCCTTAATGGGCCAAAATGGGCATTTGGGGTTACTGTCTATGAATGAACGCGTCCTGGCCTGGCAAGGCCGGCTCAATTTTCGTACTGCCCCGAATCAGGGCACCGCGGTACACGTACACATCCCCATCGATCAGCCTAGCAGCGCCCCCACCGATTTACAGGCTTTCACCCAATATTTGGAGGGCTAAAACCGGTTACTGGGCTGCTTGCAGAAACAGAAGCACGGCCATCACCCGGGGGTTACGGGCTGCTTCGGAGGTCAGGTCCAGTTTGGCAAAGATGTTATTGACGTGACTTTCGACGGTCCGCTCGCTGATGGATAGCTTGTGGGCAATGCTGATGTTGGTATAACCCTCTGCCATCAGCCGGAGTACCTCTACCTCGCGTTTAGTCAGGCTGTTCAGTTGAGAATGTGGGGCGGCCGAAGCCAGGTGCAGCAACTCGTCCTGTATTTCCGGGGCTAAGATGGCTCCTCCCTCGTTGACAACTTCAATGGCCCGGGTCAGTTCAGCCGCTTCGCTGAGGGTGGTCTTGAGCAGGTAAGCTTTACCGGCCGTGCCATCGTGCAGAAAAGTTTCGGCATACTGGCGTTGGCTGTGATGGGAAATAAGCACCAGGCCAACTTTTGGCAAAGCCGCCCGTATCTGCCGGGCCGCTTCAATCCCGTTCAATTTTGGCATCTGAATGTCCAACAGCACCACGTCGGGCTGCAGGCGTTGCGCCGCAGCCACGGCTGCCTGGCCATCGGCCACGGCCTCGACCACGGTAATGTTGGGCGCTTCTTCCAGCGTGCGCAGGTAAGTATCGCGTAGAATTGTCTGGTCTTCGGCGATTAGCACGCGAATGGGTGACATAATAGAGTGTCCTTTCGGTAAAAACATGCGGACGTTTAAACGTATTGCGTATTGCGTGTTGCGTAAGATCAAAGAAATACGCAACACGCAACACGTTTCACGCCTCACGCTTCATCTTCATCTTAAGCCAACTTATCTTCCTCGTCAAGAAGTAATGCATCAAACCAGAATTTGGCAAGGCTTTTACTGCATCGGCCAGTACCTGCTTGGTGACACCACGCTTAGGTGTGCCATTGCGTGTGAACATTGCATTGTACGTAAAGGGCACTGCGGTAGACATTGAAACATACCTCCTAATGGCTATTTGCTACCGGACACTTTTTATAACAAGCCCAGAAACCCGGTTTTTTCGCTTGAAATTTATCATCCTTGGCAAACAAAAGCGACTTTTCAGCACAAATTGTTTGCTCAAACCGTGAAAAACCGGGTTTCTCCACAAAACTGTCCGGTAGTGAAAATGGCTAATGTGCAGGATTTTTCCCTGCTGCAATAAAAAAGGCTCCCGAGGGAGCCTTCTTTATAGAGGATTAGACAGTAGTAGGAATAAAGCCATTGCCTACCTTAATGTACGTAGCGCCATCTTGATCTACATAGACACCCTTATTGTCTGTCTCTGTGAATTGCTTGCGCTCGTACTTAGACCTGCGTGGTACACGTACAACCTCAGCCCTGGCAGTATGCCCATTGCGTACCCAGGTGACTGTATTACCCTTACGGGCAGGGGTGAAGTCACCACTATTGGATAGCAGCTTGAGGAAGGCTTTGGCCTTGGCCTGGTCAGGGCTGGTGGTCAAGCGACCATCAACGACTAAAGCGTTAATAGGGGTAGTGGCCTTTGGTTGGCTGGTGTAATGAATAACAGCAACATTGATGGTTGATAGGGTAGCCATTGAATATACCTCCTTGGCACAGTGAATTGGCTAATGACGCTCTTTTGAGCATCTTTGTTGAAATAAAAAAAGGCGCGTTGTTGCCGCGCCTTCTGCTGTGCCTCATCCCCCCTCCTCCGGTGGGGGGATAGGTAGGAGCTAAAGTTATTCTCATGGCCCCCCCCAGTTCCAATTTGAGTGATGTGTGCTGGTGTAATACTCCGACTCACGAAGTGGGGGTCAAAAACTGACTACTTTTGCAACTGCTCTTTATCCAGATCCCGCATCTCCGGCACCAAGATCTGGGCGGCATCCTTGGGGCAGGTAATCTGCGGCGAGCAAGCCGCGCCACTGTAGCTTTTTTTTAATCATAATGGTAAAATGTTATGGTAGACTTGTAGGATATTATCGGACTACTGCCCACCATTCACCCGTATCGGGGTGATGATAGATAGGCGGTTTAGGTGCGAGAAAGCTGCGTGTCCAGTATAGGCCACTAACTGATTTCTTGTTAAGTATGCTTATCATAATGAGTCAATTATATGGTAAAATAGAAAATGGTTATCTTATCCATTTCATGAATATTGAGAGGTTCTTATAATGGTTGATTGGCTCATAGCAAATAAAGAGTGGGTATTCAGCGGTGTAGGGGTAGTTATTGTTGTTTCAATTGTTGGATTCATCTTCAGACATAAAAAGAATGCTTCGGTTGAACAACATCAAGTGTCAGGAAAAAACTCGATAAACGTTCAAGGGGCTGGGAACATAAATCTCTCCTTAAACCCAACCTCGGAGAAGAAAGATGTTGACAAATAAACAACATCAACAGGGTGGAGATAACTCAGTAAATATACAAACACGTAATCTCAATATTGCTCAAGGTGTTGATTATTTAGAGGCTCGGCGAATTGCACTTGATGTTTTTAAGGCTAATTTTCTCCGGCTTACCAATGAAGCGGCTGAAATAGCTAATAAAAGAGTAGAGGAGTTCATTGATAAACTATTAGCTGTATTGAAGGATAATGCTCCAGAGGCTTTAGAGACATTTAATGACCCTGATATGCAGTATAGTCTTTTTATTGCTCAAAAGGAATACGCCCGAGCTGGAGATCAAGATCACGCCGAAATGTTGGTGAATATTTTAGTAGATCGTGCTAAAGAAACAGAGCGAACATTAAAACAAATAGTACTAAATGAAGCTGTTTCCATTGCCCCAAAACTGACCTCAAGTCAGTACGATTTGTTAACTCTTCTCTTCATCGTAAAAAATACGGTAACTCGTGAGATGTACAGCCTCGATAAGTTGATTGACGATATAGAATTTAAGATATCGTTGCTGTTAAGTCCTGTGGAAATACGAGGGTCTATTTTACATTTACAATATACTGGTTGTTGTGCAGTAGAAAAAGGTAAATCAATTATAGAAATTTTTAGAGACAATTATCCAGGATTATTTCACAAGGGATTCACAAAACAGGAATTTTACTCAATCTTTAATTCTACACAACAGGGCAAGCAATTTGGTGATGAAATCCTGGTTACGTGCTTACATAATCCGGAGTTGTGGCAACCCAAACCTAAAATTCTTGAGCCAACCGACCATAGATTTACCGAATTAATTAACGAGATGGAAGTTGATGGCGATACTATTTTACGAATGCAAAAATTCTTGGGCTCTCACATGATGTCTCTTGCAGAGATAAGCGTTTATTTGCATCAAACCATTCCCGAATTTCATCGGTTGCATAATATGTGGTCTTTTGACAAGTTAGAAGAATTGAAATTAACCAGTGTTGGAGTTGCTATTGCTCAAGCAAACTTGCGAAGAAAATTTGACTTCAGATTTGATTTAGCCACGTGGCTATCCTAAAAATATTAGCGTAAACGTTAGTGTTTATACAATACTATAATTGCTTATGAGAGAGTCGCACCTGACAAGCGGTTGTCGCGCCAAGATAAGCCCAGGATGATGGGTTGCGACAAGAAGTCGTGACTGCATTTGTTACAACCGAATAGGTTCGGGATGTAACCCAGTGTGCTGCCACTGGTATCCTAGTGCGCCCTTTAACGACATAAGCCATTGATCCCAAAGGGATCTACCCTTGAGCAGTGGGGTAAGGGCATTTGTTACAAGTTAAGCAGGGACAGGATTTGTCAAGTTCTTTACCAACTCAAAAGAAAGTTGTTTACGCTTGCGTTTGGGTTTAAGGATGCCAAGCCATTGAGCGTTGGCGGCCAAGTAAG
>DAOUMU010000349.1:0-31964 GCA_034409055.1 Anaerolineae bacterium
GTGTGGGTGTCGGTGGTAAGGCAATGATTGGGGTCGGCGTCGGGGTATCTTGAGGCGGTGGCACAATAGTAGGCGTGATCAGGCTTAAGTAATACACGCCTATCATCAGGCTTAAAACAATCATCAAGCCAATAAACGCGCGGGTCATACGCGTGTTGGCATTTTCTCGTTCCAGGGTAAAAATAGAACGAATCCGGTCTTTACGAGCTATCCATATTAATCTGAGAAAGAAGAGGGCAACCAGCCCTAAGCCAATATAAAGCCAGGTATCAAAGACAACAACCGGCCTGAGAAATTCTAGCATACGGGTTTGTATGTTCCTTAACAATATTAAATTTGAGGCACACCCAAAACTCGGATAAAGTATACAAACAGGTATAAATAGAAGCAAATTATCTCAGGTATTGATACCTGGCGCTGAGGCTGGGCTCGGATTTTTAATCGATCTCGGCCAGAATCGCCTTCAGCAGGACCATCAATTTGGGTACAATCATTTTTCCCGTTTCCAGAACTTCCTCATGGGTCGTTTCTGCTTCGGCGGTGGTTTCCTGAATGGTCACATTGGTAATACTGCTGATGCCCAACACTCTCATGCCGCCGTGGTTGGCGACGACAACTTCTGGAACCGTGGACATACCGACGGCGTCGGCCCCAATTGCTTTGAGAAAACGAATTTCAGCCGGCGTTTCAAAAGAGGGGCCGGCCAGGCACAGATAGACCCCCTCGCGTAAAGTAAGGTCCAACTTCCGGGCAGCCTGGCGAGCTATGGCAATGAGATCCAGATCATAGGCGTGGGTCATACTGGGGAAACGAGGGCCGAACTGGGTTAAGTTAGAACCTCGTAGCGGATGGTGACCACCTATACCAGGCATGTTGATGTGGTCAACAATCAGCATCAAGTCGCCTGCCTTGAAACTCTGATTGATGCCGCCAGCAGCATTGGTGACAATCAAGGTTTTTATACCCATTACTTGCATAGCGCGCACCGGTAAGGTGATGTGCTGCATCGAGTAGCCCTCGTAAAAATGGGTACGCCCCTGCATGACCAAAACAGTTTGCCCGACCAATTTACCAACGACCAATTTCCCGGTGTGTCCTGACACCCTGGATACGGGGAAGTGCGGTATTTCTTCGTAAGGAATGTGATCGGCTGCCTCAACTTCTTCGGCCAAGGGACTGAGACCGGAACCTAGAATAAGGCCGATATTGGGTTGGTGTTTGGTATGAGCTTGAATATAAGTTGTAGTTTGTTTGATTTCTTCATAGGTAAAAAAATCTTTGGAATTGACTGTCATGTGGATTATCTTCCTCTTTTAATTCGATCTCATCATGTAGAACAAGTTGCTAACTTGTCAATAGGTAACTGCCTACTATGTCATTCTGAACGAGCGCAGCGAGTGAAGAATCTCCTATTTCGCCTTGAATTTGTCCTCGTTGCCGGAGATTCCTCGTCGCTGCGCTCCAAGGAATGACATAAGGGCAGGTAGTTACGTCAACAGTAATGCAGGCAAGTTAGCAACTTGCCCTACGTGATTTAAAGTTGAAAATAAAAATGCAGAGCGGGCATGCTAGCTCTGCATCAACAAATACTAAAATGGACGAGTTAGCCCCAATTTAATATTATTCTACTGCGCTTCTTTTTCACTTTCCTGGCCAAGATGGGCATAAACTTGGGTGGTAGAAATATTGGCGTGTCCCAATAATTTTTGGATATCTTGCAGCGATTTACCCTGACTTAATTTATGAGCGGCAAAAGAATGGCGCAACGTATGTGGGGTGACCTCTGTAGAAATCCCAACTGCCTCTACGTAGTGCTTAATAATCAGCCATAATCCCTGGCGAGTTAATCGCTGACCGCGATTGTTAAGAAAAAGGGCTTGCTCGTTGGGGTCGTGGGCTAATTGCTCCCGGCCATTGTCTATATAATGTTTTAAGACCTCCACGGCTGAGTCAGAAATAGGAATTACCCGTTCTTTAACGTTAAGCTTTTTACTTCTAACCCGTATTCGGCCGCTATCATTATCAAACTCAAGATCGGAAAGGTCCAGTGACACCAACTCGGTAACTCGCATACCTGAAGCGTAGAGAGTTTCCAGTAAGGCCACATCTCGTTGGGCTTTGGAACCACTCCCGGCCACCGGCGCTTGCAAAAGCCGGTCAATTTCAGCCGGAGAAATGGCTTTAGGCAGGCGCTTTTTTACTTTGGGCGAATCAAGAGTCAGGGTTGGATCGCCCTTGATGTCACCCTCTGCCACTAAAAAGTGGAAGAATGATTTGATCGCAGCCACTTTGCGGGCCACGGTTGAAGAAGCATAAACATCGCCGTTCTTAAGACGCACGATGTACTCGGTAATCATGCCTTTTTTAACGTCTGCCCAACTGTCCGGTTTCTGACTTTCCTGTTCTTCTTGAACATATTGGAAGAATTGATTGAGGTCGTTTTGATAGGCCGCAATTGTATTATCCGCGTACCCTTTTTCTACCTCCAGGAATTTCAGAAAATCCTGGATTCTCTCTTTCATCGTTTACTCCTTATATAATGCAGACCTGGTGATATGATGACAACTCAACAGTAATTGTCTGCACTAAGATGTAGAGTTGAAAAATCGCCAAAATTTCGTTTTATTTGTACCCCACTCAGACGGAAAACCGTTAAGTTGAAATCGTTGAACAGTGATAAGCGACTTCACTTGCGCCTGTTTACAATATATTTGGCCGAAATTCAACGCTTAATGACGTTGATTGACAAAAACGTCCGAGATAAAAAGGGGAATTATTAAGCTCATTTTACCAGAACTTTTCATAACCTGCAAGAGACATAACCAACAAGGGACCATTTCAGTATCGAAACTGATGACCGCAGAGCCTTTTGATTCATTTTATCACATCCACCCCCAACTGGCAATGAGTTTGGTTTTTTGGCGTGGTTCATTGTGTTTGCACAAGCCAGGTCGAACTTTTTTCATGCCTGGGGCCAAATCTGGTATAATTTCACCTGGTCTTGGGAAGGAGTATGTGTGGTGAGTAGATGGATATTGTGGTTTCTAGTAGGATGTTTGTTAATTAGTTGTGGTCGCTTGGTGACTCCCCAACCCGAGTTGCCCTCCGAGGCCAAAGTAACCCCATCACCTCAAAAAGTCGTTTCAACCAATACCCCTCCTCCAACCTCTACCCCTCGTCGGGCGACGCCTATTGCCACCTTCACCCCAACCATAACCCCTACTCCCATCATTTACACCGTGCAGGCCAGTGATACCTTGCTCAAGATTGCCATTCAATTCGACCGCACGACCGAAGTCATTCAAGAGGCCAACGGTATTGTAGACCCGCGCTTTTTGCAGATAGGACAAGAACTCATCATCCCCCCGCCCAAGGCAGACCCGGAAGATCCACCAACACCCACGCCGACCCCGCCTGCCCTGGTAGTGAATGCTATTAATTTTCAAGAGACACGGCAGGGTATCTTATGGTGTTTGGGTGAGGTCAGTAATCCCGGCGATGAGCCTTTAACAGAAGTGGTTATTGAGGCTTCTCTCTTTGATAGTGCCGGTATTTTGCTGGCCAGAGAAGCCGCTTTCACGCAACTGGACGTGGTGCCGCCGAGCGAAGCGAGCGAAGCCGTGCCTTTTGCCATTTTGTTCGAAACACCACCCGGTGACTTTGCTCAGTATCAGGTGATAGCCGTGGCCGGCGTACCGCTTTCTGTGCAGACTCGTTACTATTTTGATCTGGAGACTTTTGATTTGCATGGCTCCCCGGAAGGCACTGCCACCTATCGCTTGAAGGGACAATTGCGCAACCGGGGAAGCGTTGATGCCGAATCTATCCGGCTCGTGGCCGTGGCTTATGATCAGGATGACAAGGTGTTAGCCCAACGCCAGGCCCAATTAGCAGTTAGCCTGCTCAAGGCCGGAGCCACCACACCTTTTGAAATAGATTTAATTGTGCCTTATGGCATCGTCGATCATTATATTGTTTTAGCCCAAGCGCTACAGGCCCAGTAAATGAACCAATTGAAACAGCAAGGTCCTATTGGTCCGAGGCCAAATAAGCAGCCGGCAGAGGGACCGAAAGTATTACAAACTGAAATTCGCCAACTCACCCCCCAGTTGCTCGCCTTCCAGTCTGTCATCACGGCCATCACGTCAAGCCAGGATCTCCAATCCATATTAGACACGGTGGCCAGGGAGATGGCCAGGCTGCTGGCAGTTGAGGGTTGCGCCATTGCCACTTGGGACCGGACAGCCGATAAACTCTCAGTGCTGGCTCGATATAGCCCTGAGGCTGGGAGAGATGGGGCAGTAGGGGACAAGATCTATCACCTGGTAGATTATCCTTTCACCAAACAGGTCTTGGTTGGACCATGCGCCCGACAGATGACAATCAGCCAGCCCGATATTGCCCCGACTGAATTGGCTTATATGCAGGCGGCCAAAATGATGAGCCGACTTATGGTGCCCATGATCTTCCAGGATCGGGTCATTGGCCTGGTTGAGTTAGTAGATACTCAAAGCGAACGTGCCTTCACCGAGCATGAGGTTTCAGTAGCTCAAATGCTGGCTAACCAGACCGCTATGGCCATCGGCAGCGCCCGCCTCTATGCCGAAACACAACGACGCGCTTTACAGCAAACTGTTCTCCACGAACTGGATCAGGCCATTACCACTAACCTGCGCCTCAAGGACATGTACTATGTTTTCGCTCGTTATGCTACCCGCGTGCTACATTACGATTGCATGTCTATCAACCGGCTAGAAGGGGAAAACATACGTATTACTTACGTGGCCGGCGAAGACGAAAATGGGCTGCCAGTCGGAACCACCCTACCGCTCAACGCCTCGGCTATGGGCTGGGTTATGGAAAAAGGCGAGCTTTTGCTACGCCACAACGTTGCTGCCGACATCCGTTTTGCCGAAGATGAATCACTGGTGGCCAGAGGCATCCGGTCAAGTATGATTATCCCCCTGCGGGTCAAAGGAGAGGTCATCGGCACCTGGAATCTCAATAGCCGGCAGGCGGGCGCTTACAATCCAGATGACCTGGATATTGCCCAAGTGATGGCCGACCAACTGGCCATCTCCATAGAGAACGCGCGGCTCTACGACGAAATTCGCCAGTACTTAGAAGAATTAACCACCCTGAACACGGTTAGTCAGGCTATTACTTCCACCCTGGACTGGCAAGAAACGCTGGCCATTATTACCAATCACACCATTCGGTTGCTTGGGGTGGCCGCAACCTCGGTGGTCCTTTACGATGAGGACAAGCGTGATTTGTGGTTTGCGGTTACCTCCGGCGGTGGTGCAGATTCTGTGCGGGGCATGAGGCTAAAGGTAGGCCAGGGGATTGTGGGCTGGGTGGTCGAGCATGGAGAAGCGCTACTGGTCCCCGACGTATCAAAAGACCCTCGCTTCTCTACTCAGTTCGACCAGGTAAGTGGCTTCACCACCCAATCGATTCTGTGCGTTCCTTTGCAAACCAAAGGACAGACGATAGGCGCAATCGAGGCGCTGAATAAAGAGCGAGCTTTCAATCAGGAAGACTTGCGATTGTTGATTTCTCTGGCGGCGTCGGCAGCTACGGCTATCGAAAACGCCCGGTTATATAAACAAGCTCAGCAAGAAATCGCCGAACGCAAACGAGCCGAGGAAGCCCTGCAAAAGAGCCTTCAGCAATTAGAGACAACGTACAATCAGGCCATGTTTTATGCTCAGGAGCTTAAGGAGGAAATTGCCGAACGGAAGCGAGTCGAAGCAGCCCTGGAAGAAGAACGGACCTTATTGGCTCAACGAGTAGCAGAACGAACGGCAGATTTGAGGATGGCCAATGAGGAACTGGCCAGAGCGGCCCGTCTCAAAGATGAATTTTTGGCCAGTATGAGCCATGAACTACGTACCCCTCTGAGTGCCATTTTAGGACTGGCCGAGGTACTCAAGGGAAGTGCCTATGGAATGCTTAACGAGCGGCAACTCAAGGCGGTGGGCAATATAGAAGAAAGTGGGCGTCATCTGCTGGCCCTCATCAATGACATCTTGGATCTCTCTAAAATTGGGGCCGGTAAATTGGAATTAGAGATGGGACAGGTGTCCGTGGCGGCAGTTTGCCAGGCCAGTCTGCGGCTCATCAAAGCGGCGGCCCATAAGAAGCAGATCGAGGTATCCTCAACTCTGGACGACACCGTAACCATGTTGCAGGCCGATGAGCGTCGCTTGAAGCAAATCCTGGTCAACCTGCTCAGTAATGCCGTCAAGTTTACCCCTGAAGGCGGTGCTGTTGGTCTGGAGGTTGTGGGGGATGCGGTCCGTCAAGAAGTCCATTTTACTATCTGGGATACCGGTATTGGCATCTCCTCTGAGGAAATGCCCCGCTTATTTGCTCCTTTTGTCCAGTTGGATAGCCGGCTCTCCCGGCAGTATCCCGGTACAGGCCTGGGGTTGGCTCTGGTACAACGCATGGTCGAATTACATCACGGCCGGATCTCGGTGGAGAGCGAAATGGGCCAGGGTAGCCGTTTTACCGTTTCGCTGCCCTGGGTAGGGGTGACCAGGTTCGCCGAACTGGTTGAGCCGGCCAAACCGACCCCATCAGTTGAGCCAGCAATGCCTGATATTGACCGGGAGTCCTCCATTGTGGGCGAACTACTGGCCACCACAAGCCAACTCGGTGACTATTTGAGCGCTTCGGGCGTGGAAACTGTTATTCAGGCTCGTGGTGATGAAGCCCTCGTCACCGCTCGCCAAGTTAAACCAGACGTAATTATTCTGGATATTGAACGTCCTGACTTGCCTGTGGGGACTTTGCTGACCCAACTCAAGACAGATCTACGCATCCAGAATATACCGGTTCTGATCATCTCAGAGATGGGTGAGCGGTTGCAGGAATTGGCGCCAGGTATGGCCGGATATTTGACCAGGCCGACCTCGGGCCGTAATTTGCAGCAGGCTTTAAACCAGGCTTTGTCTCAGAGAGCGGACGAGGCGCCCCAGACAGTGCTCATCGTGATCCCTGACTATATGACACGCAAGCCTGTTTCCTCCTTGCCGCCGATTGAACAGCGTTTGATCTTACTGGTAGAGGATGATGAAAAGCTGGCCATGCTCCTGGCTGATTATTTACTGACCAGGGGATTTCGAGTCACCACCGTTCAGAACGGAATTGAGGCCGTTGAGCAGACCAGAGTTGAGAAACCTGATCTCATCCTGATGGACATCCAAATGCCGGAGATGGATGGCCTGGAAGCTATCCGTCGCATTCGGACCGACACCACGCCTGGCGTAGCCACTACGCCTATCATTGCCCTGACTGCCCTGGCTATGTCTGGTGACCGTGAACGGTGCTTGCAGGCAGGTGCAAACGAGTATCTAAGCAAACCCGTCAAATTGAAAAAGTTACTCCAGGCCATTCAAGCCCAACTCTTAATGGCCGAAAGATGATCGAGCCGGATGACAGACCCACGACCCATTGGCTTCTTTGACTCCGGCGTCGGTGGTCTTTCCATTTGGCAAGCGGTGATTCGCCGGTTACCTCGTGAAACGACCATCTATTTTGCCGATAGCGCCCATTGTCCCTATGGCCCACGTCCGTTAGATGAGTTAAAAGCCATCTCTGCCGCCATTGTACGCTTTTTGCTGCGTCACAACTGTAAACTGATTGTGGTTGCCTGCAATACCGCCAGTGCTGCTGCCCTGGAAGCACTTCGGGCCGAGTTTGACCTGCCTATTGTGGGTATGGAACCGGCCCTGAAACCAGCCGCGAGGTCTACACAGACAGGCCACATTGGCGTACTGGCTACCAGGGGCACGGTCCAGGGTGCGCTTTTTCAGCACACCCTCCGGTGCTACGCCAATGGTATCCAGGTACATGTGCAAATTGGTGAAGGGTTGGTTGAGCAAGTTGAGGCTGGTCACTTTGATACACCAGCCACCGAACAGCTCCTGCGCCAATATTTAGAACCGATGCTGGTGGCTGGTGTTGACCAGATTGCCCTGGGTTGTACCCACTACCCGTTACTCATGCCGCTCATCCAGCGCATTGTCGATGGCCGGGCCAGAGTCATTGATCCAGCCCCAGCCGTGGCTCGCCAGGTGGAACGCCTCTTGATGCTGAATAATGCGCTACGGGCACAAAATATGGAAACCGCCACTGGGAGTGCCCCTGCCCATGTGTTTTATACCACCGGCCAGTCCCGCTGCTTGCAGCATTTAGCTGCTGTTTTCAACAACCGGCAAACGGTGCGAGTGGTGCAAGTAGTAAATGTCTGGTAGCCGGAAAAGGATTGATGGAGGTAGTTGCGATCTATCCTGATTTGGGGTATCATACCCTACCCCAAAATGTCCAATAGGAGTGGGAAAGACACCTATGACGGTCGAAATTGCCCTGGCTTTTGCCATCTTAATTTTGACCTTGATCGTCTTCGCCCTGGAACTCTTCCCCATCGACTTCGTGGCTTTTGCCATCCTGGCTCTGATTTTGCTACTAGGCCCTATTCTAGGTGTGGAGCCGGAGGAGGCCATTTCTGGCTTCAGTCATCCGGCCACGATCACGGTTATGGCTATGTTTATCCTGAGTGGTGGGCTCAACCGCACGGGTGTTATTAATTTCTTGGCTCAGCGCATGGTTCGCTTTGCCGGGGGCAGTGAACTGAGGCAGATCATCACCGTCATGCTGGTTGTCGGTCCCATCTCTGCCTTCATCAACAACACGGCAGCCGTGGCGATTTTGCTACCTTCGGTCATCACCCTGGCCCGCGAGCACCAGCGCGCCCCCTCGAAACTACTCATGCCCCTTTCTTTTTTCTCCCAGTTGGCCGGCGTCGTTACCTTGATCGGGACCTCGACCAATATCCTGGCCAGTGCCCTCTCGGCTCGGGAGGGGTACGGAGCGTTTAGCATGTTCGAGTTTGCCAAGGTGGGCCTGCTCATCTTTGTTACCGGCGCGCTGTACCTCTTGCTTATTGGCCGGAAGTTACTGCCAGAACGACGCTCCGAGCAAGAGATTACGGATACCTATCGGATTAAAGAGTATTTGAGCGAAGTTATCATTCTGGAGAACTCCCCCTTGGTGGGCAAGACCGTCGTCGAGAGTCGGCTGAGGGAACAGTTCGATATTCACGTTTTGGAGATTCACAAGAATGGCCAAAAAGTGGAGCATCCCTTGGGCGACAAGGTCCTCGAAGCGGGCGATATTTTGTTCATCAAAGCAAACAGCGAGCGGTTACTCAAGATCAAAGACATCGAGGGACTGGAGATTGAGTCCGAGCTTCACATGGACGATCCAGAGCTGAAGAGTGAACAGCGAGCGATCCTGGAGGTCGTCATCGGTCCTAACTCAGACTTGATCGGGGGTACGCTCAGGAGTACCAACTTCCGCTACCATTACAATTGCACGGTAATTGCCATCCGCAAGCACGGGGAAGTGATCCGGGACCGGCTGAGTAAGGTCCGCCTGGATTTTGGCGACACCCTGCTGCTGCGGGGATTCGCCTCTGCCTTGCAGCAGATTAAACGGGAATCGGGGTTTATTGCGACTGAGGAGATTCAGCAAGAGGCATTCCGAAGTAGAAAGATTCCAATATCGCTGGCTATTGTCGTTAGCGTGGTGATCGTGGCTGCCTTGGGACAGTCCATTTTGGTCACGGCCCTGGTTGGTTGCGTCCTTATGGTCTTGACCGGCTGTCTGAAGGTGAACGAGTTACACGAGTCGATCCGGTGGGACGTGATTTTCCTGCTGGCAGGCTTAATCCCTCTGGGGCTGGCCCTGGAGAAGACCGGTGGGGCCCAACTGTTAGCTAACCTGGCCGCCCAATCTGCCCATTACGTCTCACCCCCCGTTGTCTTGAGCATCTTCTACGTGATGACGATGATCCTGACCGAGCTCATCTCCAACAACGCCTCGGTGGTGGTCATGGTCCCGGTGGGGGTAGCTACGGCTGCCACGTTGGGACTGGACCCCAAGGCATTTATCCTGGCCATTATGTTCGCTGCTTCGACCAGCTTCTCCACCCCCGTCGGCTACCAAACCAACACGATGATCTATGGGCCCGGGAATTACAGATTTTTGGACTTCACCCGGGTAGGACTTCCGCTCAACCTTCTCCTGGCCATTGTTACCCCCATTTATATCTATTTCATATGGGGGCTCTGATCCCCACGCTCTACGCTTGACGGCTTCGGTTGTGGCTTAGCCGCGCTACGTTTTACGTGCTATCACATAGGCTATCATCGACTGCCAGGATACCACCTGTCCTAAAAGCTGCTGCTCAAAGACTCGCTTTAATGCTTCTAATTCGGTCTTGGTGACCCCGGCCTCGGGTGTTTTTTTGAGTAAATGCTGGGCAAACGTGGGCCGGTTACCCGGCGTTTCTTGGGTAAACCAGCGTTGAATTTGGTTTGCCTCCAGATGCCGTTCTGAGGTCAATGTTTCTGTGCGGATCTCTATGTTAGCGTAACCAGCCTTTTCAAAAATGGCTGATAAATCATCTACGTCCCAATTGACCATAGGGTCAGTCGCATTGGTGTAAATCGCCTCCTCAGCCGCTACAATTCGTTGAATGAGGTCATCAGCCAACGAGGATAGATCAACCAGTTTGTGCAAGCGTTGCGTATGTCTGGGCACGATTTCGGCCAGAACCAACCGTCCGCCTGGTTTTGACAACTTTTTTATCGTTTGGGCGGCAGCCGTCTTGTCGACCAGGTGAGTAAGCACATTGCGGCCAATGATAACGTCAAACAATGGCGAATCGGCGAATTTGCGAATCTGTGAATCCACGTTCGCCGTTTGCTCGTTCATCCATTCGCTTATTCGCTCATTCGCCTCCATCACCGTGCCGGTCAGAATGACAGGCCGCTCCAGCGGATCGAGATTGTTCGTCTGTTGTTTGAGGGCCTGGGCGGTTTGTTGGTCTGCCGCCAGGGCCCACACACCCCCAACCGAGGCCCGGCGGACGGCTTCCCAGGTTAACAAGCCGGTGCCGGCGTTCAAATCCAGCACCAAGTCGTGCCGCTCAACCTGACCCAGGTTAAAAATCTGGTTACGCACCTGGCCCAACTGCTGGCCCACGTTGCTCAAAGTGCGTTGTAACCAGCGGTTTTGTGTCACCGGCCCCCGACCGGCTTTTTCAAATTCCCCGGTCAGCGATAGCTCCGGCTCAAGCATTGCCGCCAGTTGTTCTTCGCGCCGCCGGGCCACTTGTTGCTGGATCTTGGCCTCATACCCCTGGTCACTGGGCTGGTAAAAGACTCGTCCTTGTAAGCTGTCTGGCAGGTATTGTTGGGCTACCCAGTGGTTACGGTAGGTATGGGGGTAAAGATAGCCTGCCCCGTGCCCAAAATCCTCGGCATCGCGGCTGCTATCCCGTAAGTGGCCGGGAACCTCGGCCTCCCGCTCCTGCTCGACCGTGTTCAAGGCATCAAAAAAAGCAAACCCCGAATTGCTTTTGGGGGCCGTGGCCAGATAGAGGCAGGCTTCAGCCAGATGAAAGCGCCCCTCAGGCATGCCCACGTAATCAAAAGCCTGCGCCGCCGCCACCACCAGCCGCAGGGCATTGGGATCGGCCATCCCCACGTCCTCCCCGGCAAAAATGATCATTCGGCGGAAAATAAAGCGCGGATCTTCGCCGGCATAGACCATCTTGGCCAGCCAGTAAAGGGCCGCATCCGGGTCGGAGCCACGCAGCGATTTGATGAAGGCAGAAATCGTGTCAAAATGGGCGTCACCGTCTTTGTCATACAACACCGCCCGGCGCTGGATGGACTCTGCGGCTACCTCGGTGGTGATATTGATGAAGCCGTATTCGTCGGGGGGGGTGGTTTCGACGGCTAACTCCAAGGCATTGAGCACGGCCCGGGCATCACCATTGGCCACATTCACCAGGTGGTCAAGGGCTTCGTCGGCCAGATGGACCTTCAGCTTGCCGTACCCCCGCTCTTCGTCGGCCAGGGCCTGCCAGGCGATGGCCCGCAGGTCATCTTCAGTTAAACTGCGCAGTTGAAAGATGCGGGAGCGAGAGACCAGGGGCTTGTTAACCTCAAAATAAGGGTTCTCGGTAGTGGCCCCGACCAGGATGACCGTGCCATTTTCGACGTGAGGCAGTAGGGCATCTTGTTGGGCCTTGTTGAAGCGATGAACCTCGTCGATAAACAGGATCGTTTTCTGGCCAAACATGCCCCGTTTTTCCTGGGCCACGGCGATGGCTGCCCGAATATCTTTGACCCCGCTCAACACAGCGTTAAGCGCGCTAAAATGGGCGTGGGTGGTGTTGGCAATAATTCGGGCCAGGGTGGTTTTGCCCGTACCCGGCGGGCCATAAAAAATAATCGAGGAAAGCTGGTCGGCTTGGATGGCCCGGCGCAGTAAGCGACCTGGCCCGACGATATGTTCCTGGCCGACGAATTCGTCCAGCGTGCGTGGCCGCATCCGGGCAGCCAGTGGTGCTTCTTTTTCAATTTGTTGCTTGCGAGCGTGGTCAAATAAATCCATTGAAGAGATTTTATTCTGGCATTGGGTTTATTCTGTCGTGTAGAAGATTATACCACCCGGGAACGAGATAAAAAAGGTGGTGATGCCTGCTTTTTTTGTTTGCTACGGTTTTGCAGGTGTGATAAAATATCATTTACAACTATTCTCAAAAAATCAAAGCAGCGAATGATGAAAGAAAACATGGATCAAACCCATTGTAGTCTCGTTCAAGAATTACAAGCGCGGGGGATGCGGGTGACGCCGCAGCGGGCCATCATTTTTGAGGCCATTGAAAAGCTAGAAGGTCATATTACGGCTGAAGATATCTATCAAAAAGTGCAAAAAGTTAATCCGTATATTAGCCTGGCTACAGTGTACCGGACACTGGAATTATTACAGGAGCTTCAGCTCATTAACCAAACCAATTTGGGTCGGAGTCAAACTTATTTTGCCTTGAAGGACCATGGGGCTCATCATCATCTGGTTTGTACAGAGTGTGGTCACATTGAGGAATTTCCTGATGAATTGTTTGACTCGATTCGAAACAAACTGAAAGCCCTGTACGGCTTCCAGGTACATGCCAATCACATGAGCATTTTTGGTATTTGTCAAGAATGCCACAAGCCTTAACCACGGCTCAGTTTCAACTGTGTGCAAAGTTCTTTGTTTTCCGGTACGTTTTCTTCAAATAAAGTACGCAGCTCAGAATCATCAATATCATTCATTCGTTTTTGGAAAAGGGCATAGCCTTCTTGTAAAGCAACTATGGCCTCCTGCTTTTTATTAGCAGCTTGCAAGACCCAATAAGCGGTTAAGTAAAGACGAACAGGGTACTTGAGGCCCGAGGTGTCGTGCGAGTTTGTCCAGGCCAGGCAGGCTTCAATCTCTTGTTGGGCTTCGTCAGGTTTACCTGCAGCCAGTAGACAGCGGGCCAGGCCGGTCCGGGCTTCAAATTCACCGGGCTGGTTTTCTACCTCTCGATAGATTGTTTGCGCCTGGTTGTAGGCTACGCTGGCTTTGTTCAGATCATCCAACGCTTCCAGGGCCAAGCCCAACTCTAGCCAGGTGTGGCCTTCCTGAGCGCGCAGGCCCACATGCTGGCAAATTTCCAGGGCTTCTCCGGCGTGATCGCGGGCAGCGACATAATCTCCCCTGGCCAAATTAATCGCCCCCCATACCCTTAAAGCTTCAGCCTGGCCTGGGGCCGCTTCAATGTTCTGGTGGATAACGTAGGCCTGCTTAATGTAAGTTTGGGCCATTTCAAAATGCCCCAACTCTTTGTAAGCCATAGCCAGATGATTTAGACATATTGCTTCAGCCTGCCGGTCGCCGATGAGCCAATCAATTTCCAGGGCCTGCCGGCAGTAACTGATGGCCCCGGTATAATGACCGGTAGCCAGGCTCAGGGCAGCTAGGTTGTTCAGGCAGGCGACCTGGCCGTGCCAGTTGCCGATGCTCTGGCTCATAGCCAGGGCCTGTTGACAATAGTTTTCGGCCTGAGCGTAGTCATTCAAATGTCTGTAAACGGCCCCTAACCCGTTTAGACTTTGGGCTTCACTATCCCGGCGGCCGGTTTCTTTCAGAATTTTTTGGGCAGCGTGCAGATGCTCGCCGGCAGTTTCGAGTTGGCCCTGGCCAGCGACAATGTAACCCAGTTCAATCAGGCTCTCTCCTGCCAAAACCGGATCATTGGCCTGACGGGCAACGGCCAGGCTGGCCTCAGCCTCAATCACTGCCTCTCTGAAGTGACCGGTAACGCGTTCGTAAATTGCCCGTCGATGGTGAGCCAGGGCCTGTTTGGCCGGATCGTTCAACGTTTGGGCCAAAGTTTGTAACATGGTCAGGTCGGCCGCTTGTGTCTTCCGCTGGCCCAGGTAACCATAAATCCGCTCTCGGGCCAGGAGTAGCTCAAATCGTTGCTGCCGGGTTGTACGGTCCAGGCCTAAATGGTCCAGGGCATCCAGGGCCTGTGTATACCAGAACAGGGCCGTGTGGTTGGCATAGATGGCATCGACCTGGGTCGCGGCCTGGATGCTGTAGATCAGCCCTTTTTCAAGCTCTCTGGCCTGGAAGAAGTGGTAGGCTAAGGCCTCGGCCACATACTTGGGTTCCGGTAGGTTACGCCGCTCCAGGGCTTCGCCAGCCTCCAAGTGGATCACCCGTCGCTTGAGCGGGCTTAGATTTTTGTATAGGATCTCCTGAATGGCGACATGATTAAAGCGCAACATTCGTTCACTGGGTGTTTGGCTGATGAATTGGCGTTCCAGAGCAACGTCTAAACTTTCCAGGGCATCCCATTTTGAGAGATCACTCATCTCATGCAAATCGGCGAATTTAAAGGTGGGGCCCAACATGGCCGCCTGATTGAGGAGGGTTTGGGTCTCTTTCGTCAGGCGGTTGATGCGACGCAGTACCGTATCACGGATGCCTTGAGGCAAACCCATCTCTACGACCGGCGCAAAACGCCATCGGCCGTCTCGCCAACTGACCACGCCTTCGTCCATCAGCCCCTTGGCTATTTCTTCAATGTAGAAGGGATTGCCTTCGGTACGACGATAGATGGCTGCCACTAAATCCCCGGGCACGGTTTGAGGCCAGATATTTTTAAGCAGCTTCTTGACTTCTTTATCGGTCAGGCGCTCCAGTTTGACCGAGGTATAGTCGATATCCTGCTTGAGGCTGTCCAGCGTTTCTATTAAAAATTTGTTATTCTCCAGTTCACTGTCCCGATAGAGCCCCACAATCATCAGGCCCATCTGCGAGCAGTGACGGGCCAGGTATTGGAGTAACTTCAGGCTGCCCGGGTCAGCCAGGTGGAGGTCATCCAGGATCAGCAGCCATGGCCGTTCTTTGGTGGCCTGGGCGATAGATTGGGCCAAACTGATGGATACCGGTTCGGCGGTGGCGTTCGCTTGTGTGTCCCCGTCAGCAGTTGAGGTATCGTATGCCGGGGCAGGTTGACCGGTAGTTTGGAAGATGTTGGGCATCAAATGGTTGATTTCAGGGATAACCCGGACCATTTGGCTCAATATCTGTCCCACGGGAGTGTAAGCCACCTCGGCCAGGCTGGTCGGTATCCTATCCGACCAGGACACGCTGGCGAAATAGGCTCTCAGCACCTCGATAAAGGGTTGGTAGGCCCGACTACTTTCCTGTTTTTGACAGGCCCCCATGAGCAAAACGGCATCGCCGGCACGTTGAGCCAACTCCCGGACCAGACGAGTCTTGCCTATGCCAGCCTCCCCGGTGATAAAGACCAGTTGTCCTTGCCCTTGCCAGGTTTTTTCCCACAAGGCTGTCAAGCGATGCAGCGGTTCGGCTCTGTTGACAAACGGCGGCCACTGCTGGCGAGTAAAGTTGTGCAAACCGGTCTCCCCACTGGTAATGGTGGTCATACCGGCTAAAATGGCCCGGATTTGGCGGGCAGTAGCATAACGTTTATTGGGGTCTTTATCCAGCAACTTTAGAATCAAATGTTCCAATGAATAGGACAGGGCGGGGTTAAGCTCGCGGGGCGGCCGGGGAAAACTACTGCGGTGGTGTTCCAGTACTTGCTGGTCAGAGCCCTTAAAAGGGCATTGGCCGGTGAATAGCTCGTACAGGATAACCCCCAAAGCATACAAATCTGTCCGGGCATCGATCGGGTGGCCCAGAATCTGTTCCGGGGCCAGGTAGTGAGGCGTCATCAACGTCAGCGGTACGTCCAGATTGATCAGCGACGTGCCGGTTTCTAACCGTCCCAGCCCAAAATCGCTGATCTTTACTTCATCGGCCAACAATACGTTTTTGGGTTTCAAATCGCCGTGAATAACGCCGTAGGCGTGGGCATACTCCAGGGCCCGGGCAATATTTTCAGCGATGCTCAAGGCGACGTTGAAGGGTAAAGGTTGGCCGGGATTTTCGTCAAGCATATCCTGCAACGTTTTGCTCTCGATAAACTCTTCGGCCATAAAAGAAAGGCCATGATCCTCGTCACACTCATAGACCTCAACGACATTGGGGTGGATTAAATTTATAATCTGGCGCGCTTGCTGTAAAAATTGTTCGATGGCTCCTTCACTAAAGGAGGGAGAGAGAATTTTTATGGCCACGGGCCGGTTAAGGCGGGTATCGATGGCTTTGAAGACCGTCCCCAGGAGACCATCACCAATTTTGGCCTCAATATAATAACGATTTTTAATCATCTGGCCGGGTAGATTTAAGGTTTCGCGGGCCTGGAGCGCGTTGAAAGCAGCGTGAACCGAGGGATAAATGGCAAACAAATCTGAATAGCCGGTCAGGTCAATCAGTTGCTGCACATTGATCGAGGGACCGGCCAGCACCAGGGGGATACCCGGTTGCTCTTTTCTTAACTTGACCAGGGCCCTGAGACCGGTCACTTGCAGCATTTCCACGCCGGACATGTCGATAATCAACTGCGAGGGCCACACATTTTGTTTCAATTCGTCGAGTTGTTCTCTGAGCCTGGTAGCTACTTGCTCGTTGAAAATGCCGGCCGGTTTTAAGATGGCCGCTTTGCCACCCGGCACCTGTTGTAATTGGATGGTATGGGTCGGGGTCAGGTCGAAGGTTTGACCTTCTTGGGCAATGATGACTTTTACCGGGGGGTGATTCGGGTATTGATTTTGCTGGAATTTAAGGGTGTCTTCTAAAATTTTTTCCAGTTCTTGATCGGAGTAGGTGGGGTCGTAGTGGAAGAGGACCAGGGTTTTTACCTTGGCTTGCTGGGCCATCTCCACCCCGACCAGGGAAGAGCTGTGGCCCCAATCCTCTTTTTCGTCAGACTCCCGCTGCGTAAATTGAGCATCGTAGATGAGTACGTCGGCCTCTAAAAAAAAGTTAAGATAAGGGTGCATATCACTGCCGGCCGGATAAGCGGCATCGCTGGCGTAAACAAAGACTTTATTCCCTTTTTCAAAGCGGAACGAATAAGCGTCACCGGGGTGCTCGTTACGGATGTTACGAATGCGCAGGTCTCCAAATTCGCAAACCTGGCCTGGTTTAAGCGTGACAAACTCGATGGTGGCTTGCATATAATCGAGAGAGACCGGGAAGCTGATCGCCTCTTGCTGTCGTCTCAGGGCTACTTCCATATCGTGCACGCCGTAGATGAAAATCTTGTTACCGGGGATAAAGGCCGGTCGGAAAAATGGGAAGCCCTGAATATGATCCCAATGGGGATGGCTAAAGAATAGGTGGATCACGCCTTGGCCCTGGCCGCAAGGTCCCTTCATTAACTCCAGACCCAGGTCACGGATACCGGAGCCGGCGTCTATAATGAACAGATCATCCTCGGCGCGAATTTCGATGCAGGGGGTATTGCCCCCGGCTGTGCCGGCCAGCAAGGGCGACAAACTATCCAGATAAGCGGCCACAGCTTCGCGCCGTTGCCGGTAGGCTTCGTCTGCTTCTGGGGGGAACTGGCTGGCGATGTCGCTGGCCGGTTGAGGCGCGACTAAAATGGCTGAGAGAATCTCTTCTCTGAGTTCGCCCCGTTCTATGTTAGGAATATTCAAGATGGCCGAAATAATTTTCTCCCTGATTTCTTCCGGCCGAACGGGCGTGGGGATTGAACCTCGGGCTCCCCAAATTTTTACTCTCATTGATTCTCGCTCTAAAGAATTCGATCTGTGCAGTTAGCGCATCTTCCCGGAAGCTACAACGGACCACACCGGACAAAATATAAAGACGAGGGCAAATTTTGGTCCAATCAAAGCAGCTTTAGCTTCCGGGAAGCAGGTAGTTACGTTGAAAGTATGTAATCCTGACGGTGCTGGCTATGTAGCTTATTATAGCTATTTTTGCCGAGAAATGCTATAGTCTTTTTGGTAACTGGACCTGACCGCATTTGTCGAGTATACTGATGGTAAATGCCTTTAAGGTTTTTTACTATGCAGCGGTACGAGCAGGCCCTGCAAATCGCACAGGAACTGGGCGACCGGGCCGGGGTGGCCACCTCGTTGCACCAGTTGGGCAGGCTTTTTGAAGAGGAAGGAGCCTATGAGCCGGCGGTGCGACACGTGGCCCAGGCTTTCGTCATCTTGGCTCAATTAGGTTCGCCCGACCGGGAGATTGCCGGTCGTACCCTGGCCCGGCTGCGGGAGAAGATGGGTGAGGCGACGTTTGAGGCGGCGTTGGGAGCGGAGGGGAGCGGAGGGGCAGGGGGGCAGGGGAGCGGAGGCGCAGAGGGGCAGGGGTGAATCGGTGACGATGGATCAGGTTGTGGAGATGGCGGTCGGCAACACTGTCGCCGTCCTGACACAGGTGCCGGAAAAGAAGGAGGAATGGTGGCAGACGTTGGGGCAGTTGGCAGAACAGGCTCAGGCGCAGGAACTGGCTGAGTTCGCCACTTTTCTAGGCCTATTACGCCAACTGGTTGAAGGGGCATCGCCGGAGGGGCTGGCCTCTGAGGTGCCGGTGGCCTTTGAGGCGGCTTGGGCGGCGGTCGGGCGGGGGCTGGCGAGAAAATAATGGCTCGTCACCGGATGTCAATAGCGTATCGTTTCGAACGAATCTTGGCTGACGTTTCACGACCTCGATTGGTTTCACTTGCCAAAAGTAGACTACTGGATAAAATTACCTGTAAGTCAAACTAAATACCGGTATTTTTATCCATTTCTTGATCACAATGGAAAAACCTAAATCCATTCAAAAAGCAATCGCGCTATTCGAGCAACACGGCATCCTGCGGACCGGGGAAGTGCTGCGCCTGGGTATCCACTCACGCACCCTCTATGCTATGCGTGATGCGGGCATACTCGATCAACTCAGCCGGGGCCTCTACCGCCTGGCCGACCTCCCCCCACTGACCAATCCTGATCTGGTCACTGTTGCTCTTAAGATCCCCCGGGCAGTGATTTGCCTGGTATCTGCCCTGGCCTATCACGAATTGACCACCCAGGTACCCCATGCTGTAGATATTGCCCTACCCAACCGAGCCGAACGTCCCCGGCTGGACTACCCCCCTCTGCGACTCTTTTGGTTCTCAGGATCGGCCTGGAGCGAAGGCATCGAAATACACCAGATTGATGATATCCCGGTTCGTATCTACGGTCCAGAGAAGAGTGTGACCGATAGCTTCAAGTACCGACGCAAGATAGGTCAGGAAGTTGTCCTTGAAGCGCTCAAGCTTTATCGTCAACGTCGTGACTTTGAGGTGGACAAGTTGCTATACTACGCTCGTATTTGCCGGGTCGAGTCAGTGATACGACCCTATTTGGAGACCCTGTTATGACCCGAAATATAGCGGCCTCTGTTCACCAACGCTTGCTGAACCAGGCCAGGACAGCGGAACGCCCATTTAATGAATTGCTGCAATACTTTTGGTTGTCACCAAATAACCAGCAGACCTGATCCAATTGGATGTTTTACCGAGAGAAATTTGAGGAGTTAAAAGCAACCAATGAAAGCCATGCAACTACACCAACCCGCACCGGTTGACACCGCGCCGTTGGTGGCTACCGAAATGGCAGTGCCGCCGCCCGATCCGGGCCAGGTGCGGCTGAAAATCCATACCTGTGGCGTCTGCCACACCGACTTACACATCGTCGAGGGTGATTTGAGCTTACCCCACCTGCCGACCATCCCCGGTCACCAGGTGGTGGGTACGGTAGACGCGGTGGGAGAAGGCGTGACCCTGCATCAACCCGGCGACCGGTTGGGGGTGCCCTGGCTTTACCAGACCTGTGGCACTTGTCGCTACTGCCGGGCGGGTAAAGAGAACCTGTGCGAGCAGATTCGCTTTACCGGCATGCACGCCGACGGTGGCTTTGCCGAGTATATGCTGGTCGGGGAGCAGTTTGCCTATCCCATTCCCGACACTTTTAGCGATGTCGAAGCTGCACCGCTGCTGTGTGCCGGGGTGGTCGGCTATCGCTCGCTGCGTTTGAGCCGGGTGCAGCCGGGACAGCGGCTGGGCCTGTACGGCTTTGGCGCATCGGCCCACATCATTATCCAGATCGCCTGCCATTGGGGGTGTGAGGTTTTTGTCTTCACCCGCAGTGAGCATCACCGCCGCCTGGCCCGCTCGTTGGGGGCAGTCTGGACCGGCGGGGCCGAGGACGCCCCTGGCGTTTTGATGGATAGCAGCATTATTTTCGCTCCGGCCGGTTGGCTGGTGCCGGAGGCGCTACGGGTGCTGGATAAAGGCGGCACCCTGGCCCTGGGAGGTATCCACATGAGTCCCATTCCGGAAATGCCCTACGATTTGCTGTGGCACGAGCGGACCATCCAAAGCGTGGCCAACAGCACCCGCCAGGACGTGACCGGCTTCTTGCAAGTGGCCGCCGAAGTGCCGGTCAAAACCGAGGTGGAACTTTTTGATTTAGACCAGGTGAATGAAACTTTATTGCGACTCAAACGTAGTGAAATTAATGGGGCGGGTGTATTAGTAGTTAGTGAAGGGTGAGAAGAAAAAGAGGAGCATTTTAAATGCGTCAAGCGTAGAGCGTGGAGAGGGAAGCGTAGAGCGTAAAAATCACCTTCACGCAATACGCAACACGTCCTAACGAATTACAATCAAAAGCATCACGTTTTACGTTTTACGTTTTATCACCATAACCCATAAAGCTAAACTAAGGAGCTAAACCATGACCAAACGAGAAAAGGCAGAAAAGATTGTCAGAGGCCACGTTTTGTGGTCCCTGGGGGCCGGTTTGATGCCGGTGCCGTTATTTGATATTGCTGCGGTCACGGCCATTCAGATCGATATGTTGAAACAACTGGCTTACCTGTATGGGGCGGATTACTCCAAATCAAAGGGAAAAACCTTTGTGTCCGCCTTGACCGGCAGCACCTTTGCCAAGATTGGGGCCAGTCTGGTCAAAACAATCCCCGGCATCGGTACGGTGATCGGCGGCTTATCGATGTCGGTCCTGTCAGGCGCTTCGACCTACGCGGTGGGCCAGGTGGCCATCAGCCATTTTGAAGCCGGAGGGGGTCTGTTCGACGTAGATTTGGCTGCGGCCAAGAAGAGCTATAAAGAAGCCTTTGAGCAGGGTAAACAGTTTGTTTCAGACCTGGAAGAAGAGCAAGAGTCCTCTCAAGACGTATTCCAGGCCCTGGAGAAGCTGGGCCAGTTAAAGGAAAAAGGAGTCATTACCGAAGAAGAATTCGAGGCCCAAAAACAAAAACTCCTGGATAGGCTTTAAGAAGAGGTTATCAATCTCTAATTACCAATCTCCAATTACCAAAAATAAAATATTACTTATAACCACGCTAAGCATATGAACTCAATTCAATCACTGTTTAGTCCTTCACGTAAGCGGGATTTTTCCGCCCAACAAACCCTGACCTTGATTAGCCTGGCCGGCCTGGCCACCTTGCTGATCGCCCTGGTGCCGTGGCTCAATCTGCTGAACTATCCCTTTCGGTTGCTCTTGACGATGGTCCACGAGTTGGGGCATGGCCTGGCCGCCCTGCTGACCGGTGGTAGATTTATTCGCTTTGTCGTTTTTCCTAACGGGGCGGGGCTGGCCTACACGGCCGGGGGGTGGCGATTTGTGGTCACCCCGGCCGGCTATTTGGGGGTGGCCCTGTTTGGGGCCGGCCTCATTTTATTGGGGCGCAGTTATCGCTGGAGCCGGATCGCCATGGCCGTGATCGGGGGCGCCATGCTCCTGTTTTCTGTCCGGTATGGTCTGCCCACTATTTTTTCCCCTCAGTTCTTGAGTGGCCTGTTGACCGTCGTCAGTGGCGTTATTTTTGGCCTGTTCTTCCTGGGAGTGGCCCTGAAGGCTGCGCCGGGCTGGATTATTTTTTTGCTGCACATGGTGGCTATCCAGGCCGGGCTGACCGCTTTTTCTGACCTGGTCGGGGTGATTGGTCTCTCCAGCCGCTTTTTTGACGTCCCGGCCAACGATGCCCAATCCATGGCCGAGTTGACCTTTATCCCGGCCTTTGTTTGGGCCATTGTGTGGGCGCTGATCGCTTTACTGCTGATTGGAGGGGCCATCTGGGTGACCTGGTTGGTACCGGATGAAGTCGGACGGGGTGGTCCGGCAGATTCGCTCAGTGATACACTTCCCACACACTCTCGCCGTTAATAATACGACGAACCTGATCAGGGAAACGGTTGCGATTGAGCGGCTTACCCAAAAAGCCATCAAAGCCGGCGGCCTGAGCTTTAACCATTTCTGTGCTGGCATCACGGGCGGTCACAGCCACGACGGGCACATCCCTTAATGTAGGCTCATTTTTAAGCTGCTCCAGGACTTGGTAGCCGTCGCCATCTGGTAACCCTAAATCTAAAAATACCAGATCGATTTTCGGCATTCTCTTGGCCCGCTCCAAAGCAGAGCCGGCATAACGCTCCATAACCGTGCGCATTCCCAGCCGTCGCAGCATGACCGAAATAATGGCCAACCCGGACGTATCATCTTCAACCACCAAAGCGATATAATTTTTAAATTCTGCCATACAAGCCCTCCGTATTTTTATGTCAGATTGGTTGCGGGCAAAGTGACAGTAAAGGTCGTGCCTTTGCCCACGTGACTCTGCACTTCAATGTGTCCCCCGTGTAATTCTACCAGGGATTTGGTAATCGGCATACCCAGGCCAGGCCCAAAAAGCTGACCGATATCGGTCAAACTGCCGCTGGTGAATTGCTGAAAGATAGCGGGTAAAACTGCCTCCTCGATGCCCGGTCCGGTATCGGCAACCTGAATAATTACATTGCCATCATTTGGGTAGACATTGAGCCAGATCATTCCGGCCTCGGTAAACTTAGCTGCATTTGAAACGATGTTCAGCATAATCTGGCGCAAGCGTAGGCGGTCACTACATAGAACGGGTAACTTGGGCGAAACTTCTGTTATTATTTTAACGGGTTTGTTCTTGAGGAGTGCTTCCACAATGGGGATCGTTTCGGTGACCAGATCGGCCAGGTTCACGGGGCGTAAATGGAGAGTCATTTGCCCGGCTTCTATTTTGCTCATATCCAGAATATTGTTAATCACCTCGAGTAGTTTTTCGGCGTCCTGTAAAGCCTGGTTCAGATAGTTAGTTTGGTCCTCGTTAAGCGGCCCTACATCACCATCCACTACAAAACCGATATAGTTGATTATGCCATTCAGGGGCGTGCGTAGTTCATGGGTAACATTCGCCAGAAATTTGCTTTTGAGATGAGTTAATTCCTCGATAGCCTGGATGGTTTCATCTAATTCAAAACTCCAGAGGGCCAGGGAAACCTGTTTTTGCAGCTCGGAGAGAATGGCCTGCTCCTGCCTGGTAAAGTTTTTGTCATCTATTTTTGCCCCCAAAAAAAGTGTGCCCAAAAAGACGTTACTGACGTTTAGCGGTAATCGCAAAGCGTAGGTGCTACTGGGGAGGTTATTGCCTGAGGCTAATTCGGCGCTTTTTAATTTAAAATCCGTGGGGATATCCCAGCTAACTAAGGCTTCCAGGTCATGCCGGGATTTTACTTTGAGCAACTCATGCGAAAAAATGCGAAGGCTGACTCTAAAATCTTCCACACTACCCTGGAAATAATGCTCAAACCAGTGGCAACTGTTGTTGTATAAGGGACGCAGGATAAAAAAGGCGACTACGGTACATAAAAGCGTGACCAGGTCTTGAAGGCATATCCAATTAAAGTCCATGATGGTCAGATTGACCATCACAAAAATCAGGGTAAGCCCGATGCTCCCCAGGAGCAAGCTCCGTTGGAAATCAATTGATAAATTAATCGCATGGTGTCTGATACGAGCCAGCATCGAAATGTGCCTGCATGATTTTCTTATTACTAACAATGGGTAGATGTCCGGGCTCACTTTCTGTCTCTTGAGATGAGAGGGGCAAGGTAAAAGTAAAAACAGAACCTCGATCCACTTCACTCTCCACCTTAATACGCCCGCCATGTAATTCCACCAACGCCCGGCTAATTGGCATCCCCAAACCTGTCCCCAAATGGCGACGACGTTCAGACAATCTGGGCTTGTTACTTTGAGTTAATACCTGTTGATAATCCTCAAAAATGAGGGGCAGATTCTCTTGAGCTATACCGATACCGGTATCTTGCACACTGACTAAAACCAGATTGCCTTCACGCCAGGCTCTGATCCAAATAAAGCCTTTTCCGGTAAATTTCACAGCGTTTGAGAGCAGGTTAAGCAGAACTTGGCGTATTCTCAGACGGTCTGCAGTTAAAGAGGGCAGGTCATCAGCAATATCTACTGCCAATTTAACCGGCTTATTTTGAAGCATACCCCTGGCTATAGGCAAGGTATCTTCGATCACCTCCCGCAAATCCATCACTTCAAGCCGAAGGGTAAGTTGGCCGGTTTCAATTTTGGTAATATCCAAAATATCATTCAATAAGTTCATCAAATATTCTGACCCATTGACAGCCTGATCCAGATATTCCACCTGTTCTTCGGTCACAGGGCCCAACATGCCATCAGCTACCAGGCCCGTGGCATTGATAACTCCGTTAAGCGGCGTTGTCAGGGCATGAGAAATGTTGGTTAGAAAATTACTTTTCAATTGGTCAGTTTTCTCGGCCTTCTCTTGGGCTTCTGTTAACTGTATGCCAGACAGTACCAGCGATATTTGCTCTTGGAGCTGTTTGATAGCTGCCCTTTCCTCATAACTAAAAGAGCGGTTAGAGTACTTTGGGCCAATCGTTAAGAACCCCAGAGAATGACTACCCATTTCCAGAGGCAGGGTCAATGAGGCAGTTACGTCTGGAGTAGGATTTTCGTGTAAAGTGATGCTCTCAACCTGCAATTCGACCGGGAGCTTTTCCGTAAGAAACTGCTGTAAGTCCGTACGGGTGTTAATTTCAGTTAATGCCCGGCAAGCTGCGTCAATTTTCTCTATAAAACCGACTGTATCTGGGAAAAACAGATAATCAATAAAGCGCTGCGCCCAACCACGGAGAGAAGACAACAGTAGTAATGTCAACAGGGTAGAGAAAAAGACAATAACGCTGCTTTCGCCCTTACTAAACACCCAGGTCCACAACCAATGGATGAAGAACAGGGAGGTTAGAAAAGTCAGGGCGATGGTCAGGCCAAAACAAAGCCAAATCAACCCCGAACGGGCAATTTCCCACCCCGCTTTAAATTTTAGAAATGGTAACGTCCCAAGATTTTTCTCAGTTGTGTTCCAAGTCATTGGAGAAATTTTTCCAGGCTCAACCAACAATGAGTCACTCTCAATGTTGATGATACCACAGAATCAAGTCATTCGTAGTTACAAACTGATTAAGAAATGATACAGCGTTCGCCCCGAATTGATAGGGGCATACAATATAAAAATAAACCACTTACCTTAAAATTTTTCCAAATAGCCCAATAACCCCATGAAAGTATAACCCATAAAGCTCAAAATGTGGTATAATAAAAGATAGCGTAGTGAACATTTGTTCTGTAGTTTTCACCACGAGATGTAGGGCCACATATACAGAAAATACCCATATATAGTAGTATTCTGGCATCCCTACTGGAAATCTCACGGGGTTATCTCCTCTGTCAATCTACAACCAACCGTAATTTGTGAAATGTGAAACGTAAGTTTTTCACGCACCACGTACCACGCATCACGTTTTACGTTTCACGTTTTAGAACTTGAAATCATAAGCTACTTGCATCGTTAATCTCTGATAAAGAGGCACTCATGTCATCAGACTTTGTCCATCTTCACGTTCATAGCGAATATTCCCTGCTCGACGGGCTGGGACGTACGGCGGCCCTGGCCAGGGAAGCAGCCCGGTTGGGGCAACCGGCCCTGGCCTTGACCGACCACGGCGTTATGCACGGCGCGATTGAGTTTTTTCGCAACTGCAAAAAAGCAGGTATTAAGCCCATTATTGGCGTAGAAGCCTACCTGACCCCCTACGGGCGCACCATGCAGGACCGGGACTCCAATAAAGATAAGGTGCGCCACCATTTACTCCTGCTGGCCCAAAATATGACCGGCTACAAAAACCTGCTCAAAATTTGCAGCGACGCTCAACTGCAGGGCTACTATTACAGGCCCCGTATTGACGCCGACTACCTGGCTGCCCACGCCGAGGGCCTCATCTGTACCACCGGCTGCATGGCAGCCGAAATCCCCTGGCTCTTGAACGGTTCCGAAGGCCGCCCACCGCAAGAGGATAAGGCCCTGGAACGATTACGCTGGTACCTGGAGGTTTTTGGCCGGGAGCGCTTCTTTATCGAATTGCAAGAGCATAACATCCCCGAATTGACCCGCATCAATAAAATCTTATTTGAGTGGGCCAAACAGCATAAGCTGGACCTGTTGGTGACCAACGACGTGCATTACGTGACCGAGGCCGATGCCAGGGCTCACGATACCCTGCTCTGTGTGCAAACGTCATCGCTGATTAACCAGCCCAAGCGGCTGCGCCTGTCAGACAACAGCTATTACCTGAAAAGCCTGGAGGAGTTGCGAGCGGTCTTCCGGCCCCTGGCCGATTTGCCGGAGAGTGCCTTCACCAATTCCCTCAAAATTGCCGAATTGTGTGAGGTTAACCTGGAAGATCATAGCTTCCATTTACCCAATCTGCCGGACCAACCGGTTGAGGTTATGCCGACCCATTTCCAAGAGAAGAAAGACTATGCCGGTTTTTTACGCTACCTGACGGATAAGGGGCTGCAAGAAAAATACGGCGACCGGGCCAATTCCCCTGAAGTGCAAGCCCGAAAAGAGCATGAACTCAAGATCATCAACAATATGGGCTTCGACGTTTACTACCTGATTGTCTGGGATTTGTGCCGGTACGCCCGTGAGCAGAATATTTGGTGGAACGTGCGCGGTTCTGGGGCTGGCTCCATTGTGGCTTATGCCATTGGCATTACCCTGATTGACCCCCTGAGACACAACCTCATTTTTGAGCGATTTCTCAATCCCGGCCGGGTCTCCATGCCTGATTTTGATCTGGATTATCCGGACGACCGGCGTGAAAAGATGATCGAATATACCCGGAAACGATACGGCGACAAGCGGGTGGCCCAAATTGTTTCCTTTGGCCGGATGAAAGCCCGGGCGGCCATCCGCGACGTAGGCCGGGCCATGGACATTCCCCTGGCCGAGGTGGATGGACTGGCCAAGCAGATTACGGCCATCCCCGGTAAACCGGTCACCATCAACGATGCCCTCACCCCGGAGCATGAGTTCTTCGCCTCGGAACTCAAAGGCCAGTATGAGAATGTCGACCACGTACGGGAGTTGATTGACTATGCCCGTAATTTAGAGGGGGTCGCCCGGCACGCCTCGGTTCACGCCGCCGCCGTTGTTATCACCGACGAGCCTTTGACCGAGTACGTGCCGGTCATGCGCGCTCAGGGCTCGGTGATTACCGAGGCCGTGACCCAATTTGAATTCCCCATTTGTGAGTCGATTGGTCTGCTCAAGGTCGATTTTCTGGGACTATCCACGCTGACCATCATGCGCAAAGCGGCCGAGTTAATCAAAGAGCGACACGGCCTGAAGTTCACCCTGGAAAACTTGCCGATGGACAATCCGGAAGCCTTCAAAGACCTGCCCGACTTCCCTCCCCCTGACAAAGCCTTTGAACTCCTGGCCAGTGGCGACGTGACCGGCGTGTTTCAAGTGGAAGGGAACGGGATGCGCCGGGTGCTGACCGAGATGAAGCCGACTAAATTTGAGCATATTGTGGCCGCTATTTCTCTCTTCCGCCCCGGCCCGATGGAATACATTCCCACCTACATCGCCCGCATGCATGGCCAGGAACCGGTCGAGTACAAGCACCCCAAACTGGAACCGATTCTCAGCGAAACCTACGGCATCATCGTCTACCAGGAGCAGATTATCCAGATTGCTTCTCAACTGGCCGGTTACGCCCCCGGCGAAGCAGACCAGATTCGCAAAGCCGTGGGCAAGAAAATCAAGGCCAAGATCGAGGAACACCGCTCCAAATTTATTGAAGGGGCCGTGACCAACGGTATCGACAAAGCCATTGCCGAGGCCATCTACGGCGATATCGAATTCTTCGCCCGCTACGGCTTCAACAAGGCTCACGCTGCCGATTACGCCCTGGTGACATGTCAAACCGCCTATCTCAAAGCCCATTATCCGATTGAGTATATGACCGCCCTGCTGACCGTAGAACGGGGCAACACCGAAAAAGTGGGCATGCTGGTGGGCGAATGTCGAGCCATGGGCATCGAGGTGCTGCCACCCAACGTCAATCACGGCGGCATTGAGTTTGTGATTGAAGAGCACCCGGACAAAGGCTCGGTCGTCCGCTTCAGCCTGAGTGCGATCAAAAACGTGGGCGAGGGTCCCATCCAGCAGATCGCCGATGCGCGCCAGGCCGGCGATCCTTTCACCGATATCGATGACTTTTGCAACCGGGTTGACTTACGCCAGGTCGGTCGTCGAGCCCTGGAGAGCCTGATCAAAGTCGGGGCCCTGGATGAATTTGCCCCGCGTCATCATCTCCTGGCCATCATCGACCGTATGATCAATCTGTCCAGCTCGACCCACAAGGCGTCGGCGGCGGGTCAGATCAGCATGTTCGATGTGGGCGGTTTCGACGTACCCCAAACCGGCTCGGTTCTCTATCCCGAACCTGATCATATGGAGCCGGTCAACCAGCGAGAAATGCTGAGCTGGGAGAAGGAACTGGTTGGCACCTACTTATCGGATCATCCCATTCAAAGGTATCTGCCGGCTATCAAAGCCGCGAATACGGCTATGCCAGGTGAGCTAGATGACATGAGGCACGGCCAACAGGTGATCGTGGCCGGTATGATCAATACAGTCCGTCATCATCAAACCAAAAAAGGTGACCCGATGGCCTTTGTCGAGATCGAGGACATCCAGACCACTTGTGAGATTGTGGTCTTTCCCCGCGCCTATACTGCTCATAGCCAGTTGTTGGTGGAAGGCAATTTGATTGTTGTCCGGGGCAAGGTGGATGCCCAGGGACACACGCCAAAGGTGCTGGCCGATACTATTACCAATGAAATTACCAACTACGGTGCCGTCGGTGAGGTCTCCTCTGTACCGGTCTCTTCGCCCTCTCTCTTTCAAGCTGAACCCACCCCCTCGCCATCACCGGAAAAGCAGAACGGGTATGGCCATATGGTCAAGGAAATTTATGGGGACAACGGTCAATCAACTGCGACTGAGGTGGCCCCACCTCCTCCCTCACCGCAACTGCAGAGCCAACCTCAAGCGGAACCAGGCCCGGTTGAACCCGCCCCGATACCTCGCTGGTTACACATTACCATCCCTTGTACGGGCAATTTAACCCAGGATAAACATCGTTTAAAGACGGTGTACAACTTACTCATCCAAACCCCGGGGGAAGACCATTTTAGCTTTTACCTGCCCAAAGGCAATAAAAAGATTCGGATAGACTTTCCCAACCAAACCACGCGTGATACAGCCGGTTTGAGGCAGCAACTGACTCAACTGCTGGGAGCCACAGCCGTACGGGTCGGTTGAGGGTTTGTCCTAGATTTTTGGTGGTTGGCCTATGGTCAGCGGTGGGATAGGGATGCCGGCCGATAAGTAGGTGAGGTTGTTGAGGTTATATTGACAGATTATTTGTGTTGACCTATACTGGGTGTCCATTCGACATAATTAGAGTCTCAGTAGATCCAAATTTGCTCTAGCTGGACCAGTGCGAAGACCTGTGCAGCTCCGCTGCCTCCCCGTGGGACAGTCCAGCGGCCAAAACGCGGACTATGGTCCGCTCCGAGCTTGAAAATTGGATCTACTGAGTCTATTGAATACTGACTACCCGACACGGATAGAGAAACCAGATTTCTGGTTTGCAATGTCGGGTAATGAACATAAGTTAAGACCCACAATGGAAGTGGGGTAAGCCGTACCAAAACAGGCGTCTTCCCCAGTTTCCGCGACAAAGTTTCAGCAAAAAGGAGACCTGCCAAGGCTGGGGGCCTCCTTTTTTAGTGAAAAATACAAGTATCTTCTCAAAAAGTAGGGGCGAGGCAACTCGGATTGAGGGTATCGAAGCAAAACAAACTATGCTCCGAGTTGCCTCGCCCCTACCCTACCCCAAATTATTGAGAGATACCAAAATACAATTCTACCAAGGGATAAAGGAGGTGTTATACAATGAAAATTGGTATTCTAACCGGTGGTGGTGACGTGCCGGGCTTGAATCCTTGTATTAAAGCCGTGGTCAATCGAGCTATCGAAGAAGGCCACACGGTGCTTGGCATTCGCCGGGGCTGGGCCGGGTTGTTAAATTACAATCCAGAGGATGAAGCCAGTGCCAAAAAGTGGTTGTATCCTCTGGACAAGCAAGTGGTCCGCACCGTAGACCGGACCGGGGGGACATTTCTCCACTCCTCCCGCACCAACCCCAGTGCGACCCAAGCGGCTGATGTGCCGGAGTTCCTGCGAGAACCGGATTGGCATCCGGAGGCGGACGATGTTCGAGATTTTACCCCCCATATTCTCAAGAATCTGGAACTGTTGGGAGTTGATGTTCTAATCCCCATTGGGGGGGATGATACCCTGGGTTACGGTCATCGTCTGCATACGGAAGACTTCCCCATCGTGGCCATTCCGAAGACAATGGATAATGATGTCTACGGTACAGACTACTGTATCGGCTTCTCCACGGCCGTCACGCGCAGTGTCAACTTTATCCATAATATACGGACCAACGTTGGTTCCCACGAACGTATTGGCATTATTGAACTCTTTGGCCGCAACTCGGGCGAAACCTCCCTCATCTCAGCTTACCTGGCCGGTGTGGACCGGGCCATTATTTCTGAAGTCCCCTTTGATCCCGAAAAACTGGGCACCTTGCTTATGCAAGATAAAAGGGATAATCCCAGTAACTACGCCATTATGACCATTTCTGAAGGGGCCACCATGATCGGCGGGAAGATTATTGAGTATGGCCAGGCAGATGCTTACGGCCACAAAAAGCTGGGGGGAGTCGGCGCTATCACCGGCGATGCTTTGAATCGCATTACCGGTCATAAAATTATGTACCAGCAGGTAGCCTATCTCATGCGCTCCGGTGCTCCCGACTCGGTTGATTTGATGGTTGGTTTCAATTTCGCCAATATGGCCATGGACCTGATCCAGGAAGAGAAGTTTGGTCGGATGGTGGCTCTAAGAGATGGCAAATACACCGACGTGCCGGCCAATATCCTCTCCCAGGGAGTCAAACGGGTCGATGTGGATGAGTTGTATGACGTGGAGGCATACCGGCCTAAGGTGCGTCACGTCAATCAGAAGCCGATGTTCCTGTACTAGGTTCTGTTGACATTTGCCGATTTCGCACGCTTCGATACGCCTACAAAGGCACTCAGCATGCGAAATCGGCCCAAAAACGCACCCTGAGTAGGCTGAGCGCAGCGAATGCCGTATCGAAGGGGCGTTTTTGGACTAACCCAGTGAAATGTCAACAGAACCTGGACTGTAGTCAGGGCAATCGCATAAGTTATGTCAAGGAAAGGGTTGACAAAAAGAAAGTGAAAAGTAAAATGATTGGTTTACTCTGATAATTCTTTACTGGAGGAAACTAATGGCAGAACCCACTCCCTTTGACA
>DAOUMU010000350.1:0-7006 GCA_034409055.1 Anaerolineae bacterium
ACATAACAGAATAGTTGCGCTACATACTACATATTGGGCTTCATAATTGTGACAGATACAAGATGTGGTATAACTCAAATTATTTTACTCTGCCAAAGTCAAAATCTTTTTCTTTAAAGCTATATCAACAGATAAAGGGCCTGGGGGGATTTCGTAACATCTTGGTGCATGGTTATCTTGGTATTGATACCGATCAGGTGTTTGACAATTTTCAGAAGGGTCTGGTCGTCTTTCCTCTATTTGCCCAGGAGATTTTAGCATGGTTGGATGCCCAGTTTAGGGTTTAGGATAATTGTAGGTAATAAAACCGGTCCGGTCTGAGAGATTGACCGCAGGGCCATCATTAGCCAGAAAGGAGTAAATTTATGAACATTGTTTGGTTTCTCATTATTGGGGCCGTAGCTGGGTGGCTGGCCGGCCAGGTGATGAAAGGGAAAGGGTTTGGCCTGATAGGCAATATTATCGTGGGCTGTATTGGGGCTTTATTAGGCGGCTTCTTGTTTGGGTTCCTGGGGTTTTCCTCAGGTGGCTTAATCGGTTCACTCATCACTGCCTTTATTGGGGCGGTGATTTTATTGTTCATTGTGGGGTTGGTTAGAAAATAGTGGTTCTTCCGGAAATTCTCACTTCCTTGCCGCTCATCCTCAAGTAGGGTGTACCGTAAGGGTCAATTAAAGAAGACCTCGCCGGTTTGCGAAACCAGCGAGGTCTTCTTTATACATTCGCAGATTTCGTTTGCTAATAGTATAATTGCCCTTATGAGCACCGAAGAACGCCTCTACCGCACCGATGCCATCATTCTACGCCGCACCGATTTTGGCGAAGCGGATCGTCTGCTGACGGTTTTTACCCCGGATCGGGGCAAATTGCGCCTGTTGGCCAAGGGTGTGCGTAAAATCACCAGCCGTAAGGCCGGCCACGTGGAGCTATTTATGCTGACGGATATGCTGGTAGCCCGTGGCCGCACCTGGGACATCATTTCCCAGGCCGAAATTGTCGAACCTTACCGTCATTTACGGGAAGATTTAGACACAACCAGCTATGCTTATTACCTGGCCGAACTGGTCGATCGCTTTATGGAAGAGCACGATACCAACCGCCCCTTATTTGAACTGTTAGCTCTGACCCTGGCCCGGCTGAGCCATGTGGATGATTCTTTCATCACCCTGCGCTATTTTGAGCTGCATCTGCTCAGCCTGACCGGCTTTCAGCCCCAGCTCCATTTCTGTGTGGCCTGTGAAGAGGCGCTACAGCCGGTAGAAAATTATTTTCACTTCGTTGATGGGGGCGTACTCTGCCCGGAACACGGCCAGGCGCGCCCGAACGCCGAGCCCCTGCCCCTCCCGGTGCTCAAAGTGCTCCGTTTTTTGCAAACCGAACCATGGGAAAGGGTAGCCAATCTGCGCCTCACCCCCACCACCCGCCAGCAGGTTGAAGCGTTGTTACTGGGTTACATCACTTTCTTGCTGGAACGGCAGTTGAAGAGTGTGGATTTTATCAGAAAGTTAAAACGTGGGACGCAAGGGAGGTGAAGGATCACTCAAAATCTGCTTCCGCTGTCTTTGCACATAGTATTAGGACACAGATGTGTTCTAAATTTTGTATTATTGGGTAAATAGGAGTATGGTACAATTATCTTGGCAGTAACTTGAGTTTATAATGTCCACTTTTCGCGCAGTTTTTGACACCAATGTTATTATTGCTGCCTTAAAAAGTAAAAATCCTCTTTTACACCAAAATCTAAGCCAAAAAACCAAATTATCGAGGCAACAATGGCCAAACCACTCAACTTCCAACAAATCATCATGAAACTCCAAGAATACTGGGCCGACCATAGCTATCTGGTCTGGCAGCCCTGGCACGAAGCGGTCGGAGCGGGCACGGCCAATCCCGGCACTACCCTCCGGGTGCTGGGACCGGAACCGTGGCATATCGCTTACGTGGAGCCCTCTTTCCGGCCCGACGATGGCCGTTTTGGCGACAACCCCAACCGTATGCAGATGCACACCCAGTTCCAGGTCATCATCCAGCCGGACCCCGACAATCCCCAGGAGTTGTACCTGGGCAGCCTGTACGCCATCGGCCTCAAGCGGGAGGAGCACGACATTCGTTTTGTGGAAGATAACTGGGAAAGTCCCGCCCTGGGGGCCTGGGGCCTGGGTTGGGAAGTGTGGCTGGACGGCATGGAAATCAGCCAGTACACCTATTTCCAGCAGGCCGGGGGGCTGACGCTTGACCCCGTGCCGGTGGAACTGACCTATGGGTTGGAACGGATCGCTATGTATCTGCAAAACGTGGATAGCGTCTGGGAGATTGACTGGGACGGTCGTCAAACCTACGGCGATATTCTACTGCGCCAGGAAATCGAGTATTGCGAATACAACTTTAACGCGGCCGACGTTGACGCCCTGGTCGAAGCCTACAATTTTTACGAACGGGAATGTAAGCGCTGTCTAGAGGGTGGCCTGGTCATCCCGGCCTATGATTACGTACTCAAATGTTCCCATACTTTTAACATTCTGGATACCCGGGGGGCCATCGGCGTCACAGAGCGAGCCGGTTACTTTGGCCGGATGCGCCGTCTCTCCCATCAAGTGGCCAAAGCCTTTGTGGCTCAGCGCAAGGAGCTTGGGTTTCCGTTGATGAAATACATGCCGGAAAGGCCAGTTGTCAGTTATCAGTCATCAGTTAGCAGTAGCGAAGCGGCTCAATCTCCGCAAACTTTCTTGCTGGAGCTTGGTTCCGAGGAACTTCCCTCTCATGATGTGACCGATGCGCTGGCCTACTTGAAAGAGGCCGCTCCAAAACTCTTTAAAGATTTGCGTCTGAGTCACGGCGACATCCAGGTAGTGGGTACACCTCGCCGCCTGGCGATTTTGGTGAACAACCTGGCCCCGTATCAGGCCGATCAGGAAGAAATTGTGCGTGGTCCCTCGGCCAAGATCGCCTTTGACGCTGATGGCCAGCCCACCAAGGCAGCTCAGGGCTTTGCCCGCAGCAAGGGGGTGGACGTATCGGCTCTGGAGGTGCGTGATATGGAGGGAGGCCAATACGTGGTGGCCATTGTGCGCACTAAGGGGTGTCCCGTCGCCGAGGTATTGGCCACCGCCCTGCCCGATTTCATCCGTAGTATCTCTTTTGGTAAATCGATGCGCTGGCTGGCCTCGGCCCAGGTAGGCGAGCAAGTGACTAAAACGACCTACAGCCGTCCCATTCGCTGGCTGGTGGCTCTGTTCGGTGAGGAGGTGGTGCCCTTTGAGTACGCCGGGCTGGCCAGCGGACGTGTTACGCGGGGCCTGCGGCCGGAAGGCTCGCCGGACATAGAAATCAGGAGCGCGGCCGACTACCTGGCGGTTATGGAAACCAACCGGCTCATAGTTGACCACGATGCCCGCCGGACCGAAATCAAACGGCAGCTTGATCGTATCGCCGCCGAAGTCGGCGGCCGGGTGCCGGATGACCCGGCCCTGCTGGAAGAAGTGACCCACCTGGTCGAGCAGCCGACCGCCTTTTTGGGCAGCTTTGAGGAAAAATATCTCAACCTGCCCCAGCCGGTGCTAATTACGGTGATGAAAAAGCACCAGCGCTACTTCCCCCTGGTAGGGCAAGCTGCCAACTTGCCCCTATTGCCCTACTTTATTGCCGTGCGCAACGGCGGCACTGACCATCTCGACATCGTGCGCCGGGGTAATGAGGGGGTACTACGAGCGCGCTACGCCGACGCCGACTATTTCTTCAAGACCGATACCGAGAGGAAACTGGAAGAATTTCTGCCCAGGCTGGATACACTCACTTTCCAGGAGCAGCTTGGCTCGATGCTGGATAAGAGCAAGCGGCTGGAAACGTTGGCCCCGCAAATTGGCGAACGGCTGCAACTCTCCGCGGCCGAGCTAAAAACCGTTGAACGGGCTGCTCACCTGTGCAAGGCCGACCTCGCCACCCAGATGGTGGTCGAGTTGACCAGCCTCCAGGGGATTATGGGCTACGAGTATGCCAAAATCTCCGGCGAACCGGAAACGGTGGCCGCAGCCATTGTCGAGCATTACTACCCCCACGCCGCCCTGCCCGGCCACTCTCTCAGCCGGCCCGGTCTGGTCCTCAACCTGGCCAACCGGCTGGACAGCCTGTGCGGCCTATTCGCCGTGGGCAAAGCTCCCACCAGTTCTGCCGATCCTTTTGCCCTGCGCCGGGACGCCCTGTCGCTGGTGACCAATTTACTGGAAACCGAAACGAATTTCAGCCTGGCGGCAGGTTTGCAAATGGCGGCCAGGTTGATGCCGGTGGAAGTGTCGGCAGAATCGCTGGCCGAAACCGAGGAGTTTATCAAGCGACGGCTGGAAGGTGTTTTGAGGGAAGAATACGACCTACCCCACGATGTGGTCCAGGCCGTGCTGGCCGAGCGGGGTAACAACCCCTGGCTGGCCCTGATGGCGGCCAAAGATTTAGCCGCAGCAGTCACCCGCGACGATTGGGAGGATACCCTGAATGCTTACGCCCGCTGCGTGCGTATTGTCCGGGGTGTTGAAGATCGCTACACCGTGCAGCCTGATCGCTTCACCGAGCCGGCTGAAGAAGCGTTGTACACGGCCTACCAACAGGCTCGGGCCAGCTTGACCCCTGCTTCGACTATGGCCACGGTGATAACCGCTTTGCGTGAGATTCTGGTTACGTCCATTAACACCTTCTTTGACGAGGTTCTGGTCATGGCCGAAGAGGAAACGGTCAGGCAAAATCGGCTGGCCCTGCTCCAAGATATTCGGGATTTGACCAGGGGATATGCAGATTTTAGCCAGTTACAGGGATTTTAAGGAGTTGACGATGACCAACCCGATTGACCAGCGGCCTACGCGCATTAATATCGAATTGCCAGCAGATTTGGAAGTCATTTACACCAACGTTACCTTGATTAGCCATTCCCCTTCCGAGATGATTTTGGACTTTGCTCGCATGATGCCCAACACGCCTAAAGCCAAAATCTACGCTCGCATTATTATGACTCCGATGAACGCCAAGCTGCTTCACCGGGCGTTGGCCGATAATATTGCCAAATTTGAAGAAAAATACGGGGAAATCAAAACATCTGATCAGAATATTAGGCTCGATCGTGACCGGGGCTTCACCAAATAAACGAACGTGAAAGGAGATTTGTATTTGAGTACAGAGTTACAAGCTATTATCGATAGAATTAACCAGGCCTTTGAGACAAAAAGTGGGGTCCGTGATCGTACGCTCAGTCGCTCTCGTACGCTCATTCGTCATTGCGCCAACTCTATTCGAGCTACCCATCGGGGCAACGACAAGGAAGCGCAAGCCTTATTGCAAATCGCTCGTGAAACCGCGGCTGAAATGGTGGCCGAGGCCCAAGAATATCCAGACGTCTACTATGCCGGTTATACCCAAGATGCTCTGAAGGAACTGGCCGAAGCTTACATCACCCGGGCTATTATTTTGGAAGAATCTTTGCCCACGCCGGAAATGTTGGAGGTAGAATATGCAGCCTATCTCAACGGATTGGCCGAGGCCGCTGGCGAGCTACGTCGTTTTGCCCTGGATGCCCTCCGGCGAGGTGATGTACCCCAGGCGGAACGAATCCTGGGCAATATGGACGACATTTACAGTGTCCTGGTCACCGTTGATTTTCCCAGCGCCATCACCAATGGGCTGCGGCGGACCACGGATATGGTTCGGGGGGTGCTGGAACGGACCCGGGGCGATGTCACCACAGCCGTTCGTCAAGAAGCTATGAAAGCGGCCTTGCACGAATTTGAACAACGCATTGGTATGAGCGAATCTCCAGGGTAGGTCTTACGATTACAATGGCTGTTTATGGCAAAACTACTTCCGTCCCGAATAGTCAGCCTTCGATTCAGGCTAGCGAGTTAGCTCAGTACAGCTTTTGCCATCGCGCCTGGTGGCTGGGTACCGTCAAAGGCTTGCCCTCAAAAAATCAAACCAGCCTGGCCCGGGGTAAACAAATCCATCGTCGTCACGGAGGTCAGGTTCAAGCTGCTTGGCATTGGCGTCGGGTTGGCTGGTTTTTACTTGGTAGTGGTGGCCTCTTGTTCATTATCGCTTTGGTTGGGCTATGCTCTGGCTCTTTGGGCTGGCTTTAATCTTGGTTCTTTTTGGTTGGTTTTCACTTGGCCGCTCGACCACTTTACGCCGGGAAAGTGGTTTACCCCAGGGACGGCTGATTTATGTTGACATTCCCAGCCAGGATTGGCGACTCAACGACGCGCCCCTCTATTCCGCCACCTACAATTTGGTTGGCAAACCAGATTATCTGGTCGAAACCAAAGAGAAGGTGGTCCCCGTTGAACTAAAATCAACCTCTACCCCCTATGTACCTTACCTGGGCCACTTGTTGCAACTGGCCGCCTATTGCCTGTTGGTCGAAGAAACCACCGGGCGTACCCCACCCCACGGCCTCTTAAAATATAGGGATGCCCTCTACGAAGTTGACTTTACCCAGGAATTGCGACGTGAGTTGCTTGACACACTGGCCGACATAGGCCAGGCTCGCCTGGTTGAGAATGTGAACCGCAACCATCAGCAGCCCAATAAATGTATCGCTTGTGGCTTTCGTGAAATTTGCGGTGAAGCATTAACGTAATTGGGAGTTTTTTATTTTTCATATGCAGGCAGAATCGATCTTTTCAGCACGCAGTCAGCGCGGTCAGAACGCTATCCTGGTCAGCGCGGTGATTTTACTGATAGCCCTGAGTTGGGTCTTGATGTTGCGCCAAATCCAACTCTTGAGCCAAACCACGATGGCTGCCTATCAGCAGACCCAGTTGGAAATTGTACGGGCTATGGCCCGCAGCGTAGAAAACTACGTTAAGCACGAAACGGAGAGGCATGGCCGGACCGAGGTGGCTGAGTTCGAGCAAGAAATATTTACCCGTTTCATTGACCCGGTCCACTTATTGGAGCACGGCGATGCCTGGATTTACGCCCCCGACCACGTGGTTTTTGATCGCAGTTCTGATTTTCCGGAGGCGTACCG
>DAOUMU010000351.1:0-6804 GCA_034409055.1 Anaerolineae bacterium
GCCCCCCGGGGAGGCAGCGGAGCTGCACAGGTCTTCGCACTGGTCCGCTCCGAGCTTGAAAATTGGATCTACTGAGTCTGTCCAGAGTAGGACAGGCTAGAAAGTCCGTCCTACGTAACTTGATATAACATTGTCAAACTAATCAACACGAACTCTGAGCACCAGAGGGATCAAGACAAATCTGAACGAATTGACCGTTGACGTTGAGCTGGAGCACCCGGACGTAATCGTCTGGCTCAACGATGGTGAAGAAAGTAACGCTGCTGGTCGTGCCTGGCTGGGGACCGGTGCCAGCATAGTAGTGGTAACAGGCCTTGACCCGTTTGCCTTTGGCCGTAATGAAGATCGGAACCCAGCCATCGGCCACCGGAATGGTTGAGTTATTGGTCAGGAATAACTCGATATTCAGGCCCTTCATATGGATTTTATCGTCAAAGTCATGGTTATTATAGGCCCGGCAGATATCCCCTCTGGGAGCCCCCCAGGGTTCGTAAATGTGTTTGCCGACGGTCAGGACGTAAGTCCCGCCACCACCAATACCCGGTGTTGGCCCGGCTTGACCGCCTGGAGCAGAGGTGTTGATGGTGATCGACCTTTGGTCACTACCGCCAGAACCGGTGGCCACCAGATTGTAGGTGGTGCTGGCCGCTGGCGGGCAGACCTGGCGAGCGCCCTGATTACCGACGTTCTGATTACCGATTTCCCCCCCACTCAACTGAACCGTCTGGGCGTTTCTGACCGTCCAGCGCAGGGAGGTACAACTGCCCTGGTTCAGGCTGTATTGGTCGGCAATAAATTTATCAATGACCGGCGTGCGCGGTTGTTGGGGTACAGGGGTGGCGGTGGGTACAAGGGTAGGCGTGGCCGTGGGCGTGGGCATAGGGGTGGGCGGCACGGTGATGGTGACGATTTGCTCCAGGCTGGCCCCCTCCAGCGGTTGAACCACCAGTTTGTAGATGTTGTCCGGTTCTGTGGGACAGACTCGCTCTGAGCCGGTGGCCCCGACTTTATCGCCGGCCAGGCGGACTTCCTGGGCATTTTCCACCCGCCAGCGCAAGGTGGTGCATTGGCCAAAGGTGACACTGGTCTGGTCGGCGGTAAACTCAATCTCCAGGTCGGGCGGAGGGAGGGGCGTGGGCGGCACGGTCAGGGCGATGGCTTGTTCCTCGGTTTCGCCGTCAAGCGACAGGGCCGTCAACCGATAGGTTTTGGTCGGTTCCTGGGGACAAACCTTGCGGCTGCTATCAGGGGGGACGCTTTCGCCATCGAGGCGGACCTCCTTGGCATTCTCCACCCGCCAGCGCAGAGTAGCGCACTGGCCCAACTGGAGAGTGGTTTTATCGACGCTGAAATCTATCATTACCTGGGGTAGGGGGGTGGCGGTCGGTTCCTCAGTCGTGGTGGCGGTTGGCTCGACGGTCGGGGAGGAGACAACCGTATCGGTTTGCTCGGCGGCGGGTTGGACTGATTGCCACACCACCCAGGCGGCTGCTGCCAGGGCAATAATGACCACCAGGGCCACGACGGCCATAAGCCAGCCCAGTCCTGCCCCACGGGTGGGAGGTACAACCACGACGGGGGGGGCGGTGGCCGGAACCGGGACGGCCAGGCCCGGCCCCTTCACCCCCAGCACGACCGAAGAGCCTATTTGTAGCGTGTCTCCGGCCTTGAGGGGGGTGGCGTTGGTAATGCGCTGGCCGTTGACGAAGGTGCCGTTGGCAGAGCCCAGGTCCTGCACAAAGACTCCGTTTGACTGCACGGTCAGACGGGCGTGCTGCTTGGAGATGGTCGGTTCGGCGATATGAATTTCATTGCCGGGCGCGCGGCCAATCGTCTGCGTGCCATCGACCAGGGGAAAGGTCTGGCCCGGTTGCGGACCCTGCTGGACAACCAGGCTGAAGGCAGAGACGACGGCCGGACTGTCTGCCCCCGGCCCTGGGATGTAGGTTGCTCCCAGGTCGCTTACTGCCTCTGGGGCACCGGGTTGGCTCACGCTTAGTTTGATGGTGGTGCCGATTTGCAACGTATCTCCCGCCCTAAGGGGGGTGAGGCCGGTAATGCGCCGGCCGTTGACAAAGGTGCCGTTGGCAGAGTCCAGGTCTTGAATAAAGACACCGTCGGATTGCACCGTGATGCGGGCGTGCTGCCTGGAGATAGTGGGGTCGGCAATATGAATCTGATTGGCCGAGGTACGGCCAATCGTCTGGGAGGCACTGATCAGCTTGAATGTTTGACCAGCCTGGGAACCGTTTTGGATGATTAAGGTCAGTTGCTGGCTCATAGCGTTCTTTCCTTACCGGCAATACCCACCGTTGCCATCAAGACAAATCTGGAGGGTATAGCCATTGACTGTTAGTTGAACGGTTTGTACGTAGTCACCCTTGGGCACGAGGCTGAAAAAGGTCACATACCCCGTCTCCCCCGGCGCTACGCCGGTTCCTTGCCCTCCTCCGTAACTGTGATAACAAACTTGAACCCGCTGTCCCCTGGCCGTAATGAAGATGGGCAGCCAACCATCCGCCACAAAGGTATTTGAGTCGTTGGTCAGGCTTAACTCAAGATTAAAGCCTCGAAAATTAGGATTGGTATCGTCCCAATTACCCGTGTTATAGGTTTGACAGAGATCCCCTCTGGCTGCTCCCCAGGGTTCTTCATATTTGTGTTGCCTACCAAGGGCCAGGGTGTAGCCCCCACTGGTACTTGGCCCGGAGATAACCTGGCCGCCACCCGGCACCGTCGTCCCCGCCAGCGAGGCGGGGGTGGGGGTAGGCGCGGCAACACCGGCCTGGCTATTCAGATCGTCGATGTAAATGGTGCCCCGCCCGCTGTAGTCGTCGTTGCCATCGTCCAGCACCAGGGCCTGAAAACTGATAGGATAGTCGATCACCCCATTGTCTGGGCCGCTAATGTGCCCGCTGGGCCAGGGTTGGCTGGGATCGATATAGGCGGCCATCTCTTGCCAGCCGGTATGTTTAACCTGGCCAAAACTCATGCCCCAGGTTTGGCCCTGGGCGTCTTTTAGCCACATGTTGAGAAAATGGCCGGAACCATCGCCATACACCCAGGCCGAGATCGCGTTCGGCTGTCCGGCTAAGGCCCGGCTTTGCAGGAAGACCACGTAGTCATTATTGGCGGTGGGGAAGTTGTAACTCAACTGTCCGGCGTAGCGGCCGCTATGAGCCTGGGCCGAAGAACGGGTGAATTCACCGTAGGGTTGGTCCCCTCGCTTCCAGGTGCTCTGGCTCTCAAAATCCTGGAAGACCCCCAGGGGGGCCGGGCTGGTAGAGACTTGAGATTGTTGCGCTTTGGTCGGCTGGGGTGTCGGCGTCGGTGTGGGAGTAGACTCAGGGGTAGCCGTGGGGACCGGCGTGGGGGTAGCGGCAGCAATAGGTTCGGGGACCACGATCTCGCAAAAACCTTCGCCGGCCGGACCGGGGCCGAAAACATCCACCTGGCCGTCAGCCGGGGCCACATCCAGGCCGTTGGAAATCTGGCGGCTGGTGTACCACTGAATTCTGAGATAATGTTTGCCGGCCGGCAGGAGGCCCAGGTTATGCCACCAGTGCAGCGAGGGGCCTACCCGATAATAGTTGAAGGTGCTGATGGGCCGGCCATCCAGGGTGATGTCGTAATGGACCGAGGCCAGCCATTCGGCCAGGTAGTCAGTTTCCCCATCCGCCTCGGCCAGAGGCCGTTCCCACTGGATGAACACCGGTTCGTCGGCGGTCACCTCGATTTCTGTTTGGCAGAAGGGGTCAACCTGGTTGGTGGCGTTCGGCGGCGCTGCCAGTTCCTGGGCGACGGCAGCCGGCACACCGGGGACTTTGATCGGCTCAGGGGTGGCCGTTGGCTCAGGAGAGGGGGTGGAGGTGGGCGGTTCGGGCGTGTTGGTCGGGGTTGGGGTGGGGGGCAGGGCAATTTCAGTTGGGGGTGGAGGGGGTGGGGTGGTGGCATAGTACAGGTAGCCCAACCCTGCGCCGATAATCAGGATGGTAACTAACACGGCGACTACCATCCACAGCCAGGCGGCCAGGTTTCGTTGCCCCGACTGGACTGAGACGACGGGTGTCGTGGAGACCACTGTTTGGACCGCCCGGCCCGACGGGGGAGGCCGTACTGCCGTAGCCTCCGGAACCACGGTCCGGTCTGTATCGCCCCTGGCCGAACCGGCCGGGGGGACGAGGGTTTTGTCTTCGTCCGGGCGGCCGCCTGCCCCGGCCGGACCAACTTCCACTTTGAGGGTAATGACTGTGCCCAGGCGAATAGTGTCACCAGGGCGCAACGGGGCCGAGCCGGTGACTTTGGCTTCATTGACAAAGGTGCCGTTGGTTGAGCCTAAATCGTCAACCACAAAGCCGTGCGGGGTGGCTCTGACCCTGGCATGCAGCCGCGATAGGGAGAAGTGGGAGATGACAACGTCATTGCTGGCTCCACGGCCAATGGTTAGCGGGCGATCCTTAACCGCAAACGCCTGGCCCTGGTTAGGACCACTCTGCACCACAATCTTGAGCAGGGGTAATTGTTGGTGATCATTCATCGGCCATCTCTCCTGAAAGAGTTCTTAACCTTCATTATAAGAAATTTGGGGGCATTTGCAATACTTCTTAAGGGGATTTTCACGGTAACCTGGACAAGTCCTTACCAGGCCAGGCCCTTACCAAGAGGGGACCAGGGAGTTAAGGAATAGGGAGTAAGGGTGATATATTGCCTACTCCCTACTCCCCAGGTAGTTCCAGAAAAATACCTGTGCCCGCCTGTGCCCTGTGGGTACAGGCGGGTAATGCTCCCAAAATCGTGTTGCGTGTTGCGTGCTGCGTGTTAAACCTGTGCCCGTTTTTTGGATACCTGTGCCCGCTTTTTGGGTATTTGGCCGAAAACCCTCTCGCAACACGTAACACGTAACACATTAAGGATTAAAGAAATACAACAGTAAAGCGGTCAGTGAAAAGCCATCTTTGATCAGTTTATGGCTAATCATGCCCTGGACCTCCTGTTTTGAAGCCCACTTAAATTCTTTGACTTCGTTTCTATCAAAATCGCCGGTTTTGGCTGCGGCTTGACAACGGACCACATGAAACACCTTGTTTGAGATGCCATTCATAGGGCAATAGGTGTAAATCAATTGGTGATGAGTGGTTTCATAACCCGACTCTTCATATACTTCTCGCCGGGCCGTCTCCAAGATCGACTCCCCTTTTTCCAACCCCCCGGCCGGAATTTCCCATTCAATCGTATCGGTGGTGTAGCGATAGGCGTGAATTAAGAGAAGCTGGCCTTGAGCGTTTTCCACCAGCACGGCCACGCCTTCTTTTTCAAAATCTAAGATATGGTGTTGTTCAATAATCCGGCCCCCCGGAAATTGAACCTTATCGACGTACAGGTTCACCCAGGGATTTTCGTATATAACGGTTCGTGATAATCTTTTTGGTCTCATCATTGATCCAGTATAACACAACAACAAACCGGTGACCAGAACAACCTTGCCCGACACAATGCCGGACCCTCCCAAAAACGACGCCGACAGAAGACGTGTTGCATATTGCGTGTTGCGTAAGATAACCTTCCCCCTCCCCTGCCCCCTGCCACCCTGCAACTCTGCAACCTACCAATTGAATTACTAATTGCTATAGTTTCTCAGAAAAAGATTTTGGATCCAGGGTCGGAGTCGAGGCTTCAGCCGGTCAGAGTCGGGCCAAAACCGGCTAAAGCCTCGACTACGCTCAAAAACACACAGTGCTGTGCATTGTCTGAATGTCTATAATTGACTAAATTGGCATTAAACATCAACTCGACTAAAATATATCTCAAGATAAATTGCGTTTGGGGTATATTGAACCACTATGGCCCTGTCCTTTGAATGGGATGAAGAAAAAGCTGCTACCAACTTCAAAAAGCACCAAGTCAGTTTTGAGGAAGCGAAAACGGTTTTTAATGACCCCCTATCTATCACTATTCCTGACCCTAACCACTCTATTGACGAAGAACGTTATATTGATATTGGGATGTCATCAAAAGGACAGGTTTTAGTTGTTATCTATACAGAGCGCGGTGAAAATATTCGGTTGATTAGTTGTCGTAAAGCAACAAGGTCAGAGCAAAGGTCATATGAGCGATATGAGCAAAACAATACCTGAAGAAAACGAAAATATAGAGCATGATGATATGCGGTCTGAATATGATTTTAGCGGTGGTGTGCGGGGTAAACATTACCAAGCCTATCGGCAAGGGCACACAGTCAAAATTCATCAGACTGATGGAAATGTAGTGGTACAATATTTCAGCCTTGAAGATGGGGCGATATTTTTAGAGCCGGACGTTAGGGAATATTTTCCTGATGCTGAGGCAGTGAATAATGCATTGCGAGGACTGATAGCATTATTCCCGAAGGGCAAGTTAGTAGCGGCTGATGAAGAAGTGAAAGAGTCAGCTTGAAGATAAGAAGGTTGGCTTTACCCCAAAAAGCTGGCTAATAAAGCTATTCAAGCGGACGGCCCAAGTAAGGCTTTTATTGAGGTTTTGTTTAATTCAGGCTGGTTGGGCCTGTGAAAGTGATATAAAATTATGGTATGCTCGCTGTTAAAATGGTGTCTGTACACCGGCCTGGTCTTTAGGCCAAATTGCGGGTGGATAGCCGCTTAATAGTGGGCGCTATCTGGTATGGTCGATTGGCCGACAGCCAACTGGCCAACCAGCCAACTAACCAACCACCCCCCATTTCCTGCGCAAGATACCCCCCGCTTTATTTCTGGCGAATGGCGAATCGGCGAACCTGCGAATGGCGAATGAGCGAACCCACAGGGCAAG
>DAOUMU010000352.1:0-17809 GCA_034409055.1 Anaerolineae bacterium
TGGCTTACTTGGCCGCCAACGCTCAATGGCTTGGCATCCTTAAACCCAAACGCAAGCGTAAACAACTTTCTTTTGAGTTGGTAAAGAACTTGACAAATCCTGTCCCTGCTTAACTTGTAACAAATGCCATAAGGGCATAGACGACGAGGAATCCCCGACAACGAATAGGGAGATGCATGGCCCCAAAGCGAAAACACCGTAAACGCCGAGAGCGTCAACAGCCAAATGCCGTGCTACCTGGCCTGGAGGGCGGGTGGTACAAACCCCTCAAAGATGATGACGTGAAGCGCATTCACGAAGCCTCGCTGGCAGTTTTGGAGCGTACCGGCATCCAAGTAATGCCCTCGGAATGCCGGGAGATCTTCCGCCAGGCCGGGGCCAGGGTTGATGACGAGCACAACCGGGTCTTTATTCCACCCAGTATGGTCGAGGATGCCCTGGCCACCGCCCGCAACAAAGTGGTCCTGTGCGGACGAGACCCCAGGCACGATATGGTGTTAGAAGGTCGGCGGGTCTATATGGGCACCGGCGGCGCGGCAGTCCAGGTACTTGATCTGAACACCCAACGGATACGTGAGTCTACCCTGGTCGATGTGGCCAGGATTGGCCGGTTGGTTGACGCGCTCGACAACATTCATTTTTACCTGCGGGCCTGCGTGGCCCGCGATATTCCGATCGAGTTATTGGATATCAACACTTATTACGCCGCCACTACCAACACCACCAAGCACGTCACGGTCAATTGCTTCGATGTAAAGTCGGCCCAGGATGTCATCGAGATGGCGGCCATGATTACCGGGAGCAAGGAAGCGCTCCGAGAACGTCCGATCGTCTCTTTGACCGCCTGCTGGACGGTCAGCCCCCTGCGCTACGCCCCCGAGACGGTCGAGGTGGTCACCGAACTGGTGCGCCAGGAGATACCGGTGTTTCTATCCTCAGCCCCTCAATCAGGGGCCACCAGTCCGGCCGCCCTGGCCGGTTCCCTGGTGCAGATTAACGCCGAGGAACTATCCGGACTTACTTATACCCAATTGGTCAAACCGGGTACACCGGTGATCCTGGGCTATGTTCCCTCGGTCTCAGACCTGCGGACAGGCAACTTTGTCGGCGGGGCTCCAGAATTTGCCTTGATGCACGCGGCAGTGGCTCAACTGGGTCAGTTTTACAACTTGCCGGTGTACAACTCGTCGGGGTTGGCCGACTCCAAGATTCCCGATATTCAGGCCGGTTATGAAAAAGGAATCACCGGTCTGGCCGCGGCTCTGGCCGGAGCCAACTACATCCATCACTCGGCCGGTTTTCTGGAGTCTATGCTGACGGTGGCCTATGAGCAATATGTTATCGATGACGATATTAACGGATCGATCATGCGGGCGGTGCGTGGCATCGAAGTGACCGATGAAACTCTATCGGTCGATGTGATCGACCAGGTTTGCCGGGGAGAGGGCCATTACCTGGGCACCCAGCAGAGCATGGCCCTCATGAACACTGAATATTACTACCCCCATACCGGTAATCGCCAACACCGTCGAGACTGGGAACTTGGGGGCGAATTGGATATGTGGCAACGGGCCCGGCAAAAAGCCAGGCAAATTCTGGAAACTTACCAGCCCCAACCTATTCCACCCGAGATCGATGCTGCCATTCGAGAACGGTTTGAAATTCTTTTGCCAGAAGAATTAGCCTATGTATCCTCTTTAAATTTGTTGGTGACGTAGGGGCGAGGCAAGCCGGAGCGCGGCTTGTTTGCTTCGATCACTACCAATCCGACTTGCAGAATAATAGAATGGTTAAAACAATTTCATACATCGCGCCGGATATCCTCAAACGGTACTACATCGTTTCCTTGACTTGTTGTTTGGCCCGCTGATCAATTTCTAAAAGCTCATCAATTTCCTCTTTACGGTTTCTATTAAACCTCCAAAGCTACTAACCGTTTGCACCCCATATCGTTTGCACACAATGTCAACATTCCCTTTGCGCCAATAGCCATCCGGACAACAAACAATCAACTTCCCACTTCTGGCAAAAAGCCCAAGTTCCAATAAAGCGATCGGGGATTTCGTGGCGGGCGAAAAATACATGGCGATAACATCCGCTCTTTCTTGAGCCTCCAGTTCCCACTCGCCTTGTTCTCGAAATTGTTTGTTCTCGATGCTTTGCACCCAGGTTGAGTCCCACTTCTCCCGCCGGGGATTTAAGAGCACCACCTCTATCTGCTGAAATGCTTGCTCAAACGCTGCTTGCCAGTTTGTGGCCCTGCCCATTTCGATGGAACCGGCCAGAAACACTGATTTGTCATTTGGATGAAGATAGAGTGGATGCGGGGGTTTGATAATTTTTGCCATTTTGTAAATACTCACAGGTAGTATCCAATTTCATTCTGAGGCCATCAGGCGCGCTCCGCAACCGCTGCTATGGCTCGTTGTCGGCGGAAGATGATGAATATGCCCGCGCAGAGAATAACCACCCCAACTAACACACCGCTAAAATCACTAACGAATTGGCTCATTTCCTCCCACTGGCTGCTAAATGCATACCCCACTCCCCCAAACAGCAGCAGCCAGGTCAATTCTCCGGCCACATCGTAGGCGATAAATCTCGAGAACGGGTAACCGGCGCTACCGGCCACCAGATTGGTTGGAATCGCAATAGGTGTTAACAGCCAGCGGGTCAGATAAACGGCGATACCGCCCCGTTGTTGGAGATTCATTTCCGCTTTTTGCCAGGTCGTAGAATTCCCAAACCGCTTCAAAATCGGGCCACGGGCAAACCGGCCCATCCCATAGCTGATCGAGTCCCCCAGGCTTGCCCCAATCAGGGCCGAGGCCAGGGCCGGATAGAGCTCGAGCATGCCCTGCCGGACAAACGCGCCCGCTGCCAGGACCAAAAATGTACCCGGCGCTGGCAGCCCCGCTGCCCCTAACAGTAAGGCCAAAAATAGCATCGAGGGGCCGTAAATAATAACCCAGGTCAGCAAGGAGTCGGACAGGTCGGATAAAGAAATTGTCATTGTTGTTCTCCCTCGTATTGGGCCAACGCCGCTTTAATCGCTTCTATCAATCCGCGCCGTCCGCCTTCGTAGTCTGTAAGGTCGGCTAAATGGTCCAGGGGCCTGGCGACATAATCATCTTCTGCGCCAAGGCCAAGTTGCTCGAGCAGATATTCCTCCGACACGCCGGTACTGTTGGCAATGTAGCGGATGGTCATCCAGGGGCGAATATCGTCCAGCCCGGTAACAACCGGATTTTCGCGATAGTCCAGGATTGCATTCGCTACCGTGTCCACAATGACCGGATAATCGCCTTTGGCTGATTTTCCTAACTGGTACATACGGTTCAGGTGGCCCAGGGTATCGTTGCTATTGCGTCGATTAAACGAAATATCAAGCTGGGCAAAGATATATTCTTCGGGGACAGCGTAGGCCACGCTCACGTACCGAACGGTCATCCAGGGGCGGATGGCCTCAATACTGGCCACGCCCCGGTCCAACCCTTGCTCACGGATGAATTGCAACTGGCGATAGGACTTAACCGCCCTCATTCCGTAGAAAATAGTTACGCACAGGCCGATGGCCATCAAGGCAATGGCCAGAGTTTGTCGCTTTAACAAAATTTTGGGCGCTTGTTTTTTTACAGTTTCCATAGCATTACCTTTGACTATACCTTGGTAGCCGCATAATTGAAATTGAAGCAGGTCAATTGGTGGGAAATACACTATAATTCAAAAATCCCCAGGCCAGAAAAATTTATTAATTTCTTGTCAATCACTTGCGGTAATGGTATTATTTAAATAGTGAAGCGAGCATATAGTATCAAAGGGGTTTGTGCAAATTGTCTAAGATCATTTATGGTGTATTATGTTAGGGTGAAAATGCGGAGTAATGGGAATGAGTGATAATACTCCCTCATTGGAAGAATTTCTGACCAAGGCCATGGCTGTCTTACAAGCAACAGAGCGTAACTTGCAAGAGTTAGCCCAGATTGCTTTATCAAAATATGAGCAGTCGCTCTCCAACCAAGAGAACGGTCGTCACGTCAGTACAGATGAAACAACCCTTTGGTTACAACAAATTGGCCGGCAGCTTTCAGATATTTCTGAACGCAGCAAGGTCCTGCAAACACATCTGCAAGATGATCTCGCCCCGCCGCTGGTCGATGATGATCATTGGCCCCGGGTGAGAATTTTGCAGAGCTATGAAGAAGAACGGATGCAAATAGCCCGCCAGTTGGAAGATAGTGTGGGGCAATTGCTGGCGAACGCGGTTTTCGAATTGGCTTCCTGTCGGCAACTCCTGGCCAGCGACAAAGAAGGGGTTTCCGATGGGCTGGAGGCGCTACAGGCTGAATTGGAACTGGGTTTGGCCGACTTTCGTCACTTTATCACCGAGTTGGAACCGACCACCATCTTGAATAATTTCGGGTTGGCCGGAGGCATCAGACGCTACCTGGAACAGTACGAAGCCAAAACCGGCCTGAAAATGCGATTACGAATAAACACGAACTTTGGTCGTCTGCCCACAATTATTGAAATTGCCATATTCCGCATTATTCAAGAGGCACTTAGTAACGTTTACCGCCATGCCAATGCCACTGAAGTGGAAGTGGTCTTTGAGGAGCAAGATGGTACACTTCAGTTTAGAATTATTGATAACGGTCATGGGGTGGCCTCTGAAAGAATTGGCCTGTCTCGGAAAAAAGTGGGCCTGGCTAGAATCAGTGATTACGCAGAATTATTAAACGGCACCTTGCGGATATTAAGTGAGCCAGGGCGGGGTACGCAAATGATTTTGTCAATCCCATACCCGGCTTTGTAATAAAAAATTTTCTCTTCCCAAAAACAAATCGGGAGGGGAGGTAACTGGAGATAAAAAATTATGGCAAAAACAAGCATTCTACTGGTTGATGATCACCCGCTATTTCGACAGGGGTTACGAAGGGTCCTGGAAGCTCAAGAAGATTTAGAAGTGATTATGGAGGTGGCAGATGGGGAGGAGGCATTGCGTCTGGCCAAGCAGCTTACTCCCGATGTGGTCATTATGGACATTAATCTGCCCCACATGAACGGCTTGCAAGTCACTCGTGAATTAAAACAAGCAGCGCCGGAAGTAGCCGTTATTATGCTCACGGCCTATCACGATGACGAGCAAATTTTTCACTCCGTTCGAGCCGGGGCGGCTGCCTACTTCCCGAAAGACGTTACCCCGCGTCGTCTGGTGGAAGCCATCCGTCAGGTGAGTAAAGGGAACTACGTTATTGACGACGAAGTACTCAATAAGCCCGAAGTGGCCACCTGGCTACTGCAACAATTCGATAAAGTGGCCTACGTAGATGGTATGCCCAACGAAATGTTTGCCCCGCTCTCTCCGCGCGAAATGGAAATTTTGCAACACATTGCCAAGGGACAGAGTAATAAGGAAGTCGCTTACGAGTTGGGTATTAGTCGTCAAACTGTCAAAAATCATATGACCAGCATTCTGCGCAAGCTGGCTGTAAATGACCGTACTCAAGCGGCCCTGTACGCCGTTAAACGAGGTTGGATTCGTTTGTACGACGATGAAGAAAAATAGGGGGTAAGAAGTATGACCTTACAAAGATTAAGCCGGTTGGGCCAGGAAGAACCACCTGCGGAAGAACCAGCCCCCTTGACCCCAGCCCAGGTCCTGGAAGATACTGACCAGGAGTATGAGCAAATTCAAAAAGAACTAAAAGAAGTGGATATGCTCATTAAGCAGAGCACAAACGAGGTCGAAAAACTGGCTCAACGTAATGCCCAACTGACCAACAAGCTGCGGACCATGGAGGCAAACATTGATACTGTCCCCCGCCAGGACATCAAGGAGATCTATAACGCCGCTCAAGAAGCGCAGATGCGCCTGTTTATGATGCGGGGTCAGGTGGAACAACTGCAAACCAGACAGGAACATCTGAAACGTTTCGCTGATACCCTGCGAAAAATTCTGGATGTTTCCGGGGCACTGGTTGATTCACCAGAGAGTAGCGATAAGAGCCCAGGCATCGGTGGCGACGGCGAGGGGAGTGGGATTGTTAAAATTATCAACGCCCAGGAAAATGAACGGCAACGTCTGGCTAATCAACTGCATGATGGCCCGGCCCAATCACTGACGAACCTGATCTTACAAGCAGAAATTTGCGAACGTTTATTTGATTCGGATCCGGGCCAGGCCAGAACAGAGCTGACCGAACTGAAGCAAGCCGTTACCAACACCTTTCAGAAGGTCCGCGAGTTTATTTTTGATCTTCGTCCGATGATGCTTGACGATCTGGGCCTTAATCCGACGTTGAAGAAGAGTCTGGAAGAGTACGAACAAAAGAATGGCATTGCTTGCAATCTGACCATTAGTGGCAAGGACATCCGGCTAGCGCCTCATGCCGAAGTGACCATTTTCCGGGTCATTCAAGAACTCCTGCAAAATGTCAGAAATCACGCCCAAGCCACCCACGTACAGATATCTTTAGATATTCATGATGAGCGGGCCAAGATCGTGGTCGAAGATGACGGGAGTGGCTTTGATACCGCCCAGGCATTAACGGCTGCCCACCAGCGCAAAACAATCGGCTTGAGTTCAATGAAAGACCAGGTTGATATGTTGGGTGGCGAGCTTACCATTGATAGCGCGCTTGGTAGAGGCACCCGGGTCGAATTCTGGGTACCGGTGACGTAATAGAGGCGGTCTCCATTTAGGGTAGGCCGGGCATCCCCATGCCCGGCCATCTATTCCCCGATTATTTTCTTAAATTCCATGTAACTGCCTACCCTCATGTCATTCCGAGAGCTTGTCCTGAGCGAAGCCGAAGGAAGCGCAGTCCCCAAAGGGCATAGACGACGAGGAATCTCCGAAACTTTGGCCCAAAAGAAGTCTCAGTACATCCAAATTTGAAAATTGGATCTACTGAGTCTACTTTACCAAAACCTTGGGGATTCTTCACTTGCTGCGCTCGTTCAGATAGCCTGGCCCGCAAAACCCCGAATAGGCACTTGGTCACCTTGACGTCCCCATGGCCACCATCTATAATCTCTTATTATGAACATAATATCTGGTAAAAAGCACCGGGCAACCTTAAAATTTCCCATTTATTCTATGCCCCCGTATCTTTTCGACCAGACCCTGGACTCTAAGATAGACAATCCCTTATAATCCTGATTTGTTTTAAGGAGTTGAGCCGTGATTGGAAATAGAGAAAAAGGTCAAGGTCTGACAGAATTTGCCCTAATTCTACCGATTTTGCTACTACTTTTACTGGGTATCATCGAAGGTGGACGAATTATTTGGGCTTACATTACCGTACAAAATGCGGCCAGGGAGGCGGCCCGGTATGCTGTGACCGGACAACCTTTCGCCTGTCCAGATGATCCGCCTAATGACCCTGATTGGACAGTTTATTGTGATGATCCAACTCAGGGAGACCCCTGGACTTCGCAAGTGTTGAGCACCACCCGGGTGGCGGCGATTAAAAATGTGGCTTTTGAGCAGGGCCGGAATCTGGCCGTTAGCGTGTGGGCCACGGGTGATATAAACGAGTTCAACACGCATAAAAACACGCCCGGTGCTTTTGGCGTGGCTGTCATCGGCCAGAGTGCTGTTTATAGCCAGGGCCTGGCCAACTACGGCGGCGAACCTGGTTGGAATGTTAGAGTAGAAACTTACTACAACGTGGAAATGATTGACCCCGTCTTCGACGTGGTTATGGGCGGGCAAATCATTCACCTGGCCGGCGAGGTAGAGTTACAAAACGAAGGCATCGATGCGACGAGCAAAGGCTATACCGGCGGTATTACTTTTGATCCCGATACCTGCGCTCCTAATTGCGGGGTAGGCCGGGTGCCTTTTATTTCAGTCCAGGATGAATTTGGTGATTTCGAAGAACCGGCCGGTGGAAACTTTAGCGTTTCGGTCAACGATCACCAACCGAACACGACCTATAACCTCTGGTTTGTCCATGAAAGCGGCGCTCCGGCCTATCAAACCACTTTTACCACCGATAATTTGGGTGGGAAGCTGGTTAATTACACCATTTCAGTTTCGGCTCCAGAAGGCATATATAAGATCTATACCACTGTGAGCGGTAGCGGGACGCCGGTGGCCTCTTGCCTGGGCGACCTGCCAACCAATGCGCCCTGTTTTACCGTAGCCGTCGCCAATTCGACCATAACGGCTCGCAATATCGACCAGGGTAATCAACAACAGCAACCGATTAGCCCGGCCCGCTGGCCCATTAGTTCTTCTATTCCCATCTACCTCTTTGGCCACGATACGAACGCAGAGTACACCATTAAATTTAACGGCTACCCGGCCAGCGCGGCCCCGGGCACAATGCGGTTCCAGAGTGCGAGCACCGATAAAATTCCTACCGATGCCGAATTTGGGACCAATGAGGGCAATGACCCCGCCTATTACATTGCCACCGGTTACTCAGCCGGTCCGTTAAACATTGCTTCATACGATTCAACCGACACCTTCATTGTCGATACAGACGTAGAACTGGTCGAAGCCGAGCTGGAGATTGCCGGGGAGATACCGGGTAAAAGACACCCGGCCGGCGATGTCCTGGGTCTCGTGCTCAGAAATCATGCCCCCTTGCAACAGTATCAAATCTTTATCGAGGACGGTTTGACCCCTGCCACTGTGGTCAGGGCAAATGAGAATGGGGAACTTGGCTTCAATTACGTCGTGCCTGAAGGGGTGCACGTACCCGGCGTTGAACCGCCGGTTCAGGTCCCGATCTATACCCGCGACTACGGCCGGGGCCCCAACCTGAACATAATTGCCGGCCGCACGATCAATGTTTTCACCCCCAACGAGCCTTACATTAACGTGCCCGGGGGGGCCAGGTGGCCGGCCGGCTCACCCATCAACATTCAACTGAGACGGCATGAACCCAGTACCGACTATGTGGTCTATCTACAGAAGGGGCCGGCCGATAATCCTTCCTTCTCCGAGTGGATTAATGATGCCACCATTACCACCTACGTTAATCCGGTCACCGGCCTGGGTGAGTTTGATTTGGCCTACACCATTCCCTTCTCCTACAGCGGCTTTTTCACCATCCGCTCCTTTAAACCGGACAACCTGACCGATGAAGTGGCCGCTTTTGACATCGAAGTTACGGCCAGCCCTTATATCACCATTGATAAGGGCAAGCGCTGGCCGCCCGGTTCCAAAATCGTCATCCGCTTACATAATCACGCGGCCAGTACCCCTTACGACGTTTGGCTGGATAAAGGTGGGACGTACGAAGATTTTGTGGGCACGGTTATTGTCGACAGCACCGGCGAAGGACCGCTGAATTACACCATTCCGCAAACCTTGCCCCTAAAAATTAATCCCGGCTATCCGGTCGAGTCTTACCGGAGTAACGTCGAGGTGGCCGAGACTGACCTGGAAATACAACCGGCCGACCTGGTGGTGACCAAGATTGAGGTCCCAGATGTCACCTTTGATGTCGACATTCCCATTACCTTAACCATTGCCAACAACAGCCCGGTCAGCATTACCGAAACCTACTTTGATACCGATATGTATATCGATCCCGACGTGGCGCCCAATCTTCTGGCCACCCTGCCGCCGGGTGAGTATAAAAAGTGGATTAAAAACGTGCTGCCCAATGACACGGTGACGATTGAGGATACCATTGTCCTTTACGGCCAGCAAAGCCACCAGATCTACGCCCGGACCGATACCTCCAACCTGATCGCGGAAACCGATGATCTGAACAACATGCTTCTCAAAACCGTTGAAGCCAATTGTCCGGTAGAGATTGTCGACGAATTTCCGGGGGATGGCCTGGGCGAGTGGACCCAAACCGATTTTGGCGACAGCGGCCCTGCCTGCCCCGCCCTATCCGACTTGCCCGCTCCCGGTGGTGGAAATGAGATCCTCAACATCACCTGGCCCGCCGGGGGAGGCGTGCAAGGTTTCACCCGGCAGGATGATTTTTTGGGTACGCCAGCCCACGATAAGTTTTACATGGACACGAGTAGTGGCGGTAGCGGCGGCGGTCCATCCTCCCTGTATCTCAGGATCCAGGGTAAAGTGACCAGTCCGTCCGGGGCATCGTTAGGGGCCTCCAGAACATTTAACACCACCCAGCCGAACGTACACATTAACTTCGACTATCTGCTTCGTTACCGTAACCTGGATGCGGGCGAAGAGTACGAATACTGGGTGATTATAGACGACGACACCAGCACCGCCGGCGGCGTCACCCAATACAAAATCGACGAACTTCCGGCGGCTAACGGCCAGGATTGGCAGAGTTATCCCACCACCAACTGGACTCAGGTCTGGACGCCCAGAGCCAGCCTCGATCTCACCCTGACCCCGAACAAGACTCACAAATTCACCTTTGGCCTGAAGACTAACAAGATCAGTAGAGACGATGAATACGCCTATGCTTATATTGATAATTTGCTAATCACCGAGGACAGCGGCCCTCAGCCACCGCCGACCGTGCCTAACACCATTGAAGAGTTTCACTACGATCCACCCTCAAGCGCGAACCCTGACTCGTTTGGTGCGGTCGAGAAGGGGGTCTTCTATAACTTCACCGGTTCCGATATTGCCGGGGTGGACCCCACCGGCGATCACAAGCTGGATACCGGCGCCTGGGCAGACGGTTCCTTGTACGTGGAGATGGGCTACACCGGGGCCAAGAATATGAGCGGCGGCCGGAAGCGCACCTTTACCGTGCCGGCGAGTGGCGGTTGTGTCACGGTTCAGGGTTACTATCGTATCGTCTTCCCCGGTGATTATGAAAGTGACGAACATGGCGAGGCGCTGCTGGCGATTGACAGCGGCCTCAGTCCCCGCGTACTGCGCCGGGTGACCGGCGGTTCAGGAGGGATTGATACCGGTTGGGTCGCCTTCAACGAGTCCTTCAGCCTAACGCCGGGCGTTCATACCCTGATTTTGGGTGGCTATAACGACAAATCGACCGAAAATCCTGAAGTCACCAAAATTTGGTTCGACGACGTGTACGTGGTGGATACCGGCACCGGTACGGCCACCAGTTCCCAGACCGAAAGCAGTGGCACTTTGATTATGAGCAACCGGGGCTCAGGCGCGCTGACCGCTGATGATAACGGCAGCAACGCCGGCTACCACTTGATGCACCAAACCGTGGGCAGCGGTCCCTTTGAGGTCTACGTTCGCCTGGATCAAACTGCCCTCAACGGCAATAATGGCCTGGCCGGCCTGGAGGTTCGGGCCGATAGTATCGGCCCGGCGGCCAAGTTGATGTTCGTCTATCGCAGCAATGATGATCTCCGGGTTCTCAGCCGGGTCAGCGGCGCTGGCGCGGTGAATGAAAAGACCCAGAACCTGGGGGATGTCGTGCCCATCTGGCTGAAGATCAACCGCAACGGGGATGAATTTAACTTCTCCTATTCGGCCTCAAATAGCGATACGCCGCCGAGTGATTGGGTTAACTTCAAAACAGTGACTAACTTTAGCCTACCCGACTCGGTTGAAGTGGGCCTGATCAACGTGCCGGCCAGTAGCAGCACCAATTACCAGGCTAATTTTAAGCATTTCCACATTTGCGCCGCTTCTGCACCCGGTGGTACGCCCGGGGCCGGTGGACAGGGTTACCTGGGCTCCAGGTGTGGCCAGGTGGAGGAAAACGGCAACGGCCTGGTGGTGATTGACGCGATCAACACCATTTTGAACCAAAGCGGCGGTGGCTATACCTGGAAAACGGTCTCGGCCAATGACGTTCTGGGCGAACCTTCTATGCAAGGTCTGGAAGTTTCACCTGATACCGGCGCGGACCTGGCCGTGGGTGCCGGACCGCATGCCACTTACCAGGTAAACGTCGAGTCGGCCGGCACCTACTACGTTTGGGTGGCCGGTTGGGGACCGAATGCCAACGGTGATGACGTCCACGTCGGGCTAAACGACACGGCCGTGGGCGTGGTCGGCGGCTTCCCCACCAGCGGCAGTTCCCCCGCCTGGGTGAAAATGTCCGGGGCTATTTCCGTCACTACCGGTATCAACACCGTTGACCTGTGGGGTAAAGAGGATGGAGCCCGCGTGTTCAAGATCCTGTTGACCCAAAGTGATAGCTTTGTGCCGGCCCCCGACGGTATAGCCCAATCGGCCTGCACCATCATCTCCGAACCGCACATTCCGCCCAAGTTGAAACAATGTATCAACCCCATTCGGAAAGGTGATTTTGAGGGCGCTTACCTGGAGGTGAGCGGCGAATGGACAACCTCAAATCTGGCTACTGTTTGGACGACGGTTAATTATAACAGTAATCACGGGGCCGGTTTCCCCACCTTTGGCGGTCGCAAACCGGTTATCTACCAAACCTTCGAACTGCCTACCTGGATCCTGAGCGATACTACGGCCTTCCTCAAAGTGCGGAAAGGGGTTGACCTGCAAGGGACCAGTAACCCCGAGGATAAGCTCTACTTTGCCCTGCGCCGGGAGTCGGATAACTTCAATCTGGTTCCGCCCATTCTGTTGGCCGATGGCCAGAATAGAACAGGCGACTCGCCGCCTATTCCCGATCTGGACCCGTTCGACCCCAAACCGGAGCAGTGGACCCTGTTTGACCAGGACCTTTTCGCCGGACTGAATCCGCTCTCCTTCCTGGAGCCGGGCGAGAAGGTACGGGTTTACTTCTATTCGCCTGATCCCGGGGTCAACACCTCATTCTTCCTGGATGATATCAGTTTGACCTTCTGTACCACTCAACCAGAACCGGAAATCGTAGCCAATACCGGTAAAATCAGTGGGATAACCAAACGGTCGAACGAGCCCTTAGGCGGGGCGACCGTTTGGGCCTACGCCACAACCGCCCTGGGAGGCGATCCCGGCCCGGTTTTCAAAACTTACTCCATTCAAGACGGTACCTTCAGGTTTTACAATTTGCCTCCTGGCGACTACCTGGTCTATGCCAGCATCACCGACGCCAGCGGCACCTTCTTTGCCACCTATCGGGCTACGGTCTTTAGCAATGGGGAAGTTAAGAACGTTGTGTTGAATCTAAACGTCTCGTAGCAGCGAGTGAGGTCGGGGTGGCCCAGGCAGGCCACCCCGGCCATCGTCAAATGATGAAATGATGAGCAAAATCACAAATCTTTAGGGAGGATGTTGTGAACAAAATCCAAAAATCACTTTTAGGCGCCGGTTTACTGGCCTTAGCCATGTTGCTGACGACCTACCTGGCCCTGGCCGCTTTGGGTAATAATTTGAACAATATCTCCGAAACAGGCACCGACGCCGGTTATCCGGCCATTGCCGTGAGCCAAAACGGCCAAAATATCGGCATCGTCTGGGCCAAAAGGTACGTGGGGGGTGGCTCTGTGCAGGGGCCCATTTACTTTATCGGCAGCACGAACGGGCTGACCTTGACCGGCAAAAAACTGGTCGACAATGCCAACTCGGTCAACGACCAATCCAGCCATCCAGATATTGCCAGCGATCCAACTGGCCCAACCAACATGCACCTGGTCTGGAGAAATATCCAAAACGAAACGAATTATATCATTTACTATGCCCGCTGCACGATCGGCTTGCCTTCGACCTGTACGGCTCACGAACAGGTGGCGGCGGTGACCGGCGGCAATGTGGTTAACCAGCCCCAGGTGACCGCTAATGCCACCGCGGTGGCCGGCGTGCACGTGATCTACCAGTTAGATAATACCGGTAGTGGCGGCACTGACAAACAGATTTTCTATCGCGGCAAAAAAGGGGACGGGAGTTGGGCCACTCCGGTTGCCCTGTCCACTGCCGCGACCCATGCCTTTCATCCGGCGATTGCCGTTTCTAACAACGGCGCTACAAATTACGTTCACGCCGTGTGGGCGGCTGACACGGATAAAGATGGGACAAACGACGTTATTCGATATAGCCGGGGAACGGTCGGTGGGGACGGCACGGTAGCCACCTGGAGTGGCAGCCAATCCTTACCGATGCCGGCCGGGGCGAATAACCCGGATTATCCCGAGGTGGCCGCTATCGGCGACACCGTGGTGGTGTTGTGGGACGCGCATCTGACCAGTTCTGGAAACGACGATCGGTATTATGCAGTTTATGTTGTGTCGACCGACTACGGGGTTAACTTTAGCCCGCAGGCAAAAAACATCGCCGACGATAGCACCACGGTTTACACCGCGCGCCGTTCTGATAATAACCCCACCTCAGGGGCGAACGCCCTGCTGGCTTCTGAGCATGCCAGACGGCTGCAAATCCAGGCCGCTTTTCAGCCCGGTACCAGCCCGGTGACAGGCATCCTGCACCTGGTCTGGCACCAAACAGTTGGCCCGGTGGATGGCACGTACAAACACGACGTTCATTATAGTTTGCGTCCCTTTGCCCCGGGTGACGATTGTGGCGAGGGGCCGGGCAGTTGCCTGTGGGCCGGTGTCACCAATGAAACCCAGAATAACAAGCTTGGCAGCAACCCAAGTGCGCCTTACTATTCTATGTCGCCAGCCGTTGCCATCGGCTCAGATGGCAAAGTGCGCGTCGTCTATATGGAAAGCAAGGAGGACGGTGAATACGAGGTAGGCGGTCCCAGCGATCCGAATGATAATGTCATTGACGTCATTTACAACGGTTCGGCCGCCTTAAACGATGACCCTAACGCGGAAGACGATCCTGATCCCGGTGATCCCGGTGATCCCCATAATCCCAAGCCGACATTTTATCTGCCCGGCATCTTAAAGGGGTCATAACCCGGTAAACCGATGCCAGAATCGCTTGAACGCCAAGGTTGCTTGAATCTGACCAAATATTCTGTTTTCAAATCGCTCAGACGCCGCGATATCCTGATATTGGGGACGTTCTGGGGCTCCACCGCTTGTGTGGTTGGTATAATGTTGATTTTCTTTATGTTGCGAGCATCCGAACTCAGCCGGCCTACTTACCAGTTAAATGCCGGCGAAATTACCGCCCGCAGCCTCTACCCGGTGGCGGAAGAGGCAGCCCTGGCCTGGGAGAGTGACGTGCAGTTTGTCAGCGCCTCGGCCACCTGGAATCACGCTTCCATCGCCGAACTGGAACAACCGGTGGAATGGCTTTACCGTTTTTACTCGCCCAGCCTGCAGCGCATTCTATTTGTTATTGTCACTCCAGAGCAGGAGGTCATTGTGCGGCCCCACCTGGACAAAGTCAGGCGCGAGTTACGGATCGTCGATCCGGACAGTTGGCAAACGGATAGCCCGGCCGCCATTACGGCCTGGTTAAATCACGGCGGCGGCACCTGGTTGCAGCAGACCGTCGATCACATTGTATCGGCCCAACTGACGATGGATCTGGAGGAAAATTCGCCCATCTGGACCATCTCCGGCTTAAACCCGGAAACAGGTCAGAGTATACTTTATACCATACAGGCAACAGAATGAAGTTAGAAAGGAGTTGTCATTATGAACATCTTTAAGTTGTTGAAGCGATTGAAGCTCGGCCAACGGGGTCAGAGCCTGGTCGAAATGGCCATCACCGCCCCCATCCTGCTCCTGCTCTTTATTGGCGTCTTTGAGGTGGGCTGGGCCTTGCGCGGCTATCTGGTTTTGGCCAACGTGAACCGGGAGACGGCCCGCTTTGCCGTCAAAAATGCGGTGTTGGATTTTTCCGTAAAAAACCCGGCCACCGTCGGCTACAATACGGTCCTGTCCCATTCGATGGATAGCCTGGCCAGCCAATTACCGCTCGAGTTTCTGAACGACCCCAACGCCACGGTCATTATGTCCCACATCGTGATCGATACCGGCTATCCTTGCGTCGAGTATCAGGGGGGTGACCCCAAAATCGCTGACGGCAAGTACGTATTTGACTCTAACTGCAATTGCGAAGAGGTCGATCCTGACGCTGCTCAGTGGTTTACCGGAGATGATCTGATCGCGCATCCGGGCGACCCCCGCTACCCCCATTACACTCAAACTTATGGCCGGCTGACCAACAGCGATGGGGTCACCATCACGACCCGGCTTGGCCGGTCGGGGAGCACGGATGAGCGTTATGCCCAGGAAGCCGAAAAATTGGCCCTTGAAAATAACCAGGTGAACTGTGCTATCTTAAAAACCGGCTCGGCGGGCGAAATATCGGCCAACAACGTCTTTATTGCCGAAACCTTCTATGAGCAGCCTCAATTGCTGGGCGTGCCCTTGATCTCAAATGCGGTCACCGACCCCATCCCGTTTTACACCCATACGGCTATGCGCATCGTGACCTCCAGAGAGGCCGACGGTGGCGACACCATTGGCCCGGTGTGCAATCCCATGCCCATTACCTTCCCCGAGGAGACCTTTACCGATCTTGGTTACGATCCAGATACCCTCCCTGCTTACGCTGATCCGCCGGAACCTCCTCTGCCTATCTCCCTTGACCTGTTTGAAGGCAGTGGCTCCGGTAACTTTGGCTGGTTGACCTGGAATCCTGCCTCGGACAAAAATAACGAGGGTTATACCGAGGAAGAACTGATAAATCAATACCTGGCCATGGATGAGGAAAATGGTTTTACGGATGTCCTCGACCCCGATGATCACTCACTGCGGATAGGCAGTAACGTATCCAGTGGGCTGGGTACGACGAATTCCGACGATATTGACGACGCCCTGGAGGCTCTGGTGGGTCAAGTAATCCTGATCCCTATTTATGAGGTCAGTGTTGGCAGCGGCGCAAACAAGTACTATGTAGTCAGTCACTTTGCTAAGGTCAAGATTACGGATGTTTGTCTGCCGCGTAACAGTTGCCCGGGTGTGACAGGCAGCGAAAAGTTGATCCGAGGCGAGTTTCTGGGGTACCAGGATGACGCCTGCGGATAATAACTTTACTACAAATTTCAAACACGCTCTCAGTTTCGGACCGCACGGTGCGAAAGGGAAAGATGTCTGCCAGACATCAGAGTACAAGTGAGGTGGTTTATGTTTCAAACTACGGTTCTGCAAAAGATGAAACGCCTGGGGCGATTAGGTCCGCCCGATCAAAAAGGACAAAGTCTGGTTATTATTGCCTTCGCCTTTCTGGGGTTGATCGCCATGCTGGGCCTGGCCCTGGATTTGGGCCTGGTCTACATCGAACGCACCCGCATCAAGCGGGCGGTCGACGCGGCCACCCTGGCCGCGGTGAGCGAGTTGCCCCACGAGGAAAAGGCCATTCTGCGAGCCATTAACTACCTGGATCAAAATGGCTACGATCTCAGGGATAATAATGGGAATCCCCAGGTTAATATTTATGTCAGGGGCTGCGCCCACGATGGGTATCTGAAAACCGCCGGCACCCTGAGCAATCGGGGAGCAGATTTAGATGCCGACCCCTACCTTTATTTTCCCACCATAGGGGTGCCGGTAGCCGACCCCAAGGCCGAATTTGTAATCGATACCCGCACTTACCAATCCAAGGAGAGTGATGGCAGCTTCTTTCCGGATAGCGAGCAGTGCGACGAAACGAACGACATCTTTGGCACGGCCGGTAAAATTCATGTGGATGCGACCGTTCCGGTCAACATGAACTTCATGCAGTTTTTCGGCTTTAGACGGGTGCCGGTGTGGGACGAGGCCATTGCCCAAAACGTGACCAACCTGGACGTGGCGGTGGTGTTTGACATGTCCGGCTCGATGCAGTTTGACACCATCTGCTACGGCTGTTACGAACCTTTTGGCGATGGCACGACAGACTGGGATGACCTGAGTTACGGCAACGATTTTCCCAATACCTCTTTTATCCATCCTATCCCCACCAAACATCTGCCCAAAACCAACGCCGGCGACAGCAACCAGAGTAACATTCCCGGGGCTAACAATTCGGGCAAACTATGTGCCGACCGTGACGGTAACGTGG
>DAOUMU010000353.1:0-26368 GCA_034409055.1 Anaerolineae bacterium
TTGTTCCCAGGGCTTCAGACGGTCGGTTGCTCTGGCCTTCCGCCTGCCTGGTCAGGTTCACCCTCCTATGGTTGAGGGTGGGCTTATACCATTGCTACTTCGCGCCTCGTGGCGCACCGGCCCGTGACAGTTTCCCGTCAGGCCGCTCAAGCATCTCAAACGCCCCCATTGATCGTGGGCACGCGGTGGGGCTGGTCTACACCTGCCACACCTTCACGATACACCCTTGGAGCCGCCACACGGTTTCTCCGTTAACGGGCGCACCCGTTCGGATTACTCCTTACCGTCATCTGCCTGCCCGTTTTAAGGTGGTTGGCCAAGCTTTCTCGTGACGAGACACCTGCTGGAAGTCTGCCCACTTTCGCGTGGAGCAAAGTCTGAACCCCTATCCCTCTCGTTACAAGAGGGCTTTCGCTCGCTTCGCGTCCAGCATCCCTTACCCGCAACCCTATCGGCTCACCTTGCGGCTCGCTTTCCCAGAGGGAGGACTACAGGCTTAGCACGTTCCGTGTCATTGCCTTAATGCGCGGGTTAGAGCTTGTCCTGCGACCGTAGGGAGTGCCGAAGGATTCCGCCTCTCCGCCGGGGGTGCGCCATCTGCGCCAGGTGAGTTAGGAGCACCTGAACCTGACCCCTTGCCTTTTGGCCCAAGCCTACGCGTTTCTTCTGGAAACCCTTCAGCACCTTTGACTTGTTCTTAATCACGACGCGCTTTGCGGTCAGCGGTTCACTTGTGTTAACCATACCACGCCATCCTGGCTCCCGACCGCCTTGGGCAGTTCCAAAATTTAAATCATCCCAAAATTCAAAACCTGAATTATGGAAATTTTATTTTTCGCTCAATTTGAGCTATTTTGGGCCATCATTGCCACGAAATTAGACTATTTTGATAGTGACAAAAGGATTTGGAACAATACCTCTCAAATTTTTGGGACAGTTATTTTTTCGGGACTTCCTAAAGCGTTAACAAAATCAATTTGGACGATAGTTCTCGATTGTACAATGAAACACCTTGTTCTTGTAGGCAGTGAACTGTGACCACGGCATATTCCCATGCCATTGGTACTCTCGCCACGACTTAATTTTTCCATTTTCAATTTCAATCACAGCAACTCCGTGGGCCTGCCCCGAAGCAAACGTGAATTCCCCTGCTCCAACTTGAGATTGTTCATCAAACCAAATATGATGCCACTCCATATTGTTACCTGGAACTAAGGTAGCAAATAACACAAAAAGTTGGTCATGCCCCTGGAAGAAATGGCAATCGGGTGGTTCCATATAAATGCCGTCTTCAGTAAAGCAGTTAGTAGCTCTCACTGCATCAGCTTCGTTCCACGCTTGAGCAACGGTGATCATCAGCTTACGAAATTCAGACACATTCATAGTGTTATCTGCCTTTATGATGAAACAATTCGGGCAAGATTTCTTTTGGCGTATAGCCTGTAATTGGCTCGAATTCATTCCAACCAAAAGCTTCAGGATACTCTCGCCAGAGGCCACTGCACAAGTTATTGAATGTACATAGGTGGCAATGCGGCCCCTTTATCTTCAGGGCTTGTTCTTCAATCTGGGTCACAGCTAACATAAATTCACCTTCATCTGTGATCAAATAATTAGGCGGAGCCCCAAAGTCATCGGAGTAACGTTCGTATCCGTGCAGAAGGCAGAATGGGTAATAACCGGTAGAAACGGCGGTTTTAGTCCGGCTCTGGCAATAACTCAGAAATTCATCTAATGCAGAATACAAGTAGGGTGAGGTTTTGGACATTGGTAACACGGAGCTACGATGATGAATCCCACTGGCTCGACCAACAGGAACAACATAACTCAATTTAAGCATCGGAATGTCAAGTGAAGTTAGTAATCTTACTAATGATACCAAGTGCTTATAGTTAGATGGCAAAATTACGCAATGTATGACGATCCGCGCACCGTTTACCGAGGTTTCTTGGATATTGTGGATACCAGTAATTGTTTGAGCAAAGCTGCCTGGCACACAAGTTATTGCGTCGTTTATTTCAGCCGTATGACCATGTAGGGACACAACATAACGAGTGACGCCAGCTTCATTTAGTTGTTGAGCTAGATCAGCTTTAGCCAGACGTCGGGCATTTGTTTGCAAAATAATAGAGTTATAGCCAAATTCCTTGGCCGCTTGCACTAGATCAACGATATCGCGCCTGACAGTTGGTTCCCCTCCACTAAAAATGACTTCAGCCAGGCCTTCTGTTCGGCCACGTTGAAGCTTGTGGTGTATCTGTTTCGTGGTTAAATTAGCCTGTTGCATCCAAGTGCCCGCACACATATAGCAGCGACTGTTGCAAGCTAAACCAAGACGTAGAAATAGGGCTGCTTCAGGATCCATCACACGCGCTCCTTACCTTTCGATAGATAGGAATGTTTTTTAAGCCACGAATTCTTTGAACCGCTGACCAGACCCGTTCTATTATCCATCTGCATAAGTTTCCCGTAAGCATACTTGCTAAGCTAGTCAATTTGTTGGCGGATGGCCACCGAGCAAACCAGAAACGCTGCCGACTTTCCAAATAGCGTACCAATGCACGGTAATAGATTAAAGGATACTGAGAGCGGAAAAGGAGTTGTAGTCCACCCATTGTGCGCTCCCAAAGAATATCTCTGTTTTTTATTATCAATCGATCTTTAACATTTTCATAAAAATCTGTGCCTGGTACAGGGTAAGCAATTGAATAACCAACACTATTAGGTTTCATTTCAAAAATTAATCGCTCAGTCTGTCGAATATCTTCAAAGGTTTCACCAGGATAACCAAACATTATGAAATATCCTAGTTCTATATCGGCATCGTGGATCATCTTTGATGCTTTACGGATCTGACTCACTTTTGTACGCTTTTGCATAGCGTCAAGTATCCGTTGAGAACCTGACTCTACTCCCAAATTAATCTGGTAGCATCCAGCACGTTTTAGCTTCTGTAACATCTCAGATGTGACGAGGTCAATACGAGTCATACATTTGAAAGGGGTCTGCACCCCACGGTTAACTACCTCTTCACACCAAGCATCCAACCATCGTTGATTCAAACCAAATGTGTCATCTGCAATCCAGAATTCCTCGATCCCGTAACTGTTACGTAGATAGACCATTTCACCTACAACGTTAGTCACCGATCTTTGGCGGAATGATCGACCAAATACGGCTCTACTACACCAAGTACACGTGAACGGACAGCCACGGGACGTAATAATGTGTAACGCTGCGTAACCGTGATGACGTCGCCACAGATCTAGATACAAATCGACATCTATTAGGTCGAACGCAGGATAAGGTATCTGATCCAGGTCTTCTATCAAAGGCTGTGGTGGATTTGCAATAAAACTAGATCCTTCACGATAGGAAATCCCCCGAACTGTTCTTGCTGCTGATAAGTCATCACTCGCAAGATGGGACAAGAGTTGGTTTACTGTGACCTCCCCCTCACCCATGACTACAAAATCTGCTCCCCATTCTAGATAGTCAAAGGGTGCAACTGTAGGATCTGGGCCACCAACTACCACCATAGTGCCTGCTTGTTTGGCAATTTTAATCATATTTTTGGCGGTTATTCTGGTGGATATTGCTGATTGAATACCAACAATGGAGGGACAGCGTTTTTGTAATGCGGTTGCATAGTCCGCCTCACCGCGGGCAAATGTACAGTCAAACACTTCAACATCCCATGGGCTATTGTGCTTAATATAAGCTGCAATGTATAACGGCCCCAAGGGAGGGTACAAATAGGGTTGGTGCTGCATATTCGGATGACGATTGAGATAGTAAGAGTTGCTAAGCAGAACTTTCATTATTTAAGAAAATTAGATCCGCAAATTTGACTAATGGTTGAAGCCATTAGTTGAAAGGGCATTATCCAGTAGTGTCAGTTCATCTTTCATCAACTAAATTTTAGCCCTTTATCAACGCTCCCTCTCAGAGAAAAACTCTTGATCAACAATTTCTACTGGGCCCAATTTTGAACTCGAATACTCGCTGATCCGAGAAAACTCAGGAAGAACTCTAGTAAGGATAAGCTTGTACATATGTTGATATATCTCACAGTAGGGATCCAACCTTTGCCCTGCAGAATTCGCAATTTGGCGAGCCAAACCGCAGCCCCCTCTACAGAATGATGACCAGACACAGCGACCGCAATTGTCTGGTAGGTCTTTTAGTTTTGAGTTCGAAATCTGTGCTGCTGCATTTATAGCTTGTGGTAAACTATGCCCTAAAAGGAAAATATCCTCAGATATAGATGAGTATCGGGGACAAGGGTAAAAGCCCCCCATTGGATTTTGGACTAACATTTGTATGCCACAACCACATTCTGCGGTCGGGCAACGATCTGACCAACCTCGAGGGTCTCTCAAAAGCCGAAATGTAAATTTCACTAAACGGTCATCTAAAGCATCCCAGGTACGGTTACAGATTGCATAATCAACTACAGTATTAAGGAAATCGCAGAATTGATCTTTGTTAATGCCAAGGGACTCCCATTCACTGCTTGCATTCCCTCGTTTTATTACCGGTTTAAATGAAAAATGAGATACGTTCAGGTTAAGCAAGTACTCAACAATTTCTACCCCAGACTCTACGTTTGTATTACAAATCGTACAGAGCACAATGTGACTCATTCCCCGACGAATTATTTCTCGGAGTCCACTTTCTGTTCGTCTGTGACTCCCTGCCCCCGAATTTGATATACGTACTCTGTCGTTCAAATGTTTGGGTCCATCTAGACTCACCCCAACAACAATTTGATGCGCCTCTAGAAAATTAAGCACTTCAGGTTTAAGTGTGGTACCATTTGTCTGTACAGCCAGCAGGAGTTTCTTATCTGGATATTGCTTGTGTAACTGCTTTGCATAGAATACAAGTTCCTTGAATAATTGATAACTGACGGCAATCTCTCCAAAGTCTATTAATATGCTACTGGCGGCTTGTTGGAAGGCATCACTGATGGCTTTACGTGCTTTTGATAGAGAAAGATGCGACCCTTGTTGGTTAACATCCATACCCAGATAACAATATTTGCAAGCCAGATTGCATCTTCTAGATAATATGAGGGTTAGCGAAAACACCTCAACTGGGTCCATAGGGGAGACAGAAGTAAGGTTGCGATTTTCAAAAAAGCCAATCAGACCGCAATTGTATAAATGACTCAAAAAAAGGTTCCAATCCTTTACCAAGATTTCATTAAGGATAGAGAAATCAATATTTCCATTGATGACCTGCTGGTACATCTCATATTCTTGCTCGCTAAGTAGACACCAACCACCTGTACTTGGAGAAATTACCAGCCAATTCGTGTCCATCCGTTGAAATATGACATCGGTTTGTTTTAGAAACGCGCTTATCTCAATTGGGCTTGAAAATGAGCTGTATTTAGAGATTGGCGTGTTTTGTGTGTACGCGTAAAACATTGCGAAATTAATTCATGAAACTATGTCGTTATCAGAAACGACGAGAAGCTGTTGTAAGAATACCTTCCCGGGACCGCAACTCTCGAATAACTCACAATTATTACAAATAATATTGATGTCGGACCGATCTTGGGTCTCATCATTCGGAAGCTCAATTCCCTCTAGATAATCAGGGTCGAAGTATATAGCCTGCACATGATCAGAGTATCCACTGCTACTCTGACAGGAAGATGGTGCAAATCGCCTCAAGTGTTCGTGGTTCAACATACACAGCGGAATTGACCACAGACCGATATTCATATTATGGGCAACTGCCTTATCCAACGCCCGATTAACATATTGACGCATATCAGATACAGTCGGAGTCAATTGATTGTAAGAAACACTTGCGGTACTCCACATATGAAGGCCGCTCATTATAAGTATTTCAGGTGGTTCCAATTCTTGGGCAATAAACTCAATGATAGCAGGCCACTCCTGAAGAGCGGGGCGCACTGTAAGCAACTTGAGTTCGATTTGATTTGGATAGCCCGTTAGCGCCCGTATCGAATAAACATTACGAATGCCAGCCAAAGTTTCATCAAGACTACCTGTCCGGCAAGTCAGAGCATCGTGCGTTTCGGAAAATCTACCATGCAAAGGAACTGATAGTCGAAATACGCCTGTCTCAAGCAATTCTCGGGTAAACTCATACCTTCGCAGCAAACGTCCATTAGTAAATAGAGTTACTTTCGCTTGACGCTGCGATGCGTTCCGTATCACATCTAGTAAACCTTTATAGATTGTTGGTTCACCCCCGTTCAAAATAACTTCATCATTTGGACCGAGTTGAAATCTATCGAAAGCTTCATTTATGCATTCGATTGGCACATCATGCCTAACCTTAAGGTTGGGACTAGACGATGCACAAAAAATGCAAGCACTATTGCAAGCGTAGGTGAGGTTGAAGTACAAGCTAACTGATTTATTCAAGTCTCGAGATATCACCATCAAATAATTCCTTATAAAAACCAGAATAGATGGGGTCGGCATGTTACATCGAGCGAATGACTGCATACAGATGAATATACACCAACGCATTCAGCAACATGCCAACCCCTTTTACTGTAACTTTACCATGGGTTATGCGAAGAATGTTGTCGCCATTGTTTCCAATTGGTGTCAGACCAATGCTGGCCTTCTTTTTTCACCTGGTCAGGGGTCTTAGTTTGTATCTCACGGACCAGATCGCGGAGTATGGGAAGAGCGATTTTGTTGGCATCCACATTCTGCACTTGACCCATCAGAGACTGCGCCCTATGCATATGATCACCTCCTTTCTATTGATGAATTCTTAAGACTCAACTTAACAACATCAGTTTGATGAAGTGAGTCGAGTTTACTGATACACTGATACAGGATCACTTGTTAAACGTCCAATCACACTGGGGGTTCCAGGTTTAAGAGTCTGCTCTAGTGTTGTATAAACGTGTTCAAAAATCTGTCGATAACTTTCACAGAAAGCATCACGGTGTAGGATAGTACCGTATCTAACAAGAGCGTGATGTGGACAGCCAGCATTGCACAAAGATACCCATCGACAGTTTTGACATTCAGTATTATGAGCGACACGTGAGATAAGGAAGCGCTTACGGACAGGCGAATTTAAGATTTCTTGCAAGCTATTCTTACCAATGTTGCCAAATGACAAATTTGGGTGTCTTGCAAACATAATACATGAATGTACCTGACCATCAGGTGAGACGGCAATATAGTGTCTGCCACAGGATTTTGAAAAGTTGCAGTAGGTGTTACCTCCCTTGAGAATGGCTGTTACAAAATGATATGGTGGTACCACCATTCGCAAGCGTCGGTCAGATTGGAAAAACCATCGGTCAAATAGCTTTATGGCTACATCGGCATATTCCTGTGGCGTGATTGATAATTCACGTGCCATCAGCTCATTTTCTGGGACAAGGGGTTCAAAGCCAAAATCAATTTTATGTTTGTAGAAGAAGTCAAAGAGTTCGTCTTCGTGACCTGGCGTTTTTCGGGTAATTACACATAACACATCAAAAAAGAGTTTTTTCCTCCGGGCAGCCATGATGTTATTAAAAACAATCTCAAAGGTTCCACCGCCTGAATATGTTTTCCGATAGGCATCATGTAAATCCGGTGGGCCGTCAAGACTCACACCGGTTGTAACATGGTACTCGATAAAAAAATCAAACCACTCTTCATTAAGCAACGTTCCATTGGTTTGAATGTGATGTTGAACGGCATCCAATCCGTAACGTTCTTTAGTCCACTTACAGATGCTTTTGTAGAAATCTATCCCGACCAACAAAGGTTCTGCCCCATGCCAATATACTTTTGTGGGAATGCAAGGGCCATTATATTCAACTGCTTGTTCAATAACACGCTTTGCCAGCTCAGGCTGCATAACGCCTGAATATTTGTCTAGCACATAACAATAATCACAGGTCATATTACAGGACATAGTTGGCATAAGTATTACTTCAAGATTTGGTCTATTCATTTTCAATTACTCCCCTCAAAATACGATGAACGTTCTTCACGAAACCTTGAACTTGAAAACAAGAATTGCTTGTCACTTACGAAACCTGGAGCATATCCCGTTTCCTGACGCTTCTGTTCATGCAAATGGGTCACCCATTGCAGAAAACTCAAAATAGCTTCAGTATCCTCTTGTAACTGCCTAAAGTTTGGCCTCTATTCCCGGTTCTGCAAAGGACTTTAACCTCTCAGCAAGTTCATCCAGAAACAATTCGATTTCTTCTTCCAGAAGCTCACTCTGCACCTGAAACATTCTAATATCTTCATACCTGATGACCCCATTGTTTCCACTCCTTTTCCTAATCTGCTCGATCAGTTTTGGCTGATGAAGATGATCTATTGGGATGTCATCACGGAGCTTATTATAGCGAGAACAAAATTCTCCTGGCTCGTTTAACATGAACTCTTTGTATTTCTCACGATAGACTATAAGATGTGGTGGAAATTGGTTCAACATCTCGTGATAGGCGTTTCGTTGAACCATGACCTCAAACGATCTATATGATGAGTCTACGCCCAACATCTTCCATTTTAATTCTCGGCTCTTATTATCCACATCGCTCCAAAACTTGTCAGACACTTCAAACAGGATGTTTTTAACCTGAAAGAAATACAAATCCAATAGTCCAAGGGTTAATCCCAAAAAGATTGAAAAGCATGTTAAAATTGTAAGCCCATATTCCCAACTCAAGATAGAAGAAGGCTTTGCAATCAATACGATCAAAAACCCAGTAAATAAAAATCCAAAAATATACATTAACCACCCGCCCCAAATAACCCGTTTCCTAAGATGCTCTTTTGTCTCAATTGCTCGCTCAAATATTAGCTTAACCTGATATCGAGTTTTGAAATTCCTATATCCTATGAGTAAGCCACCGATCAAGAATAAATAGCTGACCAACGGTAAAAGCAGCCACAGAAATTCTGGGATGTTAAAGCTGCTTTGTTGAGCAAGTAAACTGAGTGAAGCGATTAAGGGCATCAGGAAAAATGTGAGACTGTTTAGCACAGAAATGAACATTATTCGGGTCGATTGTTCAGTCACACACAACTCGGCTTCTACTTGATTGATCGCCTCCCGAATATTGCCTAGATGGACAGACACACCAACAAAGATGAGACCTAAAAACGTAGCAGATACTTGTGCTATGATAGACCAGAACTGAATATTCATTATGACATATGTCCTCCTACATCGTCGTGTGGCGAACCTCAACCTCAAAGCAATATTGGGAAGCGAAATGCCTATTGGGAGATAAGTGTACCTCGGTCTACCTTTTCTAACTCCCGAGAAATAGTGTCAGAGATATGGCAAAATATACGTTGATATGCCTGACAATTCGGATCCGGTTCAAATATTGACCCGGTTTTTGCATAGGCTTCGTGAGCGCAACCCCCATAACAAATAGAGGCCCAGTGACATCCCCCACATTTGGTTTTTAATTCACACCAACGGTTCAGAAATCTCTGTCTAACTGGGGATTGAAGTATCTCTTCCAGACTGTTTTCTACAATGTTTCCAAAGGCTAAATCCGCATTGCCTGCAAATCGATCGCAAACGTGAACGCGTCCATTTGGTTCAACAGACAAATATTCTTCAGCACAGGATTCGGCTAAAACACAAAAACCACTTGGACATCCCATCATGATTGCGGTAGCGTAGTGGAGGGTTGGGGTTACGTCTGTAAATCTTGGCTCTGGCTGAAAAAAACCGAGATCGAACAATTTTATGCTAACATCTGTAAATTCTTCTGGAGTGATGGAGAGTTCCTCGTCCATCCACGGTGTCAGTGAGGTAATTGGGTGAAACCCAAAATCCAGTCTATGTTCATAGAAAAAACGAAATAGTTCTTCCTCGTGACCAATAGTATGCTGCGTTACTACGCAAAGAACACCCACGATCAAACCCTTCTTTCGAGCCAACATAATATTTTGGAATACTCGGTCAAATGTCCCTTGCCCTCCCCGTGTCTTACGACAAGCATCATGCAATTCTTGCCAACCGTCTAAGCTTACCCCAACACTAAATTCTTCTTCAAGAAAAAAATCAATCCAATCCTCTGTCAATAATGTTCCGTTTGTCTGGACAAAATGCTGAACAATATGGTTGGAATTGGGATAATGGTTATGAATATAAGAGCAGATTTGTCGATAAAAATTAATCCCGGCGAGCATAGGCTCACCACCGTGCCAGATAAATCGTGTCGGCTGCGTGGGATCATTGTGATCCAGAAGTTCATCAACTACACGCTCGGCAATTGCCAAAGACATTCTCTCCGAAGGTTTTTCGAGTACATAACAATAAGTACAGGTCATATTGCAGATTTTGTTGGGCATTACAATGGCGTGAATATTTTGTTGTGACATCTTCAGTCCTCATCATAGCAAGTTGCAACCAATTAATATCTCATCTAAAATTCTGGCATGGTTCAGAATCCCGAAAAGTTAGATTAACACTTTTTATGAAGCCCCAAAATTTTTTGTAACAAAACGAGCCTCAAAATGGCTGTTTTTGACCCAAAACTTAATGAATTTCGGCAATTTTCGGCCACTTCGCCTTTATTTGGCCTGTTGTGTTCCAAGAAAGTGTTAATCATAATTGCAAAGTGTTAATCTAATTTGAACCATGCCAAAATTCTAGAATAAAACTATCAAGTTTCATCAACTCGACTTTATCCATTTGGCTTTATGTATAGTTAATTTGGAATTTTCTCTTAAAATTATGTAGGGGGCAAGAACATTCTGAACAATAGAGGAAAAGATATGGGACGCAGATTTTCGCTGATTAACGCTGATTAGCGCAGTTTAGCCAATAAAATTAGAAAAATCAGCGTGTATCTGCGTTAATCAGCGTCCCATAAAATTGTTCAACATCATCTTGCCCCCTACATTTTCTCTTAAAATTAAGCCGAAAAAGTGCTATTTTACCCTGAAAATTTGGATATTTGACGGTTTTTAGGGCAGTTTGGGTTAAATTTCGAGCAAAACAGTCAACATAACGTTGAATGGGCAAAGTGAAGATCAAAAGACCCGCTATTTTCCCTCACTGCTACATTCTGGAAGCACGTCGGGTAGCAGGAGGCCATTGCTGGCTTCCCGCCCCCTAAGAATCGCCCGTGTCGAGTTTCCCGGCAAGCGGCTCAAGCCTCTCAAACGTCCCGTGGTAAGACGCGCTCACAGGGGTATGTCTGTGAGCTTCACGATACCCACTTGCTGCCACCCAACAATTTCTCGTCAGCGGGCGCACCAGCCAGACCGAAGTCCGCCGTCATCTGCCTGCCCGCTTTAGGGTGGTTTGGCAAACTTTGAAGTCAGCCCGCTTGCGCGGGGGATGATGTTGCCGCTACGGGCTCAACCCCTATCCAGCTCATTACAAGCTGGCCTTCGCTTCTTTGCGGCTTGGCCGTGTTACGTTGTACGGGGTTGGATGCTCTCTCATTATAACATAAAAAACAGCCTGAAATATTTCAATTTAAATTTCAAAAAAAATTCATTTTGAATATTTTCCCTGTTACTCAGGCTGCGTCCTGAGGTTCTCCTGAGCTTGTCGAAGGGCTTGTCGAAGGGATGCCAGCCTGACGGTTACCTTGCGCCTTGCGATCGGCAACCTGCGCCGGTGGCCCGACTTAAATCAAGTATCCCCCGTTCCTTCAGCACGGCCTGTAACAGGGGCTCGATCTGGGCGCGAAGGTGGCTATTCGCGTAGCCAACCCAGGCGATGTTGGTTTCTGTGGACAGAGGGGCACGTAGGGGATTGCCGGTGGGATCGGTCACAATCACCCCCAGGCGGCGGGCGATTAGTTCGGTGCACAGGTCGTAAGGATGGGAACAGATACCCAAAGCCAGCCCTCGCCGGGCCAGCAGTTTCTCCATCAAGGGGCGCAGGTCGGCGATGAAACGATCGTGGCCGGCCATCAACTCGTACAGTTGGCCGCCGCTGCAGATGTATTGATCTTCAAAGCAGTGCGCCTTACCGGGTTGGACCGGTCCCAACGTCCGGCGCACGATTTCCTCGTCAATTGCGGCCAGTTCTTCACGTGCGCCGGGAAAAAAGCGGGATACCGTGGCAAAGCCGTGCGCGATTGTGCGGGCCTGGGAGGGCTGGAGGTGCAGGGGGTAACGCTGGCCGGTCAAGCGGTTGATCCGTTCGGCCTGGACGCCTTGACTCCGCATAGCCCACATCACGTCCGAGAGATGCTGCTTGACCAGAGGGATCTCGGTCTGAACGGCCAGTTCGATGTCCTGCAAGTTGGTCTGGGGGCCACGGTTGGGGGCGACACCGGTCAGAATCCAGGCGCTGCGCTTTTGGTACATCAGCCCCCGGGTGCCGTCGATGGGATCGACGATGATGCGCCACACGGCCTCGGCTTCAGAGCGGCCATCAGGCAGGACCACCTGCCCCCCCGGCAATCCCTCGGCGATGAGCACCAGGGGGCTGCCGGGGGCTATTTCGCGGGCAAAGAACTCGACGAGCAATTCCTCGCTGACCCGGTCCACGGCGTAGATGGTATCCGCCTCGGTATCGTCAACCACCTGGGCCAGGTCGTCCAGGGCGGCCTGCTCACACGCTGCGACAACGGCGTCACGGATTTGCTCGTGTAGTTTTTGGATGGGAGCCAGAAGGGCCTGGATGTTGGCCATAAATCCAAAAGCTGAACTCGCAAATTGATCGGGCCTACTGGCCGTAGATGTGGGTATACCGGTAGTGCAGTTTGGCCACGTCTTCTGGAGAAATCTCGTCCGGTTGGCCCAGTTGTAGGGCCAGCCAGACGGTGTGGGCGACGTCCTCGACCATCACCGCGGCTTTGACCGCGGCCTCGGCGGTTTTACCAACGGTAAAGACCCCATGGTTTTTCAGCAGCACCGCCGGCGAGTCCCCAATCGATTCCACCACGATCCGGCCAATATCCTCGCCGCCGATAAGGGCGAACCCCCCACAGGGAATGGGACCGCCGAATTCGTCACCCTGGGCGGTCAGGTAAACCGGGATCGGCCGGCCCAGGGCGGCGAAGGCGGTGGCGTAGGGGGAATGGGTGTGGACCGCGCCGTTGACATCGGGTCGATGGCGGTAGATATAGAGATGGCTGGCCGTGTCGGACGAGGGCTTAAGGTCGCCCTCGATGATGTTGCCCTCCAGGTCTGTAATGACCATATGTTTCGGGCGCAGATTCTCGTAGCGTACTCCCGAGGGTTTGATGACCACATAACCGGTTTCAGGATCGCGCACGCTGATGTTACCGCCGGTCCAGGTGACTAAGTTGTTTTTGGGCAGCTCAAGATGTAGCTCCCACAGCAGTTCACGCAGGTCTTCGAGCATATATACCTTCTCCTTTGGCCGTATTGTGAATTGGGTGTGTTTCAAATAAGCCGAACAGTTGTTATTACGTGTTGCGTGTTACGTGTTACGTGTCAAAAAAACACGCAATACGTAACACGCAACACGATGTTTTGAAATGCTCTGACTCAAGTGAAACACACTCAAATTAACACACCCTTATGAATTAGCCCTAATTTCCGCTTTGAGCTGTTTGAGTCGCTTCATCACGTCGTTGGCGCCTCGCCCAAAGTAGTCGTGCAGGGTGACGTACTCGGCAAATAACTGGTCGTAGACTTTTTTGTTTTCGGGGATGGGCTCGTATGCTTCGTCACGCAGGCGGGCCATCTGCTTGGTCGCCTCGAAGATGGAGTCATAGCCACCCACTTCCTTGTCGGCTGCTACCGCGCCGTGCATAGCCGAACCCAATGCCCCACCCTGGCTGGTGCTGGCAACGTGAATCGGGCGACCGGTCACGTCGGCGTAAATCTGCATCAGGAGGGGGTTACGGTCGGGCAGACCGCCCGTTGCTACGATCTCGTTGACCGGCACGTCGTTCTCTTCGAAAGCCTCGATGATGACCCGCGTGCCATAGGCGGTGGCCTCGATCAAGGCCCGGTAGATCTCTTCCGGCTTGGTGGCCAGGGTGGCCCCTAGCAACATACCGGTCAAATCTACGTCCACCAACACGCTGCGGTTGCCGTTCCACCAGTCCAGGGCCAGCAGCCCGCTTTCGCCCGGCTTCAACTGGGCCGCTTTCTCCTCCAATAGCTTGTGGATATCGAGACCACGGGCCTCGGCCTCGCGTTCATACGCGGCCGGTACACAGTTCTCCACAAACCAGGCAAAGTGATCGCCCACGCAGGACTGGCCGGCCTCGTACCCGAATAAGTCGGGAACAATGCCATCTTCCACGTAACCACACATGCCGGGCACAATGCGTTCCTCGGTGCCTAACACCATGTGGCAGTTGGAAGTGCCCATGATGATCACCATGCGTCCCGGTTCGGCCACGGTGGCGGCGGGGACAGAGACGTGGGCATCCACATTGGCGATGGCCACGGCGGTGCCCGGCTTCAGGCCGGTCCAGCCGGCTGCTTCCTCGGTCAACCCCCCGGCTTTCGCCCCCAGGGGATAGATCGTGCGGGACATCTTTTCGTCGACGATGTTCTCCATGCGCGGGTCCAGGGCCTTGAAAAATTCGTTCGGGGGGAACCCTTCCCGCTTGGACCAGATGGCCTTGTAGCCGGCCGTGCATCCGTTGCGCTTCTCTTCGCCGGTAAGCTGCCATATCACCCAGTCTGCTCCCTCGATCAGCCGGTCGGCCGCTTCGTAAACTTCTGGGGCTTCGTCCAGGATTTGCCAGGCCTTGGGGAAGAACCACTCAGAGCTAATCTTGCCGCCGTAGCGATCCAGGAAGGTATAACCCAGCTCGCGGGCGATTTCGTTCAGCTTGTTGGCCTCGGGTTGGGCCGCGTGGTGCTTCCACAGTTTAACCCAGGCATTGGGATTATTCCGCCATTCGGGCAGAAAGCAGAGGGGCGTACCATCTGCCTTGGTGGGCATCATGGTACAGGCGGTAAAGTCGATGCCCAGGCCGATGACATCTTCGGGCTCGACCCCGCTTTCCTTGAGCAGGGCCGGAACAGCTTGCTTGAATACCTCCAGATAGTCGTTGGGGTCTTGTAAGGCCCAGTCGGGCTCCAGACGAATGTCGCTGTCCGGTAATTTTTCATCAATGACGCCGTTTGCGTAGAGATGAACGGTCGCGGCAATTTCTTCCCCGTTCGCCACATCTACCAGCACGGCCCGCCCGGACTCGGTGCCGAAGTCTATACCAACTGCATATTTACGCTGACTCATGTTAACCTCCCGATTATGAATTGTGAATGGTGAATTATCATTTATGAGTGATAGTAGACGTCCCAGCCCAGGTATTTAGCCAGGGCTTCGTTTACGGCTGAGGCGGTTTGTGACAAGTTAATCGCCGTGTGATGCTCAAACCCGTTTTCGCAGATGTAGTGCAGCAACTTTTGCAAGTTGGATACTTGCACCACGCCGTATCCGCCGAAAGTATTCAGGGGATCGTTGGTCAACTCCCCTTCGCCCACGTAGGCCAAAATCCGGCCGTTGAAGTCGTCGGTGGAGACCCGGCAGAAGGTGAACGGCTCAGCCCGCATCCGGCCGACGACGGTGCCAAAGGTGCTCTCTTTGCCCACCGTGCCGGCGATAATCTCTTGATAGTCCATCACCGGGATATCGTCGGGCGAGATCAAGCCCGGGTCATCTTCGGCGGTGAACACCCCTTTGGGCAGGTTAGAGCAGTGGAAAATGACCCCTTTGTCCGGGTCGTCGCCGTAGTTGTTGTTCCAATCGACCAGGGCGCTCGGTTTTTGCGAGGCCAGAGCCAGGGCGTACATGCCAATCACGCCCGCAATATCCGTCTCGCAGGCCGAGGGCATGAGCTCGTTACTCATCATGCTCATGATCGTACATGGCACCACGCCGTAATATTCTTGCATGGCCGTCCAGCATTGGATGGCGCTGGCCACCAGATTGTTGTCTGCCATCCAGTCATCTACGACCACCCCGAATCTGGCCATTTTATCCAGGGCCTCGCTGGGGATGCCTTTGGTGGGAATATACTCGTTGATTTGTTCCAACTTGGCCTTGAGCTTGGCCTCACTGGCTTCAATGCGGGCGGCAAGACCAAAGACTTCCGACAGGTCAAGCGACTCCACGGTGATACCGGTCCGCTCGAGCAGTTTCTCGCTGAAACGAACGGTGTTGAAGGCAGCCGGGCGGGCGCCAATCACCCCAACGCGAGTGTTGCGCAAACCCCGCACCACCCGGCAAGTACTGACAAAGCGACTCAAGTCGGTCCTAAAACTCTCGCTTTCCGGGTCTACCGTGTGCAGGCTGGTCAGAGAGTAGTTGATACCGTACTGATGCAGGTTGTTGCAAACCGACATCTTACCGCAGAAGGAGTCACGCCGGTCGGCGATGGTCATCTTCTGGGCATCGTCGGCGAAGGCATGGATCAGAACCGGCACATTTAAATCTGCCCAGCGTAAGGTATTGGCCACTGCCCGCTCATCGCCAAAGTTAGGCAGGGTGACCAGAACACCGTCAATCTCCTCACGGTGTTGCTTGAACAGGTCGGCACACTTTTGAGCGTCTGTCAAGCTCTCGACGCTGCCGAAGGGGCTATCTTCCGGGGTTAACATCACCGCCCCGATCCCTTCTTCTTCTAATACCTTCAGAATGGTTTGCCGTCCTGTTTCACACAGGTGGTCGGGGAAAAAACCCCGATTGCCAACAATAACACCTAAGACTGGTTTGCTCATAATGTCATCTCCTTTGCTGTTTTAGATTTTTATTTAACTTTATATGTATCATCTCAATAATTCGGGGTGATGTAAGACAAACTTAAGTTTGTCCTACAAAACCCCCTACTTTTTGAGAAGATACCTTTATATTTAGACAAACTCGTCAATACCATCCATATTCGAGGGCTGTTTCAAACATAGTGACAATATTTTCAGGGGGGATATGGGCCTGGATATTGTGCACGGCGGCAAAGACGAATCCACCACCAGGGGCCAGGTCGTCAATGCGCCGTTTGACTTCGTCGGCTACTTCTTCCGGCCTGGTGAAGGGCAACACATATTGAGTATCGACCCCACCACCCCAGAAAACGATATCTTGGCCATACACTTCCTTTAGTCGCCTGGTGTCCATGCCACGAGCCGAAACCTGGACCGGGTTGAGAATGTCAAAACCCATTTCGATCAAATCCGGGATCAGGTCATAGACAGCTCCGCAACTGTGATAGTACACCTTAGCATTTGTCTTGCGCTTGATCACCTCTAACAAACGGCGTTGTTTAGGTTTGATCATCTTGCGGTAAAGATCAGGAGCAATGAGCCACCCATGCTGACCACATAGATCATCCCAATAGGTAAAAACTTGCAGGTATTCCCCTACCTGCTCTAAATAGTTGTGGCAGGACTCGATGTAGATTTCGGTAATTTGGTCCATCAGCCGGTCGGCAAATTTTGGCTCAGAGACCAGGGCCATCAAGAAATTCTCCAGGCCCATCGTTCTGGCTGGTTGCTCAAAAATGCCACCGCCGATGACGGCGCTGCCTACCAAGGCATAATCTGTGTTTTCGTAGAGATGTTTAGCTTGTTCGCGAAGTTGGGCATTATAGTCCGGGGGATCAGGTTGTGGCCAGGTGTAGTTATCCAGGGCCTCCATGGTAGGCTCCTTGATGGGAAAATCGACCCAGTCGAAATATAGCCCCTTCTCTTTTGGCATATGTAATTTGGAGCCCCAACGGTCGATGAAGGCGTAGTAGTCACCCTCCTCAAAAATGTCCACGTCCGAGGCAGTAGCAGCCGGCAACTGGACCATACGAAAATCTACGCCAAAACGCTGCAAAAGTGCCTCATCCAGGTAAGGTAATTGCTGGACGTAATCTATCAAACGAATCTCTTCTAAATCCATCCCCAGGTGTTGTTTCAAATCGATGTATGCTTTTTTATGGATAGAAGAACAAATGCTGCCCCCCAGATCGATAGGGATACGGTCAGGTTCTTTGTGGTCCAGGGCTAATATGACCCGTTCTCGTGGATTCATAGTTTTTTCCTTCCTGGCTAAAAAGATGACTCGTATCCTCTTTAAATTTGTTGGTGACGTAGGGACGAGGCAAGTCGGATTGATAGTGATCGAAGCAAACAAGCCGCGTTCCGACTTGCCTCGCCCTTACTTTTGGAGGGGATACTGTCTCCCTATTTCAGAGGTTCTATCTTGCCTAATGGTTCCGAGTTCCTCGCCCTTTCCCATAGAATCCTGAGTTCATCTTGATGTAAAGATGTCCATTCCACGACTAAACCTAAAGCTCTGGATGGCAACTTCCCCGAAATTATGGCAAGTGTGTTGATATTCACCAACACTTCATACTCCCCATACTCCGCATGAAAATGTGGTGGCGGGTGCTCATTAAAATACATTTTAATGACAATCCCATAAAACCGACTGATCTCAAGCATTTAGCAGCTCTGCTTTCAAATTTGGGAATAACTGCTCAGGGGTTTTGCCAGTTATGGTCATATAAACCGTATCAGGACATATATCAATCTCATCACTCCAAGCTATCTGACCACTGTTGCCAATGTAAACCTTTTCAAAAGCAGTATAGTCATTCCACAATGAAAAGACCCCTTTTCCTGCAAGATGTGAAAGATCAATTTCACCTTCCACGCCATCAGAATATTTTACCCATAACTTGTAGTTCGGTAGGGCTTTAACTTGCACTGGCTTAAACATTTGCTATCACCACTCCGTTTCTTATAGTAAAATGATTATACGGATTCCAGTATAAAATGTTATACGGACACCGTCTAATTTTTTAGGTCGGATAATCAGGTGAATTGGCCCCCCCTATAAAGCGCTATAAGGTGTTTTGGTGATCGTATTGACCATAGCCCAAAAGTTTTCAAGGGGGGTATCGAGCTGCACGTGATGGGTCGGACCCAAGATCAACCCGCCATTTTTACCCAGGGTTTTCAAACGGGCAATCACTTCTGCTTCAACCTCGGCCGGTGTTCCAAAGGGGAGGGTATATTGCTCATCAATTGAGCCCCAGAAACATAGCTTATCCCCGTACGACTTTTTTATTTTTTCGGGGTTCATAGAGCGTGGTTGAATTGGATTGAGAATATCCAAACCGATTTCAATCAAATCGGGAATGATTGGAGAAATGTCCCCATCTGAGTGATAAGCTATCTTTACCGCAGGGTTGATACTTTTGAGGGTAGATATAAATGTGGCCAGGCGGGGTTTCAAGAATCGGCGCCAGGTTTCCGGGGAGATGAGCATACTATTCTGGGCCCCAACGTCATCCCCAATCCAGATCATATCTACACCCATTTCTACCAATTTTTTGGCAGCAGTGAGGTGATAATTAAAAGGAATATCAAACAGTTTCTCGATAAGATCGGGGTTGAGGGCCAGGTCTATCAATGTTTTTTCATATCCCCTGAGCGCCCAGGCGGTTTCAAAAATGGTGGTCACGGTAACGCCCACAAGCCAGTACTCGTCCTTGTATGCTTTGATGGCTCTTTCCGCTTCAAGATATAACTCGGGCCGGTTTGGATCGGGTGGGTGGTATGAGTCGATGGCCTGATCATCGGCCAGGGGGTGGGCCACCATTTCAGTGTAATAGCCCTGACCGAATTTTGTTTGATAGGGCGCGTTCCGCCAGGTGACTCCCCATTCATCGGTATAGGTCTGGCCATCCTGACTGTAGGTTTCGGTGGCGTAGTAGGAGTTGGCCCAACCGACGGAAGTTAAAAGCATATCTTCACCCAACGCCCGCTCCATCACGTAAGTATTCCCACCGCCGTGAGGGTTATGCAAATCTTCGTCTTTTAATCCCATGTCACTTTTGAGCCGCGAAGCAAATTCGGGCGTAAAGCTAATTTGCATCGGACATCGATCAGGTTTCTCATAATTGAGGGCCATGAGTAGGCGGTCGCGATGTTTCATTTTTAACCCCCTCCTCCCTATTAGTCGCCAGTGGCCCAGACCTGCCAGGTGAGCCACTCAGGCTAATTCATCAGGGAAGAAATACAAAGCTCCGCTGCGATCTGGAGTCGAGGCTTTAGCCGGTGAAAGTCTTGATGCCTTGACCGGCTGAAGCCTCGACTCCACTGGGCCACGTGGCTGAAGCCTCGACCCCACTGGGCCAGGCGGGCATGTTTCTTGGTAGTGATCACTGAATACTGATGACTGACCACTGATCACTGAGTCTTTCACCCCAGTCTTCTCCGCAAGATAGCGTGCATCGAAACCGATATGATGATGATCAAACCATAAATGAGTTGGGTCCAAAAACCGGTCAGGCCGATAGCCACAATGGCCGCTTCAATGGCTCCAATGATAAAACTGCCGATAAATGTGCCAAAGACTGTACCGACCCCACCAAATACCGATGTGCCCCCCAGGAAGACGGCGGCCAGAGTGCGCAACAAGTAACCATCCCCCAGAGAAGGCCAGAAAAAGGATACTTGCAAACTGGCCAGGATACCGCCAAAGGCGGCGGCCATGCCGACTAAGGCAAACATCAACATGCGGGTGAGAGCGGTGTTAATACCCATCAGCCCCGCAGTCTGTTTGTTATCACCGATTACATAAATATTGGCCCCGAATCTATGGCGATTCAGCAGCACCCATGTGGCGATGGCGATGACCACCAGCCAAATCATTTGCATCGGTATGCCCCCAGATTTTCCGACCAGCATGTTGTAAATAAACGTTCCTTTGGTCTCAACCAGGGTATTACCTTTACCACCTAAAAGCACTAAAACTGCCCCCCGCCAGAAAAACTGAGTGCCAATGGTCACCACTAAGGAGGGAATGCCAATCCAGACCACGATGACCCCATTCATCAGTCCGGCCAGAAATCCGGTCAATAAACCCGCTAACAGAGACAAAAGGACATTGCCGGTGGCGTTAAATACCGTGACAAAGGCCACCATACCAATGGCCATGACTGACGGGAATGACAAATCCATTTCGCCCGCGATAATGAGCATGGTTAGGGGTGAGGCCACGATGGCAAAGAAAGGTATGGTTGACATAAAGGCTAAATAGATTTGCGGAGAAAGAAAGGTTTGCGGAGCAGTGATGATGAAGAATATCCACATCCCTATAAAAACTACCAGAATCCCTAACTGGGCTCCATACGTTCGCAGAAATCTGGCAAAATCGAATTTCACTTGAGACTTTTGCAGGCTTTGCTTGGCCCCGGTTTTTTCAGCAGTAGAACTCATCTTATACGATCCTTTATTAGTACCCTTAGGCTAAGTTTTGCGAGGTTAAAATCGGATGGCATGGGGATGCCGTTTTACCAATCAAAATTTGCCTTACAGTGCATTAGTCAAAGCTGCCTGTTTCAGCGACCCGGTACATTTTGTCCATCAGGTCTTCCAGGGTTATGTCTTTAGTCATAAATTCGCCCGCCACCCGGCCACGATCCAGCACCACCACGCGATCAGCCACCGAATAGACGTGGAAAATATTATGATCAATGAAAATAGCTGACTTGCCGGCAGTTTTGATATCACGCACAAAATTAAGCAATTTGCGGGTTTCTTTCAAAGACAAACCCATAGTGGGCTCGTCTAAAACAATGATTTCGGCGTCGAAATATAAGGCTCTGACGATGGCTACGCCTTGCTTTTCGCCACCGGAGAATGTTCTGATGGCCGAGTCTGGGCTAACGGCCGTTGAGGTAAACCCCATCGATTCAAGCATCAATCTGTTGGTCTCCTCCTGCATCTCTTTGACCTTAAGAAAGCCCAGAGAATTGCTTATCTCACGGCCAATAAAGATATTTCGCCACAGAGTCTGCAGTTCTGCCAGAGCCCGCTCTTGATAAACTGTTTCAACACCCAGGGTTCGGGCTTTGGGAACCGTTAAATGCTCAACTTTTTGGCCATTAAAGTAAATTTCGCCCTCATCAGGGTGGTGGTAACCGGTGACTATTTTTATCAGCGTCGATTTACCGGCCCCATTATCTCCAAGCAAACCAACCACCTCGTTACGTCCTAACTTAAAATCGATATTGCGCAACGATCGAACTTCTCCGAAAGATTTAGAGATATTTCTTAATTCAAGCCTGAAATCGTTATCCATATATCAGCTCCAACAAAAAACGAATGATAAAGGAGATTAGAGATTGGGAATTGGAGACTATTATGCTCTCCTCTCTCAATCTCCCAATCTCCTAATCTCCTAATTTCCAAAACAGAAACACACTCTTAACGAATTTGCTGCTCTACCAGGTCGGCCAGTAGTTCGACGTTATCTTTATGGGCGAAACCTGCGCCGGTATCAATGTGCAAACCGGTGAAGGCATAGTTGTGGGTCAGGCAGATTTGCAAGATGGGCAGATACCCTTGCAGCCATTGTTGCTGGTCAATCACCAGGTCCGTCCAACCACCCCGGATGGCTTCAACGGTGGCACTGGAGAGGTCGAAGCCAGCGGCATAAATATCATCCGGCCCGAGGCCAGCGGTGGTTAAATAGGTTTCGAGCGTGGCCGTGAGGGCGCCGTGGTCGGTTACGACCAGCTTGACATCCGGGTTAGCGGACACATAGCCAACGAAAGTGGGCGTACCGGCGGAAGCATCGGCGTTGGTGGCATCGTCAATCTCCAGGTAATCCACCACCAGCCCCGCCTCTTCAAGGGCGTCGATCACGCCTTTGGTGCGCTCGCCACGACCGGCCTGAGCCAGCAAGCCCCAGACCATAGCTTTGTCACCGGCTTGCAGGCCAAAGCGGTTGACAGCTTCGGTCCCTAAGGAATAACCGGCGGAGTACAATTCAGCCCCGACATAGCCAAATCCAGAAGAGCTATATTTTGCTTCGAGCACAGGCAGGGTTGTGTTCTGGCTGGTCACAATAATACCCTGGGCCCGAGCGTCGTCGACGACTGATTGAAAAGCATCATCGCCGGGATGCCCCATAATGGCAATACCATCCGGCTTGGTGGCGGCAGCTTCGGCAAACTGCGTCACCATTTTTTCCGGGTTCCAATCTGACCACACGTATTCCACATTGGGGCCAAGATCGGCAGCCGCAGCTACCGCGCCGTTATAAACGACCGTGGCAAAAGGACCGCCAGGGGAGCCACCGGGGAAGAATACGATGTTGGTGTCGCTGCACCATTTGCCCTCAGCGGGGGCAGGTTCCGGGGCCGCGGCTTCAACTTCAACAGTGACAATCTTTTCAACCTCAACGGTTTCGACTCTCTCCACGACTTGAGGTTCGCCAGCGCAAGCGCTTAGCAGGACCATCATTGCGGCACCCAGCAGCAACCAGGCTACTTTCTTGATACTCATTGTTTCTTTCCTCCTGTTTTACTAATAATAAAGATTGGTACGAACAGCTTTCTTATTACTAAGATGACAAAACATCCATCAAATTCTTGTTATTTGTGCTCACCTCCTCCCGTAACTAACATCGATTATAAAGGTTACCACCTGACAGTGCAGGTGTCCCCTTTGAGCAAAACCACGGAAATTCCTGGAGACCCACGTTTTGATTTTTTGAGCCGGGTCTTGAGTATACCATCTACGAAACAACAGAGCTTCTTCTGATGACCAACTGCGGTTGAAGTACCGTAGCCTTCTGAACCACTTTGTCGGTTTGCTGCCTGGCTTCAATCATACCAATCAGTTCTCGAACAATGAGTTTGCCCTGTTCGATCAGTTCGTGTCGTACGGTGGTTAGAGCTGGCCAGAAATAGGCAGACTCGGGGGTATTGTCAAAACCGACCAGCCCCAGGTCTTCTGGCACGCGTAGACTCAATTGGTGTGCGGCTTGCAATGCACCGAGGGCCATTTGATCGTTACAAGCAAAGACAGCATCCATTTCAGGATACTGTTTTAACAGTTGGCGTAATCCTCGTTCTCCGCTGGCTGCAGACCAATCGCCTTCAATGATTTGTCTGTTCTGGGTGGTTCGAAGCGCATCTTGCCAGCCCAGTTGACGTTGCCGGGCTACTTCCCAGGTTAATGGCCCGGTAATCAGACCAACGTGTTGGTAGCCCTGGGCCAGTAGATGTTCAGTTGCCAGGCGGCCACCAATTCGATTGTCTACCGAAACGGCAGGCAGGTTGCTGCAAGGTTGTTCGCTGATGCAAATAACGGGTACCGACAGTTGAGGAATTTTGTCCTGCAACCAGGCCCGATTGTAGCCAATTTCAGGCACGGCCCAGATAACCCCCTCTACTTGCCAGGAAAGCAGATCATTCAGTAATCGCTCGCCGCTGTCCGCTTCGGGCTGCTGGATCATGCTAAAATGGAGTGAGTAGCTCAACTCATCGGCCGCTTGTTCGATGCCCAGCAGTCTGCGGGTGGGACCGTATTGCCCTAACTCGGCCACCACCACCCCCAGCGCGTGGCTACGCCGTCTAATTAGACTGCGAGCAATGGCACTGGGCTGATACCCTAACCGGTCGATGACTGCCTGGACTAACCGGCGGGTTTCAGGCGCAACGTCTGGACGATTGTTGAGTACACGCGAAACAGTCTGGGTAGAAACCCCGGCCTCTTGCGCCACTTGTTTGATGGTGACCTGTTGATTAGTAGCCATAGTAGATTTATGGGTTTTATTCTTTAACAGCGCCGGCTGTTAGACCGGCTACCAGCCGACTCTGTACAAAAGAGAAAAGGATAATCGTCGGGACAATGGTTAAAACGGTCGCCGCGGCCACCTGCCCCCAACGAATGAGCAGCGCCGAGGAAAGCCTTTGAATAATTAAAGTCACGGTCGCCGTCCTCTGGCTCTGGCTGATAATGGAAACGATTAAAAAATCTCCCCAGGAGACAACGAAGGAAAAAAAGGCGGCCACCATAATACCCGGCGCAGCAACAGGCAAAACGATGTATAATAGACGCTGGGCGATGTTGCAGCCATCTATGCGAGCGGCCTCATCAAGATCTATGGGAATATTATCAAAATACCCCTTTAACATCCATACTTGAAAAGGTAGCACTAAAATAAGTTGCCCCAGGACAACGCCGATAACGGTATCAAGCAGGAACAGAGCAAAGATGACTAAATACATCGGAATGATGAGCAGAACCTGGGGAAACATTTGGGTGGAAAAAACCCCCATAATCAGGGCATTTTTGCCCTTGATATCAAATCGACTCAGACCATAGGCCGCGATAATTGAGCAAAAAAGCGAAAGCAGGGTAACGACAGAGGCGATATTAAAGGAGTTTAGAAAAAATGTAAGAAAATCGGTCACCGACAGGATCGTTTTATAATTCTCGAGGGTATATTCTTCCATAGGAGAAAAAACATCACCGGTAAAGATTGAGGCCTGGGTGCGAAAAGACGTATAAATTATCCACAGCATAGGCAGAATAAAGAAAATCAGGGAAATAAAGACCACCACATAAGCCAGTACTGCTGACATTCTATTTCTAGTTTTACTGCCCATTAAGCAACCTCTTGTCGCTCATAGATTTTGATGTAAATAACAAAGTAGATCATTAATATCATGAGCATAATGGTGCCAATGCTCGCAGCGTAACCAACGGTATAGCTGTTCCAACTTTGACGATAAACATAAACAGGGAGTACATCCGTGGCGTTGACCGGTCCGCCGCCGGTAGCCAGAAACACAAAGTCAAAATTATTAAAGGTCCACAGCACGTGGATGGTGACCATCACGATAATCATGCTGCGGATTCCGGGCAGGGTAATAAATCGAAATTTGTCCCAGGCGTTGGCCCCATCGATTTCGGCAGCTTCGTAATAGCTCTTTGGCACGGCCTGCATCGCCGCCAAAAAGGCTATACCGTAAAAAGGAACATTTCGCCACAAATGAAGCAGGACAATAAACGAAAAGGCAACATCAGGATCTCCGAACCAATATCGGTTCAGCCCCTTGAGGCCGATCGATCTCAAGATGATGTTGATTAAACCGACATCCGGCTGGGCCATAAACTTAAACATAATCACTGTAGCCGCCACCGGTATGACCCAACTGGCCATAATGATACTCTTAAAGGCCGACATACCCGGGAGATCCTGACTCATAGCCCAGGCTAACACCAAACCCAGGACGAACTGGAGTAACACCACCACGGTGGTCAAAATAACGGAATGATACAGAGATAGCCAAAAGACTTCGTCGTCAAGTAGCCGGATAAAATTCGCCAAGCCAACAAACTTGGAAGTATCTTTCAGTAAATGCTCATTGGTAAAGGCCATCCGCAGGCCATCCAACAGTGGATAGAGGGTGAATAGCGCCATAATGACCAGGGTGGGAACAAGTAAGAGCAGCCCTTTATGTTTTTCCTTCATCTTATTAAATCTGCCGCAACTTTCTTGTAATCTGTTTGTCCTAACTAGGTTCTGTTGACATTTGTCCAAAAATGTCATTCCGAGGAGCGCAGCGACGAGGAATCTCCGGCAACGAGGACAAATTCAAGGCGAAATAGGAGATTCTTCGCTCCCTTTGGTCGCTCAGAATGAC
>DAOUMU010000354.1:0-15941 GCA_034409055.1 Anaerolineae bacterium
CCTGGAATTTACATCTTCAGGCAAGTTTACGGCTAACTGTGGTCAAAATTCAGGGCAAAATTGAACATTACCGTATTGAGATCCCATTTTTAGCGGTTTGACTGCTAACTAGCATAAGGCCCTATTATGAATGGAGTTCAGGTTGGGGGTTCGCTGTTCGTTACGTAATTAGTAACGATGGTCTGAACTGGACGGTGGTTAATGAACCGGCCCTGATTGGTGCCCGCTCTCCAAACCTAATAAAAGAGGGCAGTACTTATCATATGTGGGTACATCCCGATGGCGACAGCCATTACACTGGCATCGAGGCCTTGCGTTATCGTACCAGCAATAATGGGGGGACTGGCTGGGGACATTGGCAAACAGGGGGAACATTGGTTCATGTTGATGGTGGTGTAGATGAGCCAGGACCGAGTCGTATTCGGCAACTGGCAGATGGTACTTACCAACTTTTCTATCTGGATGATTCTCATATTAATCTGGCGACTGGCACTGATGGCGTCAATTTTCAGGTTCAAGTTATTGGTTTGTTAGATGTTGTTGAGATTCTGCCTATATCGAATATTGTTCAAATGATGGATTTTGCCGTCGTTGATGTTGAGGGTCAGGACTGGTTCTATTTTACGTATTGTGGCACCAGCGCTAAGCCACAATGTCAGGACAGTCGTATCGCCGTATCTCGGCCTTTCAATGACTCCGATCTGACAATCACCAAATCGGTCATACCGACCACCGTGACCTCGGGAGACCCCCTCACCTACACCCTGACTTTCAGTAATGCAGGCCGAGCGGTGGCTACTGATGTGGTCATTACCGATATTGTGCCGATTACCTTAACTAACCTTACCTTCACCCATAGCGGAGCGACGATCACTCCCACAGGTGGCACGACCTATAGTTGGCAAGTGGCAGACTTATTACCCAAGGTAGGGGGCGTCATCACCATTACCGGGCTGGTCAGTCCGCTCCTGACCCACGACAGTCATTTCACCAATACAGCCCTGATCACCAGTACGACGGTTGATACAGATACCACCAGCAATAAGGCCAAGGTGGGGCTGACGGTCAATACGCCCAGGCTGGTTATGAAGAAAACGGTTATACCTACTGATGTCACCTACCACCGTCAAGTGACCTACACCCTTGTTTTGACCAACAATGGTACGGCTAATGCTATCAACACCCTTGTCACTGATACGCTGCCCCTCAGCACTACTTTTGCTCGCTGGGTAACACAGCCGACTGGAGCCAGTGTCAGTAGTGGTCAAATTACCTGGAATGGCATGGTTACAGCCGGTAAAGCCATAACTTGTACCTTTGTAGCGGATTACATCGGAGACTATAATGATGTTGTGACCAACGTAGCCAAGTACGGCCATATCAGTAGTAATGGCAGTGCTGAGGCTACGTTCACAGTTGGATTTGCTCCGCCCGATCCCATCGATCAGGTTTACTTGCCAACTATCATGAAAAGCGAAACGATTTTGGCCGCCCCTGATTTGATAGTCGATAGCCTGATCGCTGCCAGCAACGTCGTTACTGTCGTGATTAAGAACATAGGCAACGCCCCGGTTACCGATGCTTTCTGGGTGGACGTTTACCTTGATCCCAACCCGGCCCCAACCGGGGTCAACCAGCCTTGGTGGCAACTCTCCAGCCAAGGTCTGGTCTGGGGCGTGACCGAGTCAATTCCGGTTAGCGGTACCCTGACCCTGATTTCCGGTGGCCGGTACTACTCGGAGAAACATAGCCATTTCTCCGGAACGTTGGCCTCAGGGACAGAGGTCTGGGCCCAGGTGGACTCGGTCAATCTCAACACAAGTTACGGGGGGTGTTGGAGCGTAACGAGCGCAATAACATCAAAGGGCCAGAGTTTTCCAGGACCGTTGTGGCGGGTGAGAGAGTGCTACCACTGTCCAACAGGGGGCAGTCACGTCCTTTAGGGAGTAATTTACCATTGAGGCAGTAGACCAGGAGAGAGAGAAAATGAAATGGCAACAATTTAGCCGATGGGTCATTACGTTGGGGATGAATTTACCTCTAGCCTTGGTGCTGCTCCTACTTTTGAGCAGTACCCCAATCCCGCTTTATGCTTTCACCATCGCTTCTCTCTTCACTTCCCAGGTCGCCAAACTGACTGCGAGTGACGGCGCGGCCAAGGACCGATTTGGTTACGCTGTAGCTATCAGTGAGGACATTGCTGTTGTGGGGGTACCTTGGGACGATGACGCCTGTCCCCTGGACCCGAACTGCAATTCTGGCGTGGCCTATGTCTTTGAACGAAACCAGGGAGGGGCGGACAATTGGGGTCAGGTAACCAAGCTGACCCACAGCACGCTTGCGGCCAATGACTATTTCGGTTGGGCCGTAGCTATCAGCGGGGATATTATCGGGGTCGGGACACCGGGGGATGATGACGCGTGTTCTCCGGGCTCCGACTGCAATTCCGGTGCGGTCTATATTTTCAAGCGAGACCAGGGTGGCGCCAACAGTTGGGGCCAGGTGACCAAGTTGACCGGCAGCGAGGCAACTGATGACGGTCTTGGTTTCTCCGTAGCCATCAGTGAGTATACTGTCCTCGCTGGAGCCCTGACAAGCGACAACTACAAAGGCGCAGCCTACGTTTTTGAGCGGAATCAGGGTGGGCCGGACAATTGGGGTCAGGTGGCCAGACTAACCGCTGGTGATCCTATACCCGATGACGGTTTTGGCTACTCCGTAACCATCAGTGGAGATATCGCCGTCGTTGGAGCGCCTGTCGATAATAATTACACAGGTGCGGCCTACGTCTTTGAGCGGAACCGGGGCGGAGTAGACAATTGGGGCCAGGTGACAAAACTAACCGGCAGCGACGCTGCACTTAACGACACGTTGGGTTTTTCCGTGGCTATCAGTGGAGAGACCGTCGTGGCCGGAGCACCTTTCAAAAATAAGGGCTTGGCCTATATCTTTGAGCGGAACCAGGGTGGGGTAGATAAGTGGGGTCAGGTGACCAAACTGACTACCAGTAATGCCACGGTCGGTGAGTTCGGCTGGTCTGTGGCTATCAATGAGGATACTGTTATAATCGGAGCACGTTTTGACCATGAAGGGGGCACTGCTTCTGGCGCGGCCTATATCTTTGAGCGAAACCAGGACGGGATTGGCCATTGGGGCCAGGCGGCTAAACTGACTGCCAACGACCCGGCGACCTACGACCATTTCGGTTATTCCGTGACCATCAGTGAGGATACCGTCGTAGTTGGAGCGCCTGGGGATGGCAATGTGAGTAACTTGCCAGGCTCGGCCTATGTGTATCAATTGCTGCCTAAAATTTACCTGCCAATCATTTTCAAGGGCTGACCAATCCGGCTCAACTCAGACCGGAATGGGTAAAGGCCCCCCCGGCCCCCCCACAGAGGGGAGATTTTAACCAGGGCTCATATTCAGAACTAGTGTCCGCTCCCGCTGGACACCTGCACTTGCGCAGGTGCAAGTGTTGCCAAATCCAGCGATCCCCGGGCGGCGGATATGGCTATCCACCGCGAGCATCGGAAGCATACTGATGTACTCCGCACTTGTTCTAAACATGAGCCTTAACCTTTTGATTGAAATGGGTCAACATCTTATGTTATAATTAACTTGAGTTTGTTAGACTCAGTAGATCCAATTTTGTACTCACGATGGGTCCGTGCCCCGTCGTATCGCCGGTCATGGACCGGCTTGGAGCGTTAAATTTGGATCTACTGAGACTCAGATCAAAATTGGCCCAAGTTAGGTGTACCAGATGAATAGCAGTGAACCCCCTGAAGAAAAATTTGGCGACCCCTTATATTTCCCGGCCCGGATAGAGACGCTAACCCAGGCCATTGCCGAAATTTGTGGCAAGTTGTCGACAATTTTTGATTTTGATGAATTAATTGAGACGGCGACGCGCCTGATTCAACAGTCTTTAGGGTACGATCAAGTTGTTTTATGCCTGTTTGACTCCATTCAGCAGCGATTTGCTTTGAAAATAACGGCCAATATCAACCATGGTCAGATTATTCGCAGTTATTCATTGGAAAATGACAGAAGTTTAGCTCGCCGGGCGGTGCGCTATAACCGCACGATTCGGATTAACGATCTGACCATTGAGGTCCCCAATTATTATCAAGCGACGCCAATAGATATTCGATCCGAGTTACATATCCCCTTGGTTCGGGGCAGCAAGATGATTGGTGTGCTGAGTTTGGGACATATGGAGCGTTACGCTTTTGATGAAGACAAAGTGGTGGTGGCTTTAAAGGCGCTGACTACTCAAGTAGCCGTCTTAATTGAACGGGCCCGGCAACACCGTAAAAAGCATTTAGAGTTATCTGCCTTGAGTGGGGAGCTATTTCCCCGTACCTCTCGTTTCCCGGAGAAAAATGATTTGCAAAACATATTACCCGGTATCCAGATTCTGGGGGGGATACGAGAAGTGCTTGACCGGATTGTTAACGGTGTGGTCGATGGCTTGGGTTATACCGGGGCCATGGTGGCTGTGTTAGATGAGAAAAATCAACGTTTGCCGGTTCAGGCAGTGGCCTTTAATCAGCACATTCGCTGGTTGAACCTGTTGGCAAAAGCTGAAGAAATACTGGGTATTCAGGTGATTGGTAGCAGTGTCTCCTTGATTAATGACCTGGATAATTTAGGGGTGCAATCCTGCTTAACGGGCGAGATTAAGATCACCCATGACCTGTATGACTTGTTTAAACCCGTAGTTAATCAGGAATTGAGTCGATGGATGCAGAAACTGTCCAAAGTGAAGACGTGCGTTTCCCTGCCCCTATTAGTGAGAGATCAGGTCGTGGGTAACTTGTACGTCGGCACAACCAAAAAGAGAGTTTCTCAGAAAGACCTGGAAGCCTTACAGTTCTTTGTGACCAATGCGGCCATTGCTGTGCAAAATGCGATGCTCTTTGAAACGGTCAGTCAGAAATTAATGCAGCACGAAGCGGAACTGATCCAGTTGTCCAGTATCGAAAAGATGATTAGTTCGTCGCTGGATTTGCATGAGGTCTTGAAGCGTATTTTAAATGGCGTCCTGGAACTGACCAAAGCAGAATATGGTCACGTGGTGTTGACCGGTAAGTATGCTTCTGATCTTGGCTACCGGGTCAGTTACCCCGAAGCGTCCGACTCTCTTGAGGAGGGTAGACTGGGTATCACCCAATGGATCATAAAAAACAAAAAGCCCAAGTTAATTGATAATATCGACCTGGTTGAAAAGGGTAAGCAGGACCTGAAGAAAATTGTTCAGGAAAGTCAGGGCAGGCTTTCAGAAATGAAGTCCCAGTTAGGGGTGCCTATTTCCCTGGAGGGTGAACTCATTGGCGTCATTAACATTGCCAGCCGCCAGGTGAGCGCTTTTAACGAGCTGTCCCTTGATATGCTTGAGCGGGTGGCGGTGCAAGCGGCTATTGCCATCAAAAATGCCTACCAATTCAAGGTGGAGCGACAGATGCAAAAGCAATTGGCCAACGTGGGGCAAGTGCTGGCTATGGGCGATATGGCCGGTAATATGGTCCATCGTATCAATAATTGGGTGGGGGCCATCCGGGCCGATATCAACTACTTAAAGCGGCAGCGTGCTCAGGGTAAATTTGACCCGGATGAAACGACTGAACTTTTGAAAGATATGTTGGACAATGCCGAGGCCACGCTGGCCATGGCCGAAAACATCCGTAAACCGTTCCAGTCGCTGGACCGGGAGCCGATTGATGTTAACGAGTGTATTGCCAACGTTTTAAGAGATAAGGCGGAAGAACTTTCGAAAGTGGTGGTCTTAAGAAATTTTGCTGAAGACCTGCCGCCTGTCCTGGCTACTCAGCAACTCGAACTCGTTTTTGAAAACCTGGTAAACAATGCCTTGCAGGCCATGAGGCATCAGGCTTTTGAAACGTTGGTCGGCGATGCTGCGCAGCCGGTGAAACGTGCCTCTCAAGACGTTTTGGGACTGTCTACCCGCAACTCAAAGGATGGTCAATGGGTGGAGATTATCGTACAAGATTCTGGTCCCGGCCTGTCAGATGATCTCAACGAGATCGACATTTTCAAATTGGGAGTAACCGGTCGCGAGGGCGGCCTGGGATATGGTTTATGGTGGTGTGATACGTTTTTAAAACGGTGGGGCGGCGATATTCAACTTGCAAAAAATACCAAAAGCGGTTGTAAGTTTTTAGTTAAATTACCCAGTGCTACCTCTGATATGAAAGTGGACAATTAGCCGGCAGCTCAAGCGCATCGGGAATATGGAGAGAAACACACGTGCAACCAACTGCTACAAAAAGAAATTATAAGATTCTGATTATCGAAGACGTTTCAAGCTGGCAAAAGGCATTTAAAAGATATTTAAAAGATGAACCTTTTGATATCTTTATCGCCACCAATTATGAGGAAACGCTGGCCTTAGCTGAGGCATATTCTTTTGATTTGCTCATCCTTGATATTAATCTATCGGGCGTCCCTCATAATATTGATGGCCTGCGGGTGGCTAATAAAATCTTACAAAAGAACAACAAAGTAAAAGTGGTCATTGTCAGTGGTATCGACGAACCCCATAAAAGTCTGCGATCGGCCAATTTTGAACCAACTTGTGTCCTCGAGAAGCGAAACTTAGACCAGGATGAGCTTATAAGGAAAGTATATCAAGCCCTGGCTTGATAATAGGGAAAAAAGAATGGGTCAGCCTGTTGTTTTTATTAGTTACAGTCGCCAGGATGAACAGGAAAAAGAGAAGTTATTGTCTCACTTAGCGGTTTTAAAGGGGGCCGGTCTGATTGACCTGTGGAGTGAGGATCGAATTGGGGCGGGCCGCGATTGGCAACAGGAGATTCGGGCGGCCATGGCTCAGGCCCAGGTGGCTATTCTACTCATCACCGCTAATTTTTTGACGTCGGAGTTTATTTTGGGAAAAGCAGTGCCTACGCTTCTCAAGCGCCACGAACGGGAGGGGTTAACTGTTTTCCCGGTGATCGCTAAAGCTTGTGCCTGGCGGACAGTTGATTGGTTAGCCAACATGCACGTCAGACCCAGGAATGAGAGACCTGTTTGGAGTGATGCCGGTAGTCACGTCGATGAAGACCTGGCGGCCATTGTCGAAGAAGTGGCCGCTATTGTCAAAAACGCTGGTCAGGCTGCTTCATCTATGGGTACTCATGGAGAAGCCAAAAGCGGGCCGGCCAAGTTCGCTGAGACTAAAAAACGCAAACCTGAGCCCGTTGCTCACCTCTTCGCTCAATCACCTCTCCGCCAGATTTTAGTGGTTGAAGATGAACCGAGTTGGCAAAGAAGACTAACCAGAATACTAAACGAGATAAATTGTGCAGTGGTTATTGCCAGCAATTATGAGGAGGCCGAAGCCCGGTTAGCTAATCTCAGGTTCGACCTGGTGACGATTGACCTCAATCTTGATAAATCGACCCAATACGCCGATGGCCTGGAGTTGATTCTGCAGATCCGCCGCACCCTTGGCCCCCAATTCCCCATTATTGTCATCACCGGTACCGGCAGCATGGAGGAGCAGCGCCGTGCTTTTAAGGATTACAACGTGTTTGATTTTATCCAAAAAGCCAAGCTGGACCTGGAGGAATTTCAAACCATTGTGCTTGAAGCGATGCGTCGCTTACCGTCATCATAAATGGTGAGGCATAGGGTTAACTCTTTGTCTGATCGGTTAGGTGGGGTATGACCGCTTCAACGGCTTTGGTCAGCCGGGGTGGGACGATAATCGTCCACTCTTCATCGGTAGGGGAGCGTGGTTTGGGCGGTACTTTGAGTTCAACCTGTAACCGGGGTGGGACGTCCGGCTCGGCCGGGAACAACTTGGCCCGCTTGAGGTAGGTGGTATCGCCATTGCCGCGGAAATACTGATCATTGGCATAGATTTCGTGAGGGGCCAGAGCCACGACGCCCGGCTCAGTCCGGTGGTAGGCCTGGCGGGCGGCCAGATGATGACTAACGGCGATCACCCCGCCCATAAGGCCACCGACCAGCGCGCCGCCGATGGTGCCGCCAACACCGCCCAGGATCATCTCTTCCAAACCTTCCTCCATGCCGATCATGGCTCCTATCATCAGGCCAATCAGGCCAAAGAGAAAGGTCATACAACCCAACTGAATTTGCCAGTCGCCCCGCTCTTCCTGCCAGATCAGTTCCCTGATTTCCTGCCACTCTTCGGGGGTGTAGGTCCACCAGAGCAAGGGGCGGTCGCTGGTCAAAAAGGACCGCACCTGCCGCACCTGCCGCCAGCCTCCCACCACCGCGGCCAGCCAGGCTATGGCAAAGATAGCAAACAAGCCTATCGCAATGAAGGTCAGGACCGTCAGGAGACCGTGCTCCTGACCAGCGAACATCAGGCCAAACCCGGTTAGGGCCAATAGAAGAAACAGACCGGCCAGGCTCGAGATGACAATCAAGCCCTGCTGGTTGGGATTCTTTGGGGTAAAGTTTATAAGGGCTGGTGGGGGGGAATCAAGACCCAGCCGGGTGCCGCAGTGGGGACAATAGCGGGTGCCGGAAGATACGGAAAATCCGCAATCAGGACAAACGGACTGGTGAACGGAGGACATCCACACCTCCTACCTGCCTGGACTACTCACATACAATCCCTGTCGGTGAGAGGCCAGGCCACGAGCACCGGACAGGAATGACCACGAGTTAATTTACAGATATTTTATCATAAACCAGTGGTTAAAATCAATACCCCAGATTGTTGAAAAGATACTCCCCAGGGCGTTCGTTTGACTGACGCGGAGGGGAAAAATTCGTTGCATCCTCCGTTGGTCGCCTGCTCTGTGGGTTTGCCGCCCCCTCAACCCGGCAAGAAGAAAAAGGCAATCCCAATAATCACATACACCGCCAACAGTTGCGCCCCCTCTAACCAATTGCTTTTGCCATCCATAGCAATGAAGGCAGCAATCAGGACGGCGGCAAAGAGAGCGATCAACTCAAAGCTGTTGAAGGTCAGGGTGAGCGGGTTACCCATAGCCAGACTGATAAAGACCAGCAGCGGCGCGACAAACAGAGCAATTTGCAAACTGGACCCCAGGGAAATGGCCAGGGATAGTTCCATCCTGTTTTTTACGGCCATTTGAACGGCCACCACGTGCTCGGCCACGTTACCCACCAGCGGGATCAAGATAATGCCCAGAAAGAACTCGGTGATGCCCAGTTCTTCTACCACCGGTTCCACCGCGCCGACCAGGACTTCGCTCAAATAGGCAATGGCCACGGTGGACACGACCAGGACAATAATGGCCTGGCGCATACTCCAGGTCGGCTCGTGGTCATGTGCCTCGGCCGTATCGTGGGGTGGACCGGCTGCCTGGAAGGAGAAGGTAATACTCAAAGCGTAGACGATGATCATCACGATGGCCACGCCGATGCTTAAATACTCCACCCCGGCGTGGTTGGCCGGCTCAATGGTCTGGCTAAAGAGAGAAGGAATGGCCAGGGCAATCACGGACAGGATGAGCATCGTGGCGTTGACCCCGGCCTGGGTACGGTCGAAGGTTTGGGTGGCAAATTTTAGCCCCCCCAGCAGGATACTAAAGCCCAAAATCAGCAGCAGGTTACCCAAAATCGAACCGGTGATCGAGGCTTTGACCAGTTCGATTAATCCTTCCCGGAGGGCCGGATTCATGGCGCCGGCCCGGATAGCGACGATGGTGATAATCAATTCAGCCGCGTTCCCCAGGGTAGCGTTCAGCAGGCCGCCTAACTTTGGCCCGGTGTAGATGGCCAGTTCCTCGGTCGATTTGCCCATAAACCCGGCCAGGGGCACCACCCCAATGGCCGCCGCAAAAAAGATCACCACCGGCGGCCCATGCAAAAACTCGGCCAGAATGGCCACCACAATAAAGATCAGCAAACCATAGTTTAAGTATTTCATAACTACCCCCAACCTTTCATCAATCGCAGCTTGGCGCATTATACTGTGAAAACCGGATTTGTAAATTCAAAATGCGGATGATGTGACATTTGTCAGCAATACTCAGGACAAATGTTACTTGCCTGTCTTGGACAATAATTTTACATTTCCTTTTGATTTTGCTTTTCCTCCATTGAAGGAGTATGATTTCTGTTTATTTTAACAATCCTTTAGCTTGTGAAAAGGACCAGGTAAAGCGAATGTCAACGATTGTTTCCAAAGAATTCGAGTTGCCGCCCAAAGCCAACGTCCGGCAAATACAGGCGACCAACTTTTTCCATCTCTATTGGGATGTGGCCTGGTTCGGCGTAGCTTTTGGTAGTACACTTTCCTTTCTCCCGGTTTTCGCTACACGATTGGAAGCAGCCGGCTGGCAGATAGGCCTGCTCAGCGCCGGACCGGCTCTGGTCAGTGTCTTGTTTACCTTACCGGCCGGACGTTGGTTAGAAGACCGGCCATTAGGGCGCGCTGTGACCCAAACTGCCTTTTGGCAACGGCTGGGCTTTTTTTTGTTGATTTTCTTCCCCCTGATTTTACCGGCCTGGCTACAGGTTTGGGCAGTATTGAGCCTCACCCTGCTGATGACCATTCCAGGGACAGCCTTGATGATTGGCTTTAACGCTCTGTTGGCCGCAACCGTACCGCCGGCAGCGCGTGGTCACGTGGTCGGGCGACGTAATTCACTGCTGGCAGCGACGATTATGATCACTTTTGCGCTCAGTGGTTGGATTTTAGACAAATTGCCTTTTGAGTGGGGCTACGCGGCCATCTTTGCCCTGGGCGCTCTGGGCGCAGGTATGAGCACCTATCATCTGGCCCGGATTCAGGTGCCGGTCGTGCCTCAATTTCAGATTCGTCCCCTCAAAGACCGGGCTCAACCGGGCCGGGTGATTGGTTTTAGTGGTGGTTTTCCCCAACGGTTCAGCGTGGGTATACGCCTTTGGTTAAATTGGCGGCCAGGTGCAATCGGTAGCCTGGCTCGCATCTCCGGCCGGTATTGGTGGGTCATGCTGGCCTTCTTTCTCTTTCACTTTACCCAGTTGCTGCCCGCCCCTCTCTTCCCCATCTTTTGGGTGCGTGAAGTTCACTTGACAGATGGAGCCATTGGTTGGATTAATGCCACCTTTTACCTGGTGATGCTGGTTGCCTCTCGGGGCCTGGGGCCGCTGACCAGGCGCCTGGGCAGCCACCGTCTGACGACGTTGGGAGCGCTTTTGCTGGCTTTATATCCGCTCCTCACCGCTCTCAGCACTGATATGAAGCTTCTGATTGTGACCAACGTCGTCGGTGGTGCGATCTGGGCTATTCTGAGTGGAGCCCTGGTCAACCGCCTGTTGGAACTCATCCCTGAAAATGACCGGCCGACCCATTTAGCTATCTACAATCTGGCCTTGAACGTGGCCATGCTCTCTGGGACCATGCTTGGGCCACTATTGGCTGATGTGGTCGGCTTGCGAGAAGCCCTGTTTATCATTTTTGCTCTGCGTATCGGTAGTGGCCTGGCCCTGGTTCGCTGGGGATAGTAAACCTCTTTATTCTGACTGGTACTTATTGACACTGGACAACAGCCACTATTTCAGGCACAATCAAATATAAAGCGTCAACCATAGAAACGTGGTTCTGGCGGAAGTAGTTCGCTCGGTCTTGACCGTGACCACGTCGTCCAAATAATACCAACAGGTCGCAAAATTTGCACGCCTACTTGCCCTAACGATTATACGTGCTAACATATTATGTAGGGCAAGTTGCTAACTTGCCTATGAACAAGTTGGCCACTTGTTCTACAGCAAAAGATAGTAACTACCTACCATGTCATTCTGAACAGGTGAAGAATCCCCAAGGTTTCGGGGATTCCTCGTCGTTTATGCCCTTTGGGTACTGAGCTCATCGGAATGATATGAGGGTAGGCAGTTACAAAAGATATTTGTTTGAGGGGGGACTTCAGTTTGATACCAAATTTAGCCTCCCTCTAAATGCACAGAAAACTATCATGAACCTTATCATCAAAGCAAGACAGAGTAACTTGCTGCTTGCTTCTATCATTTGCCAAAACCGCTGGTTGAGCATAGCTATCTTGACCTGCCTGTTGATCCTGAGCTGGCCGGCCGGCTCATATGCCCAGGAGCCGTTCATCCACTTTGAACGTATTTCCCTGGAGCAGGGCTTGTCCCACGGGACGGTTTTTTCAATCGTGCAGGATCAGACCGGTTTTTTGTGGTTTGGCAGCCAAAGCGGGCTCAACAAGTACGATGGCTATAACATTACCGTATTCAGGCACGATCCAAACAATCCCAATTCAGTTTCTAATGATAATGCGGGCAATCTTTACATTGATCGCTCAGGGGTCATCTGGATTGGCACCTGGGGCGGTGGGCTTAGTAAATTTGTCCCCCATACAGAACAGTTTACCGCTTACCTCAACGACCCGGACGACCCCACCAGTCTGAGTAATGATCGCGTACAGACCATTTATGAAGATCGTTCGGGGATCCTGTGGGTTGGCACTGCCGGGGGTGGCTTGAATAAATTTGACCGCCAAACTGAAACCTTCACCCATTACCAACACGATCCTGATAATCCCCATAGCCTCAGCCACGACCGTATTTGGGGGATTACCGAAGATGAGGCCGGTATGCTCTGGCTGGCCACCTCTGATGGCCTGAATAAATTCGATCCCCAAACCGAAACCTTTACCCGTTACTTCCACGACCCGGCCGACCCGAACAGTCTCAGTCATAGTTTGATTCGGACCCTCTATGTCGACAGAGCCGGCGTTCTGTGGGTGGGCGCCGAAGTGGGCTTGAACAAATTCAATCCCGAAACCGGAACCTTCACCCGTTATCTCCACGATCCCACCAACCCCCATAGCCTCGGCGATGACATCATCAATGCTATTTTTGAGGACAGCACCGGTAATTTCTGGATCGGTACCAGCCGGGGAGGCTTGAACAAGTTTGACCGTGAAGGCGAGACATTCATCCGCTATGTGAACAACCCGCAAAATCCCAATAGCCTCAGTCACAACGACGTCAGATGGATTCTCGAGGATCGCTCGGGGGTGCTATGGATTGCCACCAGAGGGGGGGGAGTCAATAAACTTGTCTTGATGGCAGGGCAATTTACCTACCTGACCGCTGACCCTGACAATGCCAATAGTCTCAATAACAACGATGTTCGAGCCATCTATGTCGATCGGGCCAAAAACCTCTGGATTGGGACCAGAGGGGGAGGCTTAAATAAGTTTGATCCTCAAACCGGTATCTTTACCCATTACCAGCATGACCCCGATGATCCCAACAGCTTAAGCAGCGACGACGTTTATGCTATTCACGAAGACCGGTCCGGCATACTGTGGCTCGGCTTATCCGGCGGTGGCCTGGTTAAATTTGATCCCCACACCGAAACCTTCACCCGGTATCAACATAACCCCGATGACCCGGTCAGCTTGAGCAGCGAAGACGTTAACTCTATTTACGAAGACCGGTTGGGGATGCTCTGGATTGGCACCAAGGGCGGCGGCCTGAATAAATTTAATCCCGAAACCGGGCAGTTTACCCCTTACCAACATGACCCGGACGAGCCATCCAGCCTGGGTAATGATGACGTTTACGCCGTTTATGAAGATGAATCGGGTGCGCTCTGGGTGAGTACGTATGGCGGCGGCCTGAATAAATTTGATCGAGAAACCGAAAGATTTATCCGTTACCAGTATAATCCCGATGATCCCACCAGCTTAAGCAACAACGATGTTTACGCGCTTTATGAAGACCCCTCCGGCCTGCTCTGGATTGGCACGGCCAACGGTGGTTTAAATAAATTTGATCGAGAAACCGGTCAGTTCGTCCGCTTTACCGCAGCAGATGGTTTGTCCAGTGACGTTATTTATGGCATTTTGCCCGATGAGCAGGGTAACCTCTGGCTAAGTACCAGCCTCGGCTTATCAAAATTTGAGCCCCGGATCAATAACTTCGTTAATTATGATGTCAGTGACGGGTTGAAAAGCGTGGGCTATCACGAAGGGGCTTATTATAAGAGCAGCAGCGGGGAAATGTTTTTTGGGGGTATTAATGGCCTGGTCAGGTTTGACCCGGAGGCGATCCAAGATAATGCCCATATACCGCCCGTGGTGTTAACCGGGTTTGAGCTACCCCATAAGGAAATAACCCTGAACCAACCCCTGGCCCAGGTCACAGAAATAGAACTATCCCACGAGGATGACGTTTTTTCGTTTGAGTTTGTCGTCTTGGACTACGCCAATCCGGCCAAAAATCAGTACGCTTACAAATTAGAAGGCTTTGACCAGGATTGGATTGCCGCCGGAAACCGGCGTTTTGCCACCTACACCAACCTTGATCCCGGTACCTATACCTTCCGGGTAAAAGGCTCAAACAATGCTGGCGTCTGGAATGAAGCGGGTCTGTCGATCAAGATCACAGTAACCCCGCCGTTTTGGGAAACGGTCTGGTTTAGAATTGTGATCGTGGCATCTGTGCTGGGCCTTGTTTTTACCGGTTATCACCTCAGGGTGCACAGTATTGAGGCCCAAAGAAGAAAACTTCAGACCCTGGTCACCGAAAGAACCGCCGAACTTTCCGAAGCCAATCAACACCTCCGCACCCTCACCGACCGCCTCCAGCACGAATTGACTATGGCCCGAGTCGTCCAGCAAAATCTTCTGCCTCCACCCCGCCCTAATTGGTCCAGCCTCGACGTGCTTTGTTACAGTATCCCCGCTCGTGAAGTCGGCGGCGATTTTTATGCCTATTATGCCTTTGGTAACCCCTCCAAAGATCATTTTGCCGTGGCTGTCGGGGACGTTTCCGGTAAGGGTATGCCCGCCGCCTTGCTCATGGCGGTTAGCTTGACCTCACTGCAATCAAGTATTGCTGAAGCCCTGGCCCCGGCTGAACTACTGGCCCAACTTGACGCGGCTATTATCCCCTACACCCGCACCGGGCTTGAGAATTGCGCCCTCTGTTACGCTGAAATCAAGGACAGAACCCTACGCGTGGCCAATGCTGGCTGTGTCCCGCCCCTCATTCGACGGACAAATGGTTTGGTTGAGTGGGTGGATATTGGCGGGACGCCGCTTGGGGTCGGCCTGGGGGCGCAGGATGGCTACGTCCAAGCCACCCTGCCCCTGGCCCCGGGCGATTTAGTCATTCTGACCAGCGATGGCATTGTCGAAGCCATGACCGCCGCCAGAGAAATGTTTGGCTTTGAGCGGTTGGAGCAGGCCGTAGCCACCGGTCCATCCCGGGCCGAAGACATGTTGGCTTATGTGCGGGCCGAGGTGTTGGCCTTTGTCGGTGAAAGCGAGTTGTACGACGATTTGACCATCGTGGTCTTGCAGGCGTAGGCAGTAGGGCAAGTTGCCAACTTGTCCTACATTTAAGACATACATGTCTGTTGTCTTTTCAGTTCAAACGCCATGAAAATCAGCCAGCCGAAGATCATCACCGTCGGGACACTGCCCAGGGACAGGGCCAGTTGGTGGGGAGTTAGACCCAGGTTGTCTTTGGCCCAACCGACCCATAGGGTTGAGGTGGCCGAAGCCAGGGTCATCATGGCCAGGTCGAAGGCAAAAACGCGGCCTAAAAAGTGGCTGGGGACGATCATTTGCAGCAAGGATGAGGAGTAAACCCAGTTGATGCCGGTGCCGATGGTTCTGATAAAGGTGGCGATGAGGAAAATGGTCAAGGTGAAGGCCCAGCCTTGCACGGTGTAGCCAATCACCATGACCACGTAAGTAAATAAAATGGCCCACTGCATAGCTAGTTTCTGTCAGGAAACCCTGTTCAAGCCACTGCCACCGCCGAGCGTCGTTTCCGGCGGCGCGGCTTGAGTATGGCTTCAGCAATCTTGACCAGATTGTTGGGGATGGCTCCCTAATATGTGATATTGGCTAGAGATATTTGTGGCCCAGGTAGTCCCACTGCTGAGAAGAAATCAGTAGCACCGAGGTCTTCCAGATTGATTTGGGCACGCTGCATCGCACTGGTGC
>DAOUMU010000355.1:0-5607 GCA_034409055.1 Anaerolineae bacterium
CCTGGAATTTACATCTTCAGGCAAGTTTACGGCTAACTGTGGTCAAAATTCAGGGCAAAATTGAACATTACCGTATTGAGATCCCATTTTTAGCGGTTTGACTGCTAACTAGCATAAGGCCCTATTAGGAACGCGATAGGTATCTGACATCATCGTGGCCTTGGTATATAATGGGTAGTGCCGACGTCGATGTAACCGATACTTAGTCACCATTGTAGCCCCCTACCGTGGAAAAAACGTTGAAAAAAGCGTGGAAAACAAGACAAGATCAAAAATGAACCGGCTAAGATTATCATTTCTCGGCCCGCCGGAGATTTATTACGACGATCAGCCTCTCACCTTTCGGACACGCAAGGCCCTGGCCCTGCTGATTTATTTGGCCACCGAAGCCGGACAGCATCCGCGTGAAAAATTGACGGCCCTCTTCTGGCCCGAAAGCGACACCAGCCGAGGGCGCGGGATGCTGCGGACCACTCTGGTTCATCTGCGGGAGGTGGTGGACGCCTTCGAAGAGGCCTATTTGATCGTCGAGCGTCAGGCGCTGGGTTTTGACGCCACGCTCGACTTCGATTTCGATCTCCATCTGCTGCAAGAGGCCCTGAATACGCTGGAGCGAGACCCCGACCCAAAAGCCAACGCTCCATTTGTAGCGCAACTTCAAACAGCCGTGGATAACTATCGCGGGGATTTTCTGGAGGGCTTTACCCTGCCCGATACGCCCACCTTCGATGATTGGGTCACGTTGCAGCGCGAGGTCTGGCATGGTCGGGCAAGTCGGTTATTCGAGACACTCTCTCACGGCTATTTTGAGCGGGGCGACCTGACCCACGGCATCGAAACGGCCACCCGTTGGCAGGCCCACGACCCCTTTAGCGAGGCCGCCGCCTTACGCCTCATGCAGCTTTATTTTGCCGACAATAATCGAGCCGCAGCCCTACAAACCTATGCCGACTACCAAACAATGCTCGCTGATGAATTTGGGGCCGCCCCATCGCCGGAGATCGAAGCGCTCACGGCCCGAATTCGGGCTAGCACTGCGCCGCAACGGTTGCCGAACGCGCCCACCCTCGCCCGCGCTCCCGCCGATTTAACCTTTGTTGGCCGCACGGATGAATTCACTCGCCTGAAACACATCTTCGATGAGGCCAGCAGGGGACAGGCTCAGGTGGCGATATTGACGGGTGAAGCCGGCATTGGCAAAACTCGTCTGGCCACAGAGTTTCTCACCTGGGCCACGGCGCATGGCGCAGATATTTTATCAGGCCGAGCCTTTGAGGCGGGGGGGCGGCTGCCCTACCAACCCCTCATCCAATGCCTCCGTTCTCGCCTGGCCCGCGAAAACGCCCCGGCCGACCTGCTCTCCGATATTTGGCTGGCCGAGTTGAGTCGCCTGTTGCCCGAACTCCGGGATCGCTACCCGGATTTAGCAGAGCCGCCGCCTGATGAGGCCACCGCCCAAACTCGGCTGTTTGAAGCCATCACCCGTTTGGGACAAGCCTTTGCCGAGCGAGCGCCGCTGCTTATCTTTCTTGATGACGCCCAGTGGGCCGATCTGGCCTCGTTGGATGCGCTTCAATTTACCCTGTCACGCTGGAATGAGACTAGAACGCCGATGTTGCTCCTTCTCAGCGCCCGTAACGAAGCGTTCACCACACCCTCCGATTTACAAAACTGGCTGACCCGCCTCAAATCGGGAGTGACCGTCACCCGGCTCGAACTTCAGTATCTCTCCCGTGAAAATACGCTGGCTTTGATAACCGCTTTGCAAGCTGATCACACTAAGTCGTCACAACCGGCCGATGTTTCAAGCGACACCAGCCCGATCCCGGTTAAACTTGACGCCTTTGCCGAGGCGCTGCATACCGAAACGGGCGGGCATCCCTTTTTCGTGGCGGAGACGATCAAAGCGATGCTGGAGCAAAACGTGTTGGTTCCCATGCAAACCGATGATGGGACCAAGCGACTGATGTGGCGCACCTTGGTTGGTGAAACGACGGGGCGTTTTCCATTTCTGCGCATCATCCCGATGTCGGTGCGCCAGGCCATTTTGGATCGCCTGGCCCGCCTGACGCCAACGGCTAAAACGTTGCTAACCAGCGCCGCCGTGTTGGGGCAGGAAGCCACCTTCGAGCAACTTTGTCAGGTCTCTGCGGTTGATGAAATGGATGGTTTGGAGGCGTTAGAAGCCCTGGTCGGGAGACGCTTGCTGTTAGAGCGTGCGGAGATGATTCCAACCTATCTGGTTGCCCACGACCTGATGCGGGATGTACTCTACGAGGAAACCGGCACGGCCCGCAAGCGGATACTCCACCGCCGGGCGATAACCGTCTTGCCTGAAGCAGAACCCGCTAAGCTAGCTTACCACGCCCTGGCAGCCGGGGCCGTTGAAGCCGCTTTTCAATACAGCGTCGCCGCTGGCGATGCCGCCTTTGAGCTGTCTGCGACCAACGAAGCCGCCGGCCACTACGAAACAGCCCGCCGGCTCCTGGACTCCCCAACGTTGCCTGAGCTTGACCTTGCCGACACCGAGCATCTATACACCCGGCTGGGTCGGGCTTTGGAACTGAACGCCCAATTTGACCAGGCATTGACAACCTATGAAGCTTTGGCCCAATTGGCCAAACAGCGTAACGCACCTACTCTGGAACTGGCGGCGCTGATGGCCGAGGTCACTCTGCGCGCTGTCGGTGGTTCGCCTAAGTTTCAATCGGAGCGTGCCGAAACTCTATTGTCTCAAGCCTTAGATTTGGCTCACACCCTGGATGACCAGGTGACTGAAACCAAAATTCTATGGCGTATGATGCAAGTATATGTCTTCAGCGGCAGATTACCGCAAGCGGTCCACTGCGGAGAACGCGCTTTGGCGCTGGCTCGCCAGCTTGACTTACCTGAACAGATCGCCTTTATTCTGGGTGATTTGGGGATGGCTTATGGCGATAACCTCCAGATGCAACAGTGCCTAAAAGCCATCACCGAAGCTACAATACTGTGGCAGACCCTTGGTAATCTGTCTATGCAAGCTGATAGTCTATCGAAGTCTAAGCTGGTCAACATTTTTACCGGTCAGTACGATCAGGCGCTGACCCTCTCGACTGAAGCATATCAAATCAGTCTATCCATCGATAATATCTGGGGGCAGTGGCAAAGCCGAGGGATGATTGGTTATGTTCATTGGGAGCGGGGTCAGCCAGACCAGGCTATAAGGGTGATGGAAGATGTCATTCGGCTGGGGGAACTGGGCGGCTATCCTTTCCCATTGACCTTCACGCGGGCGGATTTGGCCCTGGTTTACGGGGGGCTGGGTCTTATCGACCAGGGTCTAGAGACGGCCCGCCTCGCTCTCGAAGCTGATGCTCAATTTCCGATGTTTCGCGTCCATATTCTGGCCGTGTTGGCCCATCTTCATCTCAAACAAGGTCAGCTTGCTGAGGCGCAAGCGATGATTGACCAGGGCCACACAGACCCCAAACGAGAAGGTTATCCAATCTGGGCCTTATTCCTGCCGGTGGTTGAGGCTGAATTGGCCCTCCAACAGGGAAATTATGAGCAAGCCCTCCAGGTGACTGAGACCTTTCTGACGACCCTGCGCCAATTCGGGATACGAACCTATTTACCGGCGGCACTGTATTTTCAAGGCCAGGCTCGATTGGGCCAAGACCAACCCGAAGCGGCCCGTGACTGCTGGTTGGAAGCCCGCGCCATCGCCGAAGCCATCGGCTCACGGCGCTGGTTGTGGTCAATCCTGTTCGCCCTCAGCCAGCTTGAGCCTGATCCGGTCGAAGCTAAAGGGTTGCGCCAACAAGCACGAGAGATTATCAATTACATCAGCGAACACACGCCGTCTGACCTTCGAGTCTCGTTTCTCGGTTTACCAGAAGTACGAGCAATGCTTGCTGAGTAGATGGCTGGTGAGAAAGCCAGCTAACAAATCGCTCAACCGGAATTGGCAAGCTCGGCTTTTATTGTTATTGTTTAAACCCGTGACATCGGTTTCGGACCAACCGTTCTAAGCTGGCCTTGCCGATCCGGTTAGCTCAAGCGTTAGGCAGACGAGGAAAAAGATGACAGGAATCGTATATGTTCATCACCAGACTGGTCGGGCTGATTATCGTGTTACTCGTGCGGAATATGGCTTCATTGATGATGAACTTTATATTGAGATAGACGCTGAACCAAGTTCGGAGCACGGTCTTGCATTTTTGAAGTCTCTCTCGCTTGAACTCAACGGGCTTCCTGTTCGCACCTCGGAAATCGTTGATTGCGTTGGGCGTGAGTTTCATTTACCAACAAGTCGAAACGACGATCCCAATATTGGTACAGACCGTTTCACTAATCTTTATTTGGGGGAACATTACGACGTCGATGAAAATGTTATTACTATCTCAGATGATAATGGCATAACGCTTGAATGGACTGGAGTAGCCCCGGATGTTCGATTTTATGATGAACGGGCCAAAGACAACCGGATTGAACTGAAATGTACGATTGAAGCAGGCCTTTTTCAAAGAACGGAAAATGAAGAATAATGCTGATTTTTGCCCGTGATTTCAGTTGTTAGGCGTACCATGGTATGAGCTTTGATTGATCAACTACGGAAGATTCCCAATCAATTAACTGCAATTCGGTTTGCTGCCGTCCCCGCTATGTGGATTCTTGCATTCCAGGGGGCACGAACCTATATTGGAGTTGGCTTCATTGTGGCACTGATAACTGATTTGCTTGATGGTGTTGCCGCGAGGAAATTGGGCCAAACGTCGGATTTTGGAAGCAAGTTTGATTCCTTAGCCGATCAGTTGCTACAAATCTCAGCCATCATTTGGGTTCTCATACTCATGCCGGAGATCATCACAGACAATCTGCTGATCTCGCTGCTGGCAATAGGCACCTACATAGCATCGCTGACCGTTGGTCTGATCAAATTCAAACGAATGGCGAATCTGCACTTATACCTTTCAAAGGTGGGTGGCTTATTTCTGTATTTGTTCTTGATCCACGCGTTTATCGCTCTCCATTACAGCCAAGTTCTGTTTGCGGTCGCTGCGATATTGTTCATTCTTTCTTCGTTAGAAACACTTGCTCTTCAACTAAGTTCATCTGAAGTTAATGCCGATACAGGATCGATATTCCTTCGCTACGTTAGAGATGATCACCCGATTCGCCACTACCTTTCACTTCTCCCATAGAGGCTAGTGGGGTACGCCTAACCACTCGCTGGAGCCGACCTGGCCAGCCAGGATGTTGATGTTAGCGCGATACTAGCCCTGGGCTGGCCAGGCGGCTCAGCTCGAAGTCGTTAACCCAAGCCCCGGCCCAGCCGGGGCTTTTTCATTTAAGGCCAGGGCGGGCATCCCTATGCCCGCCCGCCGATGCTCTTACAAGAGAGCCTCATCACCCCCACCCCGACAATAACACCCCTGCCGGTGTCCTAAAACCCCCTGGTCCCATAACAGACAGCCCTCTGCCCGCCCCGGCCACTATCCGCACTTCCTGCGGTCGCCTGCGGTCGCCGCTACCCATCCGCTGACCACCCCCCCCCAGGCCACCACCCCATATGCGTCAACTTAAGCCGTGTCTGAATAAATTTGATCAAAACTGGGTTTTCGCAGT
>DAOUMU010000356.1:0-69256 GCA_034409055.1 Anaerolineae bacterium
GTCATTCTGAGCGACCAAAGGGAGCGAAGAATCTCCTATTTCGCCTTGAATTTGTCCTCGTTGCCGGAGATTCCTCGTCGCTGCGCTCCTCGGAATGACATTTTTGGACAAATGTCAACAGAACCTACATTAATAAGGGGGGGCACCTTACGCGTTTTCTATGGGGTGTCGCCCATATCGTAGTAGTAGTGGCCGCTCGGTTCTCTTCCACTCCTTTCGACAAAGATCATGTGATTCGCCGGCATCCGTGCTATGTCTTCTTCCCTGACCAGGTATGGAGAACCCGACGATTGGAAGCACGGCATCAATCGCCGACTGTCCGCGTCTACGGCGATAGGATGACGACGACCCCAGAGGCCAATCCAGTTCCGCCACTTGCCGATCATCCAATATGCATCTCTCTGGATACGACGCCTCTGGGCGTCATCTTCGCTGCGAATTCGGCGATGGTAGAGCGTGTTCTGGGCCTGAATTTGCATACATGCCGCCAGGAACACGGTGTCCGTGGGGTTCTCCCCGGCGAGGTCCAACGCACGCTGCAAATCACGTCGAACGTCCCATGTCCCGGACATCCCGTGCCGGATCAGCGATGCCAGATAGATGTAGTCTGCGTTCTGCGTGGGAAGCGTGATCCCAGCCCTTTCCCGTGAGGGCAGCCCGATGTTTTCTACCAGAAACGTGCGCAACTGCGCTCGCCAAACCAGTTGGGCAAACGGTGGCGTTTCCGACACCGCGATCAGCGCCTGCAAGGCAGGAATTTCGGTGCGAATATCGTCGTCAACAACAATGCCTGCCGCTGTGAAGCGGTCCGGCACCATTGACTGCAGGCGCGCCTTCACACGCTCGTCCAGATTGTTCCACAAGGGCTCGAGAAACCCGCCATGCGCAAATCCAGCGCCCCAGGTCAGGATCTGCCCGTCCCAGGTGTTGATAGCCGAGGGAGAGCCTTCGCGTCCCATGGTGCGCAGAAAGGCCTCACACCCCAATGCGTAGGCTTCATAATCGCCCTCACGGCCGCGGTAGTTGTCTCTCTCCTGGCTTACTAATTGACGCGCGTCTCCCCTTATACGGTCACCCATATATGCGTATCCCCGCGGATGGCGTGGATGGCGCGTGAGCGGGTATGCAGCGGCTTCCTCGGCTTCCTCGCCTGTCGCGCCAGGTGCCCGTGCAACACCAACCTCGCGGTCGGCGTGGATCAGAATGCGCAGTACGGGTTCCCGAATGAGGCGATCAAGTAGTGAGGTCATACCAGGATCGTGGTTCTCAACTGCTGCCAGGAGCCGCGCCAGTCGGCGCTCACCCATACCCAGTTCAGCCCATTCCCGTCGCCGTGCACCCCGGGCAGGCACCAAATTGCCTTCTTGGTCATACTCAAATCCCTGGGCCGCCTTGTAAAAGTCCCACAGCGTATTTCGATGCTCGACAGGTACGGTGGTGTAAGTCCCAGGATACGCCGATCCACTCCGCACCGGTTCTGAGCGCTCCTCTTCCGTGAAGCCCGCCAGAATGTCTATCACAGCGTTCAAGACAGACCCGGCATCGTGGAGTAGTTGGTAGTCCGGTTCACCTTCTTGAACGCCTTGACTAAGCCTTCCCAGTCGCGCGGTGGTCTCCTCGCGATCGGCGTGCTGCAAAATTCGATCCACAGGTTCTCGAACGTCGCGATTGAGCAAAGGGACGATTTCGGAATCGCGATTTTCAACTGCTGCCAGGAGCCGCGCCAGTCGGCGCTCACCCATACCCAGTTCAGCCCATTCCCGTCGCCGTGCACCCCGGGCAGGTACCAAATTGCCTTCTTGGTCATACTCAAATCCCTGAGCAGCCTTATAAAAATCCCACAGCGTATTTCGATGCTCGACAGGTACGTTGGTGTAAGTCCCAGGATACGCCGATCCACTCCGCACCGGTTCTGAGCGCTCCTCTTCCGTGAAGCCCGCCAGAATGTCTATCACAGCGCTCAAGACAGACTCAGCGGCGCGAAGTAGTTCGCTGTCAGCATTATCCTCTTGGACGTCCTGTCCGAGTCCCGCCAGTCGCGCGGCGGTGTCTTCGGGGACACGTTGTATAATATACCGATTTAGCACTGTTTGATTGGAGATAGGTTTTGTTTGACTTGGTTCTTCTTCATCCCTACCCGAGGGATTGCTGGCAAGGGATCAAGTCGGTTGCAGTTGAATACCAGTCGTCGGCATGCGCATCACCGCCTCCGCCACGCGGTCGCCCTCTTGCTCATACTGGTTGTCCAGCGCGTTGATGGTGAGCAGCTCACTGGTGGTGGGCTTGGCCTGGATAGCCGGCCTGGTTTGCGGCGCAACCGTATGTGTCCGCACCCGGCTAAAGTCGTGGGCGAAACGCGACTCGGTAGAGACCGGGGCAGGTGATACCACGTCGCCGGAAACAAGACGGACGGCGGCCCGCTGTTGCCCTATCGTACCGCTGCCCTTGGCCTGCTCGGCCAACTCGTTGCTGGTCGCACCGTGCCGGACAGAGACGAGTTCTTTCTGCACGACACGTTCGCGCCCCGACTTGACTCTGGACTTGGTGGGTTTTTCTTTCTGGTTCGCTGCCGTAGCCTCGGTCATTTCATCTGCCTCGCTTGCCATCGAACCTATCGCAACGCTAAGGAGTTGTCCGAAAATAACTTCGTGTTTTTCCCCATGTTTTTCCTGTAAAAATGCCGAACTTATTTCTGGACAAGTCCTAAAAGTGGCAACGGTCTGCTCGCACGAGTCGGCACAAAGCTGTTTGCTTACAATTTCACCTTTATCCTGGTCGCTTTTCTTGCATTCACGTTCGGTTGCTAGCACTTAGGGCGCGCTGGCATCTACAGAGGACTGGCTACAATCGGTGTTAGCAGTTCGGTTGAATAACCTGCCTGGTCTACCAGCCGCAGTACTGTGAAAAGCTTTAGTAGCAGCATCCCAAGAGTCATAAAGGTTTCTCGCAATGGCATCCGGCGTCCCGCCTATAGCCTGAAAGAGAGTTGCCTTGGCTGCTGCCACATCGGCACCACGAAACTTCTGGGTGCCTACCCTGGTCATGGCGTTATCCCAGGGAACCAAAACTGTGTTGAAAACCCGTCTGTGATCCGCCGCATGACGGTTTTCATGAATTCTAATCTGCACTGCTAGATCAGCATCGGATGGCTGGCCGTTGACTGAAAACGTTGTATTGCCAGTTGCTGCTGTGCAGGCGGGTAGCCCAAAACGCGCACCTATATCTGCCCTCGACGTGACAATTGTCCATGGGCCACTATTCGGTACCCACATTTCGAAGCTTCCCACGTTCGTTGGGATCGAGCTGATCCAAACTTCCGCACCTCCTGTTGCTAGGGACTGCCTATCGATTCCAGGCCAATTAATCGAGCTTCTTGCTGCGGCTGCGCTCAGGATTTGGGTGCCATTTAACGTCAACGGTGTAAACCCGGCTGATTGACCAGCGGCAAACCTTGCAGCCAGATTCCAGGTGTATACAAGACCGTTAACGAAGTTAGCAAATCTCTGAAGAACTGGTGATCTGACTGAGTTGATCGTGGGCCGTTGTTTGGATCTCATCTGAACGTTCGCAGAAATCGGCGACACTTCCACACTGCTGGCCTGAACCCAAGAAATAGAAGGTATATGACTGATAATTAGTTCTTTTTCATTCCTGCCCGAGGAAACTTCTTCGCGGGGTCAGATCGGTGTTAACTGAATACTTGGTTCCGGCGTACGCATCACCGTTTCCGCCACCCGGTTAGCTGCCTGCTCGTACTGGTCGTCCGACGCGTTAACGGTGAGTTGGGCCTGGACAACCGGGCCGGTCTGTGACGCAACTGTATGAATCGGCACCCGGCTGAAATCGTGGGCGAAGCGCGACTCTGTGGAGACCGGGGCGCGTGACACGGCGTCGCCGGAAACAGGCCGGACAGCGGCTCGCTGTTGCAAGATGCCGCCGCCTTTTGTCTGGTCCTCAGCCAACTCGTTGGTGGTCACACCGCACCGGGTGGAGACGTGTTGTTTCTGCCCGGCACGCTCGCGCCCCGGCTTGACTCTGGATTTGGTAGACTTTTCTTCCTGTTTTGCTCCCGGGGACTCGGCCATTCCGGCATACCTCTATGAAAATAGCGGTTAGCTGTCAGCAATTAGCCGTTAGCGATGATTTTTTTCCTTGATTCTGATGCCCGTCAGGGCAACATGGTGGCTCCCTTTGTATTGGGCCGATCATCTTCACCTGTGAAGCGGAAGCTGTAGAATCGAGCTTGAGTCAACTTATTGCAGCGGTCTGTGGTCAGCGGTCAAACGGGGTGAAATCCTGGTCAAATCGAGAGGGTAGACGCTATTGGATGAAGCGGAACACCTACATTATACTAGAAATCATCAAGCCTGCCAACGTTTCACGGGCTCATCACAGCGCGGTAGACAGATGCATATGCTTGCATACCTCCGCGAATGACGATCAATCGGTCTTGCATCCAGCTAGCGGAAAAGAATGAGGAACCCGGTTCCTGGACGACCAGGGGACTGCTCATTTTACGCGCGCGCCAGTCGTATGCGGCAAGGAACTGTTCTCTTGTGTACATTGGCTGGCCGATGAGGTCGGGACCTGGTTCGTATGCCACCAGGTCAGGTTTCTCCATTCGGTAGGCCACGGCAAGTGGGCCAGCCTGACCCACTAAGAGCTTGGCCCCGACGAGGGACGCCGATCCCGATACAGTCGCCAGTTCCTCGATTGGGCCATCTGGCTCAAGATTGGGATGGAACCACCGAAGCCGAACGCTCTCCTTACCAGCGGAAACCCAAAGACTGGCGATACGCTGTCCAACAACACCCACGCTCGGCGAGTGCGCGCCCTCGGCGTCGGCGACTCGAACTTTGGCTTGCACTTTGTCGTCCGCGATGTAGAGGAGCTCAAGTCTCCGTGGCCTGCCCCCGGTCCGAAGCACGACGATCCCTTTCTCTAGAGCAGCGATGTCTATGGAATCGATGCGCTCGTCAATCATGAACTGCTGAGGGGCGGTGAACGCGCCCGCTCGTAACCTGGTCACAAACAAGCTGGTCCCCGTATCGCGCGTGTACCAAACGAGATACAAACCGCTTTTCGAGAACAGGACCCGAGGCCACGTCGAGGGCTGCGGCCGCGCTGCCGCAACCTTGGCCTGCCATCGTATGTGCCCCTCCCAGTCCAAGCCGATCACGCGATGGCCGGACTCGTTTTCTACGTGACCCACCATCACTTGCTCGTCACCGCAGGACGTCAGGTCTGAGACGTGATCGAGTGGAACCGCCAGTGGCGGCCCAAGCGGTTGGGCGTTAGTGTCTAGAATGACCAGGCGGAGGTTTTCGCTCTCAGCATCCCGCAGTATAACGTGAAGCCGGTCATCGCTGGCGGCCGAGACAACAGGCGTTATCACCGGCGTTTCAAGGATGACGTTCTCCGTGAGGAGTTCAAGGGCGTTCACGCTGTACTCATCTGCAGCGGGCACGATCGGGCCTGGATTGTGCGAATTTACGTCTTTTGATGCCATAACCTCGGCCTCCTCCTGGGGCGGCTCAGGCGACGGCATCCCCAGAGGTGCGATAGAGTCAGTGCAATCATCGCCAGCGTCGCGGTCATTCACAGGTACATTATCCGCAGGTGTCATCATGGACCGAGACCCCGGCGGCGGCGAAGTTCGTCGGCCATCTCCACATACTCAGTCTCCAGCGCGGGACTGATGTCCCGTGTGGCAGCAACGGCATGCGTCAGGAGAAGACGTATCTGCGCGGGCAGATCCGACAGATCGAAAAAACCTTGGCCAACCTCGATTGTGCGAGAGGGACCGTACGCGTCCCCGGTCCAAACGACGTCACCCGAGGCGACACGGCGAATATTGAGCGAGCGCGAAAGCGCAATACCGATGAGCCGGTAGCGGTCGCGGATGGCGGCCACGCGTCGCTTGTGATCTCGGGTCGGCCAGCGCCACGGCCGGCCGGAGAACCCGAAGCGCCGGGCGATGATTCTCATGGTTTCCTGATTCCACGTGTACTCCCAGCCTCTTCTCCGCAGAACCCGATCGACATCTGAATACACATACCCCATCTCGGATAGGGCCATTGTAATCCATTTCTGCATTCGAGCTACCGCCGCTCTCACTGTGTCCCGCTCTTGATCGGCGTCGGGTCCGGTGAAACCGCCGAGTACATCGGGCGTTGCGGGGCCAAGCTGTACGGTTTCTCCATTGAGCAGCAAGACGATGAGAGCGAGGCTGTCCGCGTTTTGCAACGCCTCGGTCTGGCTCAGATGCTCAACCACGCGCTCCCACCCATAGGCGACGTCTTCGGCTCCTGCACCGCCTGGCCGTAATCCGGGCGTAGCATGGGCAGACTCGTGAACAAGCACTCTCGCCCGTGATACCTCGTCTGACTGCACAGGGTCGAAGAAGCCGGGACAGAGGAGCATTCTGGCGCTGCCTCCCGTACCGTCGTTCCGAGCGAGCGTTCCGCCCATACACGTCGGATGGCATTCCGTAGCGCAGATCAACCGGGGTCCAGCTCGAAGGTGTGTCGAAATCTGAGTCTCTATGGCCTCCACCGTGTCATGTACCCGCATCGGATCCGCACCCCGTCCGAACAGACGTTCAAGCTTGGTACGCGTGTCGCCGGTGATCGGACCGGTGAGCTGTCCTTTCGCAGTGCCGATCATGGTCAGCGCCCGGGTTCGGGCGTCCGCAAAATCGCTCGTTGAGGGGCAGGTCCGTGTAGTGGGTTCCCCTACGCATGACCGGGTCGTAGAAGGCGTTCCCGTTCGCTTTACTTCCACAACGCGCCATCGCCGATAGTTCGGGTCGCGTTCCCTGGCCCTTGACCGGTTGACGGTGGTGATGGTCCTACGGTCGTGTCCTTTCTGGACCAGCGCATCGGCTACGGCTTTGATCCGGTTCCTCACCAGCCGCCGGTTGAAGGCCCGGTTGCCTTCCTCGCTGGCATATCCGTAGAGGGTGAGAGCGTCCCCACTGGGCGTAGCAAAGGTGTCGAGCTTGGTCCTTTCTGGAGAGGGATCAGGGAGGCCGGTGCTGGCAAAGTCAAAGAACACCCAGTCAGGGAAACTGGACGCCTCAGGGAAGAGGCCGCGGATCTGAAAGTCCGTCGCGTCCCGCTGGATGACGCGCCCCCCGCCTATGCTTCGTTGCTGCACCACATGGATCAATTCGTAGGCTAACAATCGCTGGCCCACCTGGGTGTCCGGCTTAGTTTGAACTCGTTCTTGGGGAACTGACTGAGCCGTCCGTCTGAAAAGAATATCCTGGTCGGCAATGAAGGCACGAGCGCTCAGGGAACGGTTGAGGGTATCAGACATAGCAGCGGGGTGGACTTTGCTCTGGCTAAAGTCATAACCGAAGCCCGGCTGTCTTTGAACTGGTGTCATTTGACCGGAGAGAGGCTTGGCTTGAATTGGTTCTTCTTCCCCACACGAGGGAGCTTTAGCAGAAGATCAGGTCGGTTTTAGTTGAATACCAGGCTCCAACATACGCCTCACCGCCTCCGGCACGTGGTTGGTTTCCTGCTCGTATTGGTCTTCTGGTACGTTGACGGTGAGCGGCTCACCGGTGGTGGGCTTGGCCTGAACCACCGGACCGCTCTGCGGCGCAACCGTATGTGTCCGCACCCGGCTAAAGTCGTGGGCGAAGCGTGACTCCGTGGGGGATGAGGCGCATGATACCACATCACCGGAAACAGGCCGGACGGCAGCCCGCTGTTGCCCTATCGTGCCATCCTTAGCCTGATCCTCGGCCAACTCGTTGGCGGCCGCGCCGCGCCGGGCGGAGACGAGTTGCTTCTGCACCGCCCGCTCGCGTGACGGCTTGACCCTGGACTTGGTGGGCTTTTCTTCCTGTTTTGCTCCCGTGGACTCGGCCATTTCGTCATACCTCCTTGAAATAGGACAGTAATCAGTGATCAGTGATCAGTCAATAAGCTAACTGATGACTGATTACTGCTCACTGATAACTATTTTTATCTTGCCTGGGGCCAATCATCCTTACATGTGAAACGGAAGCTGTAGAATCGAGCTTGAATCAACTTATGGCAGTGGTCTGCGGTCAGCGGTCAAACGGGGTGAAATCCTGGTCAAATCGAGAGAGTATACGCTATTGAGTGAAGCGGAATAGCTACATTATACCACAAATCATCGGGCTTGTCAGCCCCCTTTCCACTCAAAATCGGCCTCGTTGATGAGCCGGTCTGTTTTGAGAAACTCCGTCCGGATGGCCTGCAAAACGAGCGGCATGGTCACCGGGGTGCCCGCCTGGGCGGCCAGGAAGGCAGCGTTGAGGGCCGCGTTGTGGATGCCGCCGCCGGTCAGGTTAAAGCGGGCCAGCCGCTCGAAATCTAGGTCGCCCCTGGGCGTTTCCGGGGGGAAGATCTTTTGCCAGATACGCTGGCGGTCGGGCGGGCCGGGGACGGGAAAGTTGACGATAAAGCGCAGCCGGCGGGTGAAGGCTTCGTCCAGGTCGCTCTTGCGGTTGGTGGCCAGGATGGCCAGGCCCCGGTAGGCCTCCATCCGCTGCAACAGGTAGTTGATTTCGATGTTAGCGTACCGGTCGTGGCTGTCCCGCACCTGGCTCCGTTTGCCGAACAGGGCGTCGGCTTCGTCGAAGAAGAGAATGGCCCCCCCATCCTCCGCCGCGTCGAACAGCCGGCGCAGGTTCTTCTCGGTCTCGCCCACGTATTTGCTGACCACGCCGGAGAGATCGATCCGGTAGAGGTTGAGGCGCAGGTCGTTGGCCATGATCTCGGCGGCCATGGTTTTGCCGGTGCCGCTCTCGCCGGCAAAAAGGGTCATGATCCCCAGGCCGCGACTCATCCGCTGGCGAAAGCCCCACACCTCATACACCGTGCCGCGCTGACCCACCTGGCCGGCGATCTGCCGCAGCAAGTTCATTTCATTATCGGGCAGCACGATGTCGTCCCAGGTCATCTTGGGGGTCAGGCGTTGGGCCAGGACATCCAGCCCGGGACGGGTATGGACCAGGCAAGCGTCCCAAAGCAGGTCGGACAGGGGACGCTTCTCTTCAGGTTTAGGTGGCTCGGCCAGAACGGACCGGGCGATCTCCTGGATGGCGGGCAGACCCAGGTTGAACTGCGCCGCCAGCAGGGCCGGACTCTCCGGGGCCACCGTCCCCACGACCTCGGTCCAGGCGGCTTGCTGCTCGGCCGGCGTCGGTTTGGCCACGTCAAGGGCGAAGCCCAGGCCCGGCCGAAGGTCACGGACGTCGAGGAAAAAAAGACCACCGCTGCGGGCCAGAAAGCGGTCGAGGGACGAGGCCGGCCCACCGCTGGGGACCTCTGTCTCAACCTCGGGAGCGTCCAGGTAGAGGGCTACCGGCGTCAGCAGGCTCTCCCGCTCCCACAGCCGGGCCAACGTCTCCAATTCGGCGGCACGCGCGGGCAACAGTTCGACCGGCAGGCGATAGAGATACAAATCAAGCGCAGCCGCAGCGTGCCAGGCGACCAATTGTTTGCTGGCCGTATCCGGTCCCAACAATTGGATAACCGGCAAACGTTGTATTGGACCAGTCTGCTGCAAGTGACGCCCAATCGTCTCGACGAGCGACTGCTGCGAAGGGGGTAGTTCCACTTGAGCCTCTGTTATTCTCAGGGGGACCAGGAACGGCATCAACCGGTCGTCCAGGTAATTCAAGCCTTTGAGGTAATTGACGATGCGCTCGTCGGCGCGCAGGGGGCTGGTAGTCAGTGGTTGGGCCTCGGGCTGGCTGATCTCGATCAGCCGCCAATAGCGTAGCGGTCGTTCCGGTGAGAGCACATCCCAGGCCGGTTCGTTGAACATGCTCAAAGCGAGGGCAAAGGTAGGATAGGGCTGATGGGGATTATCCTGGGCACAGGCACAGAAAGCGGCAACGCGGGTATCTAATTCCATGGCCGCGCACAAAAGTAGAACTTGTTGCTCAAAGCGGGATAGCTTAAACCGTCGGCTCAACACAACCAGGGCGGGGGGCGGCTCCATCGCCTCGACCGCAGCCAGGGTGGACGCCGCTTGCGCCACCTCAGCCTCGGTCACGGCCTCGGCTGATGGCGGCGATGGCCGCATTTGCTCGGCCTGCCAGGCCAGTCGCAAACGCAGCCAGGCCAGGGCTGCGGCCAGGTATTGCTCATTTCCTGCTTGCCAATGGAGAAAGTCTTCCATAATTACGGACAAGTTTAGCATAAATTTTTATATCTGTCAGGAATTAGATCACCTGATTGATGCCGGATGTCAATTCCAACGCCTCAATTGCCGCTTGGGGCAGCCTTACCGTGATCCGGGTGTAGGTCCCTGGGAGGCTGTCTACCTCCAGCGTTCCCCCAACGATGGCTAACATCGTGCTGTGAAGGGCCAGCCCCTGGCCGCTATTCCCCGGTGAAGTCTTTGTTGTTTCCATCCCCACCCCGTCATCCTCAATGCAAATGGCCAACCCATCTTGGATGGCGACCGTAAGGCAAAGGTGTAGGGGTCGGTTTGGATCTTTATTACGGCCGTGGTGGGCCGCATTACGCATGGCTTCGCGGACCGCATAGAAAAGCACTTCGGTGATGAGGAGGGGCAATCGCTGTATCGTTTGTTCTGCGGCCGGCTCAATCTGCCACGTCACGGCCTCAAACGCGTCGGCCAGTTCCTCGGCAATGACCTGCCGCAAGGTGCCAGTTAGCCCCAAACGGACCAGGGTGGGGGCCGTTGTCTTGGGCATTTCCCGCAGTAAATTCGAAATCTGACGATGGACATCCGTCAGCAAGGTAATAACATCCGACGTTGTCCGGTTTCCGGCCGGTTCACTATTCAAGGCCAACAAAGTCGTGTGCAAGTGAGGTAAAACATCATCGTGTAACACCCGGCGTGTCTGCTGGTCGAGTACCTGGCTTTCGGCTAGCCGTTGGCGTTGTAAGTTCATCATACGGCGAGCAATCTCCGCACTGGCCCGGGTATCAATCAAACGTTCACCACTGGCCCGTGCTATTTCAATCTCTTCCTGAGTATAAAGCCCACCATCCCGCTTTGGGCCTAATAGAAACGCTCCGATCAAGCCCCGCTCGCTCCACAGGGGTATGGCCCAGAGAGCTCCCCCCAAACGATCTGGATCGAGGGGCACACACATCACGGCTGGTTCACGAAAGGTTTTAGCAATTTCGAGCTGAAATGGGAGGGCCTCATCCCGGCTTGCGGGATAACGCAACGGGCGAACCAGTGGCGCTAGCGGACCAAGCGGAACCAGGTAGGCCAACCCCGCTCCGAGAACATCCTCACACAGGGCCTGGAAGGGAAGCGTCACATTTACCTCGGCAGGCAAGGCCACGGGTGGAGCCAATAGATGTTCGTACAGACCTTGGCTGGCCACAAACGGACGCAGATGGCGAATGTAGCGTTCCCGCCAGGCATAGGAACGCCAACTCAACAGGGCGTAGAAAAGGGTCATGAGGATTGTGGTTAGGAGTAGGCTATAGATCGGACGTACCGACAGGGAGAACCCCCAACCGATGACAAGCCCGTAGCCACTGGCCAGAATCACCGCATTCCACCACTGCCGCTGGAACTCGCGCCGGGGCAGGGTTTTCCCGGTGAAAAGTTCATAAGAAACGATGGCTTGTCCCAACAAAACCACAGCCACTGCAATGAGCGTGGCAATGAGCAGGTCTAACCAGGCCAGGGTGAAACTCATACGGACATAGCGGTTGGTGGAAAAGCCCTGGCGCATACTCAGGAGAATCCAGGTAATGACCCCAGCCACCATCAGGCTGACCAGAAACTGGACGGCTGAGGTAGCAATCAGCCAGGGACGGGCCCGCTGCCGGGCCTGATCTCCCATCATGCGTTCAGAGGGGGCCGGGTGGCGTAAAACGTTCAGGGCCAGGCCAATGCAGAGGATAATGTAAAGCGAATAAATCAACAAAAAGAGGGGGACACCAGCCACTGTCGGGCCTGCGGTCAACTTGAGTTGCGTCACCTGGATAAAGGAGGGCAACGGGCTGGCAAAGATCAACCAGCCGACCAACCCCAAAAGTAAGCAAAAGGTGAACAACACCCAGCCGCGCTGACGACTGGGCAGGCACAATTTCCGGTCGTCCCAGAAGCCCGCGTACCAGAGCATCATGACGTACCAGGTGAAAGGCAGGGCGACAACCGGAATCCAACCGATACGCCACCAAAGGTTCAGGCCACGACCGATGTAGTCCAAACCATAACCCAGGATAGCCGAATGGCTAATAAAAAAGGTTGCCCCCAAAAGTAAGCCGCCCCCGGCCAGCCACACGCCCCAGGGACGGCGATCTGCGTTCAAGAGCACCGTGGTCCCCAGCCAAAACATCAAAATAACGTTGGCCAGTGAAACGGCTATGGTAGCCCAATCGAGGAAGAAATTTCCGGTCATAATTCAGGTCCATTCCACCCATTCACCACGCTCGTTCAGGATACGGGGGACACCGTTAGCGTCCCAGGTGATGAGGCGATCCTCGCGTACGATGATAGCGGCCCGGGTCCGGGCGACCTTCTCCTCGGTATTGGTTTCGTTGAGGCCCCAGGTCGCGTAAATCTGCCCATTGACGCGACTGACGGTTCGCTTGTCTCGAAACCCCAGCCGGGCAGCAATTTGCTCATTGGTCAACCCCTGGGCCAACATCTGTGCCACGACCCGCTCATTTGGCTCCAGCAAAGCCAGCGGCGACTGTTCATCTTTGTAACGCACTTCTTGCACACGCGTTTCAATTTCGGGGTCAATGAAACTACGTCCGGCCACAGCATCCACCAACAGGGGCAGGATCATTTGGGGCAGCAAGTAGTTGGATTTACGCACGTAGGCGTAGTGGCTCAAAATGCCCGAGCGCCGAAAGGCTCGATAGTAGGCATCGTCGTCCTGGATAGAATAAAAAACAACCGGCAATCGAGGATATTCGCGCCGAATAGCGACCACAGCTTCAATGCCGTTCATCTCACCGGCCAGTTGCACGTCCATCAAAATCACCTCAGGGGGTGTTTCCAGACAGAAGGCCAGGGCCGCCTCTCCCTTGTCACAATCGTGGACCACCTGCACCGTCCCCGTAGCTTCTAGCCCTGTCTTCAGGGCCAGACGCAACTTTTGATTATCTTCGACTAACAGTAATTTCATCATCGGTACGTCCCTACATCTCCAAGCGGGAAGACACCCCCCAAGCCCCCCGGCCTACCGGCAATTTCTTAGCAAAAAACTCCTGTTCAAACATAACAAGTTTGTCCCTCTCTGTCAAGCACACAAGTGCGTTGAGAGGTGTATTCAAGGGGTGGATGGGAGTTGGCAAATCTGATAGGCTATAGATATATAGGCATAAAAAAAAGGAGTATCCCGATGAAAGTAAAAATGATCTTGCCGGCTCTGACTGAAGCTTTGACCCCTCATTGGCGACCGATTAAGTATTCTCTCTTCCCGCCCCTGGGCCTGGCTACATTAGCGGGCTATTTAGACGAAGATGACGAGATCACTATTCAAGATGAGCATGTTGAACCGCTGGATCTAAATGACGAACCGGATCTGGTGGTGATTCAGGTTTATATCACCTCGGCCTACCGGGCCTATGAGCTGGCCGACTATTACCGGCAAAAGGGAACCCACGTGGCTCTGGGTGGACTACACGTCACCTCGCTACCGGCAGAAGCGGCCCAACACGCCGATACGATCTTCCTTGGTCCCGGCGAGGATACCTGGCCTACTTTTCTGGCCGATTTTCGCGCGGGCCGACCGGGCAAACTCTATCGTTCCCGGGTACGTACCCTGGCCGGTCTGCCTAAGATTCGCCGAGATTTGATCAAACGGCCTCTCTACCTGGTTCCTAACTCCATCGTGGTTTCGCGGGGCTGCCCTCACATCTGTGATTTTTGCTACAAAGAAGCCTTCTTCAAAGGGGGCAAATCTTTCTATACCCAAACTGTTGATGAGGCCCTGGCCGAGATGGAGCGACTACCGGGTCGTCACCTATATTTCCTGGATGACCATCTTTTTGGGCATCCTGGCTTTGCCGCTGCTTTGTTTGAAGGTATGCAGGGTATGGGGCGGTTGTGGCAAGCCGCAGCCACGGTGTCCTCGGTATTGAAATCAGGCTTGCTGGAGAAAGCAGTAGCCAGTGGCCTGCGCAGTTTGTTTATCGGTTTTGAAACTCTCAATCCGACTAATCTACGGGCGCAACGAAAATATCAAAATCTGAATCGCGATTATCATGCGGCTATCCACCGCCTGCACGAGTTGGGGGTGATGATTAACGGCAGTTTCGTTTTTGGCATGGATGAAGACGACGAGACAGTCTTTGCTCGCACCGTTGAGTGGGCGCTTGAGCAGGGCATTGAAACGGCCACCTTTCACATCCTGACGCCCTATCCGGGCACGGTTCTGCACCAACGGTTGGCCGGACAAAGACGCCTCACCAGTAACAATTGGGATCTATACGATACCCGTCACGTGGTCTACCGGCCGGCCAAAATGACCGCAGCGACATTGGAGCAAGGCTACTGGCGGGCCTATCAAGATTTTTATCAATGGTCTTCTATCTTAAAATCGGCCCGGACAAAAGAGACATTCCCCCAGCGCTTGCGACATATCGTTTATACTGGCGGCTGGAAAAAGTTTGATCTGATGTGGGATTGGATCATTCGGGCTAAACGGGTGGCTTACTTGTTGCCACTGCTGGAAGCTACCCTGTCCGGTTTCGATCACCAGTCAGGACAAAAGAAGGGTGACGCTCAGCGCTCGTCAATGAGAGCCGATAGCTACTACAGATATCGACCAGGTTGAGAGGCGACAGTGATGCAAAAAATATAGAGAAATCGATCAGGCTAAAGATGTGACAATTGTCGGTACATCAGATGATATTTGTTACTATTCGTTTCGAGCATTTTCGTTTATCCTTAAATCACCTGAGAGTGTGAGGAGGTCCGATGAACGATCCTGCAGCGAAAAAGCCTAAACCGGCTCTGCCTGTCTCACGGCGTACGTTTGTCCAGATGGGGCTGAGCGTGCTGGCGGCCTGGCTGGCCGGCTGCCGGGCGGCCATGGCCCCGACCGCCACTCCGACACCCAATCCCTCGGCCACGGCCTCCCCTTCCTCCACCCCCACCCCCACCTACACGCCTGTCCCCCCAACCGCTACCTCGACCACCACCTCAACCACTACCCTCCCGCCCCCGACCACCCGTCCCGCCCCCTTGGCGTCAACCGCAACCCCGCTCCCGTCGACTTATACCCCCGTGCCGGCCACACCGACCAGTCCTCCTACCCCGACGGCCACCCCCTCGGCCACACTCACCCCACTCCCAACCGCCACACCGGTCCCGGCCCTGAGCCGGGCGGCCCTGATGGCTCACTGGCCCACCACCGAGACCAGCCGCGTCGTCCTGGTGCGCCACAACAACGTCTGGACTGGCGACGTCCCCGATCCGGCCATCGTGCTGAAGATGCTCGACGCTGGCCTCAGCACGCTGACCGGTGTCTCCGATGTCCTGGCCGTGTGGCAGACGCTCTTTGACCCCGACGAGCAGGTTTTGCTCAAGGTCAACTGTATCGCCTACATCAGTCCGACCCAACCCACCGTGACCTACGCCGTAGCGCAGCGGTTGCAGGAGGCCGGTCTGCCCGCTGAAAATATCCTCATCTTTGACCGTACCGACAACGAACTGGCCGCTGCCGGCTACACCCTCAACGACGGCGGTCCGGGAGTACAGTGCCACGGCGCACGGGGCACCGGTACCGAAGTCGCCCTGAGCCAGGCCCGAGTCCACTTCTATCCGGAGATCGATGCCTGCCAGGCCATCATCAACCTGCCCACGCCCAAACAACACGGCATGGCCGGCATCACCGTGTCGATGAAGAACCATTACGGCTCGGTGGACCATCCCGGCACGCTGCACGGCAACCGCTGCGATCCGGCCATAGCCGAACTGAACGCCCAACCCAACATACGCGACAAGACCCGCCTGATCGTCGGCGCGGCTCTCAACGTCAGTCCCGGTGACTGGAACCAGACCGAGCGGGAAAATGCCCTACTCCTTTCTTTCGACCCCGTGGCCCTCGATACGGTTGGCCGTGACATCCTGGTCCGCCACCGGCAGGCCCTGGGCATGGATGCCACTTACCTCATCGAGGGCGCCCGCCAGTTGAACACCGCCCAGTCACTGGGTCTGGGCACAACCGACGCCGGTCTGATTGATCTACGCGAGGTAACGCTATGAAATATGATCATCACACAACACGCAATTATCTAGATCACAAAACATTCGCTTGAAAGCATGATACATAGTTTTCTTAATAGGGGGTACAACTAATGAAAATCCGACCCAAACCAATCCCACGACGCCAGTTTTTGAAATGGCTGACGGTGACCGGGGCGGGAATGGCCCTGGCCGCGTGTGGCAGTGAGGGCGGGACGGGTGAGGAACAGGTCGCCCAGCCTGAAGCACGCCGGGTGATACCGGAGCCGGCCGCAGGGCAGGCTTATCTGGCGGTGGCACGGGGCTCTGACCCGGCGGCCATCACCACGGCGGCGCTGGCAGCTATCGGCGGCATCGAACGGTTTGTCCAGGCCGGTGATGACGTCATCATCAAGCCCAACATCTGCACCGATTATTATCCCTACGAGTATGGCGCGACGACCAATCCCGACGTCGTGGCTACCCTGGTCCGCTTATGCCAGGGGGTGGGGGCCAAGCAGGTGCGGGTAATGGACATGCCCTTTGGCGGCACGCCGGAAAGCGCCTACGCCCAGAGTGGCATTGCCGAGGCCGTGACGGCGGCCGGGGGCCAGATGGAGGTGATGAATCGCCACAAGTTCAAAAAAGCAGCCATCCCCGACGGGCGGGATATCAAAGAATGGACCTTTTACCAGGAGATTCTCCAGGCCGACGTGGTGATAAACGTGCCCATTGCCAAGCATCACAGCCTGGCCCGCTTGAGCCTGGCCGGGAAGAATCTGCTGGGAGTGATCGCCAGTCCCAGCCGCATTCATGCCAACCTGGGGCAGCGAACCGCCGACCTGGTCAGCCGGGTACGCCCTACTCTGACCGTGGTGGACGCAGTGCGCACCCTGATGGCCCACGGCCCCACCGGCGGCAACCTGGACGACGTGCGCCTGACCAACACCGTCATCACCAGCCACGATATCGTCGCCGCAGATGCATACGCCACTACCCTGTTCGACCTGACCGGGGCCGATATTGCCTACGTCAAAGTGGCTGCCGAGATGGGACTGGGTACAATGGACCTGGAGTCAATTGATGTTGAAGAAATTACAGTTTAACGAGCTGCCAAAAACTCCCCGCCGTCAGCAACTCCCTACCCCCTACTCCCTACTCCCTACTTCCTACTCCCTATCATGAAACCCCAAACTTGGCACCGCCTACGCCAGATTACCCAAATCCTGGCCCTGTTGCTCTTTCTCTACCTTTTTGTATACGCCACTTTCCTGAATCCTCAGCGAGTCTGGGCCAATCTCTTTTACCGGCTGGATCCCCTCGTCGCCCTGACGGCCATGCTGGCGGGCCGGGCCTGGATCGGCGGGCTGAGCCTGGCCGGGCTAACTCTGCTGGTAACGCTGATCTTCGGGCGGGTCTGGTGTGGCTGGTTCTGCCCTTTCGGCACCGTGCTGGAATGGCTGGCCCCCCGACGCCAGCGCGCCCGCACCCAGGGTCCCTCCGAGCGCTGGCGGGTCATCAAGTACGTATTGCTCTTTATTTTGCTCTTCGCCGCCCTGCTGGGGAACCAGACCCTGCTTTTTCTCGATCCCATCACCATCATGACCCGGACCATGGCCACTGTTATCTGGCCTGCCCTACGCTATGCCATCTATCAGGCCGAAGCATTCCTTTACCAATTTGAGTTCCTGTGGCCCTCCCTGGACCTTGTGCACAACGGCCTGGTTTACCCGATTTTCCAGGACGTGGCATCGGTCTTCACCCAGTCAGGGTTGATTTTCCTCTTTTTTGCCGTGATCGTGGCCCTCAACTGGTGGGCGGAGCGTTTCTGGTGCCGCTATCTCTGCCCGCTGGGCGGGCTGCTGGGGCTGGTTTCTAAGCTGGCCCTGCTGCGACGGGACGTGGGCCAGGCTTGTGCGGCCTGCGCCCTGTGTGGTCACGATTGTCCGACCGGGACCATAAATCCCCGGCAAGGCTACCGCAGTGACCCGGCCGAATGTACGGTCTGTTACAATTGTATCGTGGACTGCTCCCGGGAAGGGGTCGCCTTCCGCTGGCAACTCCCCCACTGGAAACCGGCCAGGTGGCAAGGGTACGATCCCAAACGACGAGAGGCGCTGACCGCCCTGGGCATCACCGGGGTCGGGGTGGCCCTGGCCGGGGTCGAGCCGATCACCCAACGCCAGCCGGCAACGATGGTCCGTCCGCCCGGCGCGACGCTGACCGACTTTGACAATCTGTGCATCCGCTGCGGCGAGTGTGTGCGCGTCTGTCCGACCCAGGGGCTACAGCCAAGCCTGTTCGAGGGGGGCTGGCAAAATATATTGACCCCGCGCCTGGTCGCCCGTCTTGGCTACTGTAGTTACAACTGCAACGCCTGTGGTGAAGTCTGCCCAAGCGGGGCTATCCCTCGCCTCCCTCTCGAAGAGAAACAACAGACCCTCATGGGCCTGGCCAGCATCGACCGGGATCGCTGCCTGCCCTGGGCCTACAACATCCCCTGTATCGTCTGCGAGGAAGCCTGCCCGGTGCCCGACAAGGCCATCCAGCTTCAGGAAACCGGGGCCGTCAATGCCCAAGGCGAACCGGTGACGCTCCAACTGCCCTCGGTGGTCAAGGAACTGTGCATCGGCTGCGGCATCTGCGAGTACCAATGTCCGATGGGCGGCCAGGCCGCTATTCGGGTCTTTGCCCCAACTGAGCTAGACGGCTATGTGGGCGTTACGTCCAACTTCGGATCTTCTCCTTAGCCATCGTCCACATATAAACGTATACTTAACACGGCCACAAAGTAACAATTTAACATACGTGAATAGGACGCAGATTAACGCAGATTTTCGCAGATTTATCCTATCCTATTTATCAGCGTTTATCAGCGAAAATCTGCGTCCCATACAAGCGTTTCTACGGGCTACGCCTGAACGCCGTTTTGGCCGATGACCTCGCTGTACCAGCGGGCGCTCTGTTTGGGGATGCGTCGGCCCGTGTCGTACTCAACTCGCACGATACCAAAACGCTTGGACACCCCATCAGCCCACTCAAAGTTATCCAGCAGGCTCCAAACATAGTAACCCTTTAAGTTGACGCCAGCCTGGATGGCGTCGTAAACGGCCATCAGGTGTGCCCGCAGATAATTGATTCGACCTGCGTCGGCTACAAACCCATTTTCAGCGGGGATATCGTCAACCGCACAACCGTTTTCGGTAATGAAAATCTTGGGGTTACCGTAGTTCTCCTTGAGATTGAGCAACGTGGCCGTAAGGCCGAGGGGGTTGATTCCCCAGCCCATAGCCGTATGGCCCCAATTTGGCGCACGGACAAAATCCGAGTCTATCTTCAACAGCCCACCCCGATGAGAGAAGCGAACGGCGAGGGTCATGTAGTAGTTCACCCCCAGAAAATCAATAGGCTGGTTGATCAAGTTCATATGGCCAGCTTGTATATGCGGTGCATGTGGGCCAATCCACTCAAAAAGCATGTCAGGATACTGTCCCTTGAAGAGTGGATCAAGAAAAACGGCGTGGGTCATTTCATACCGGCGCCGGCAGGCAGCCTGATCGGCTTCGCTATCGGTGGCCGGCTGGTGATGCTGCAAATCTAGAACAATGCCGATTTCACCTTTGTATCCTCCTTCCCGAAACGCCTGGACAGCTTTACCGTGCGCCAGAAGCAAATGATGGGCTGATTGAAATGCCTGAGAATAATCGGCAATCCCTGGCGCAAATTCGCCAAAGGCATATCCCATAAAAGCCACCACCCACGGTTCATTGTGGGTAGCCCATATAGGCACCCGGTCGCCCAGCCGGTCGAACATCACCCGGGCATAGTCGGCGAACCAATCGGCGCTGTCGCGGTTGGGCCAGCCGCCCCGGTCTTGAAGTACCTGGGGGAAATCCCAATGGTTGAGGGTGGCATTGGGCACAATCCCCGCGGCTAACAGATGGTCCACCAGCCGGTCGTAAAAATCTAAGCCTTTCTCGTTGACGGTTCCGCGTCCTTCCGGCAGCACTCGCGGCCAGGAGATAGAAAAGCGATAGGTTTTCAGGCCCAGTTCTTTCATCAGAGCCACATCTTCCGGCATGCGGTGATAATGGTTGCAGGCCACATCACCGGTATCACCGTTCAAGATCTTATAGGGACTATGGGAAAAACGATCCCAGATACTTTCACCTTTGCCGTCTTCGTTCCAGGCCCCTTCAATCTGGTAGGCAGCCGTGGCTGCTCCCCACAAAAATCCCTTGGGAAATTGTCGTAAACTCATTTTAGATTTCTTTTTTACACCTTTGAGTTGTGTTTGGTAAAGTCAATCAATTCGTCAATATAAGCGAAGGCGAGACAGGTAACCGTGTCGGCGCCACCATAGTAAACGGTCAGACGTCCGCTTTCGGCATCGGCCAGCGCAGCACAAGGAAAGACCACATTGGGCACATCGCCCACGCACTCATACATCATTTGCGGCGAGAGAAGATAGGGTTCAGTCCGACACATCACCTTCCACGGCTGGTCAATATCCAGCAAAGCCGCCCCCATACTGTAAACAAAACCATTACACGAGGTGAGAACACCGTGGTAAATCAGCAGCCAGCCCTCGGTGGTTTCAATGGGAGTAGGCCCGGCGCCAATCTTGGTGCTTTGCCAGCCTTCGGTTGTGCCCATCACATAGCGATGGCAGCCCCAGTGGATCATATCGGGGCTTTCGCTGTAGAAAATGTCACCAAAAGGGGTATGCCCGTTATCGCTGGGACGGTTGAGCATAGCATATTTACCCTTGATTTTGCGCGGAAATAGCACCCCGTTTCGGTTGAAGGGAACATAGGCGTTTTCCAATTGGTAGAACGTTTCAAAATTATGGGTGTAGCCCACCCCAATGGTCGGGCCATGATAGCCGTTGCACCAGGTTACGTAATACCGATCTTCCAGCCAGCAAACGCGGGGATCGTAGGCATATTCAAAGACAATAATATCGTTGATAGCCGGATTATCGGGCCAGAATTCAATACGTTCATTTTTAATGGTCCAATTGACGCCATCCGAACTTTTGCCACTATGCATTTGCATGACCCGTCGTTTATCGTCGCAGCGAAAAACTCCGGCAAAACCATCCTGGTAGGGCACCACGGCGCTGTTAAAAATGCTGTTAGCACTGGGGATTAAATCGCGCGGAATAATGGGGTTACGTTGCGAGCGCCACATCACCTCGCAATGGCCGGCCGGTTTTTCTTCCCACGGAATGTTGGGCAAAGCCGGACCAATGATTGTCTGTTTCCTTTCTGGCATAGATTTTGCTCCTGAGGATAAATTTGTAGAAATCCCTTATTTTGTAAACTGGGATAGGGCGTAAAATGATCGATTTTTTGGAAACCCGTCAAGGTTTACACCGTCATATTGAAAACTGCTGGTACCTCGGCCGACAGCTTGCCCCTTACAGCTTGCTGCACGCCACAAAATGATCAGGGACTACCTCTACCAGCGGGGGTTTGTCTCTGGCACAACTTTCATCTTTGGCCGGGAGTGGGCATCTGGCGTAATAGACACAACCGCCGGTAAACTCTGCCTGCTTTGCTTTCAGCTCCACCTCTACCTCTGCCTCTTCCCATTTCTTATCCAGGCGTGGCACAGAAGCCATGAGCATTTTTGTGTATGGATGAAGCGGATTGAAGTATATTTTCTCTGTTGAGCCCATCTCCGCCACACAGCCTCTATAGAGAATCACCGCTTTTTCGCTGATGTAATAACCCAGCGAGAGATCGTGCGTGATGAAAAGAATAGACAGGCCACGAGATTTGAGGTCTGCCAGCAAGTTGAGAACATCGATCCGGGTGGAGGCATCGAGCATACTGATGACCTCATCGGCCACCAAAAACTGAACATCTAGCAACAGGGCACGGGCGATGAGAAGACGTTGAAGCTGCCCGCCACTAAGCTGGTGAGGAAATTTATTCAAGACCTGATCAGGATTCAGACCGACAGCCTCTAATGAACTCTTTAGCTTATGATCCCAAACCGGGTCCTTTATCTCCGGAAAAAACTCATCCTTGATGATCCTAAAAATCCGATCAGCCTTGAAGATGGGGTTATAGGAGCTAAATGGGTCTTGAAAAACGCCCTGTACTTTCCGATAGTAATCTTTAAGTTTACCTCTTCTAAGGGTGGAAATGTCAACGCCGTTGACTATAATCGCCCCCGAGCTTATCGGGATGAGACGTAAAATCATCTTCCCGATTGTACTTTTCCCGCTTCCACTCTCACCGATTAGGGAGACAACCTCTCCATCTTCAATGTCAAAGCTGACATCACTTACGGCGTGGAGTTCTTTCCCGCCGAAGGTTCCAACCTTATAGACTTTTGATATATTGTCGAGCTTAAGCATTCTTTTCGAACTCCTTCCAACAAGCAACGAAGTAGCCCTTCTCGACTTCAATAAACGGAGGCTCTTCCAGGCATTTATCAAACGCGACGGGACATCGGTCTCTGAAGCGACATCCGACTGGAGGATCGAGCAACAACGGGGGGCGTCCGGGAATGCCTGCCAGTCTTTTCTTGGAATATTTCACGCCGATTTCCGGTAATGATGAAATCAGTAGCTTTGTATATGGATGCCGGGGAGAATTTATGATCACCTCGGTAGCGGCTTTTTCAGCCAGTTGGCCTGCGTACATGACCATAATGCTATCTGCAATCTGGTAAAGTATCGAAATATCATGGGTAATAACGATCATGCTTTTGACAAATTCCCGGTCTCGAAATTCGACGAGCATCTCTGCGACAGCTTTTTGTGTGGAAACGTCAAGGGCCGAGGTAATCTCGTCGGCGATGAGCAGTGAAGGATTCAGTAAAGTAGATAGAACCATCACCATTCTTTGCTTCATCCCGCCTGACAGCTCTATAGGGTACATTTTTAGTACATCGTGGGATAATTCCACCAGATCAAGTCTCCGCTTTAACTCAGGCAGCGTGGTTTTGAAGCTAACCCCTCTAGATTCGAGTAGTTCTGATATCATCTTGCCTATTTTTCGCGTCGGATTCATGGCACTCATAGCGTACTGCGGTATGATGGAAACCTTTTTGAACCTGAAAGGATTCATCTTTTCCGTGTCCCAGATGGGTAGCTCTTCGCCGTCGAGTGTCACACGGCCCCGGACAAATTTCTTGGGAGGGGTTAAGTGGATCAGGCTGTAGCCGAGCGTGGTTTTTCCGCAGCCCGATTCGCCGGCCAGCCCCATGATTTCCCCATCCTCGATGGCGAATGTTGCGCCCTCCAGTGCTCTGACATCCCCTTTCAGGGTTTGATAGTAAACGGTGAGGTTTTCTACGTGTAAACTCATGTTTTTACATCTCCCTGAGTTTGGGGTTAAAGACTTCGTCCAGTCCAACGTTCGTGACGTACAGCGCACCGACGATGGCTGTGATGGCCACGCCCGGTGGAACGAACCACCACCAGATACCCAGAAGCAGAGCGCCCCAGAGGACTGCGTTGTTCATCATCAGACCCAGTGACATCGCATCCGTTGGACCGAGGCCGATGAAATCCAGCGTGGCAGCAATGAGGACCGCTCCGCCAAACTGGAGAATGAAGACCAGCAACAGATAGGACATCATATTTGGCGCGATCTCGGTGAAGATAATCTTGCCGGATTTCATACCGCTCAACCGGGCCAGGTCAACAAAATCCCGGGTGCGTAATGAGAATGTCTGCGCGCGGATGGCCCTGGCCGCCCAGGGCCAGGCTGTACACCCAATAAAGACACTTTCTATAAGAAGGCCCCGAACTTCAAGATAGGCTGCTACTATCAGAAGAACAGCCAGCGTTGGAATAACCAGGACAATGTTGGTAATCATGTTAAGTATTTCATCAACGACACCACCACGATAACCGGCCGTGAAACCGACCAGTATTCCTAAAAGGGTTCCAAGTCCTCCGCCGATAATTCCCACCAGGAAGGATGCTTTCAGGCCATATACGAACTGGGTAAAAACGTCCTGTCCGAAGGTCGTGGTTCCGAACCAGTATTCGGAGGATGGAGGGACGGCAGCTGGCCCTATGTAATCCAGAGGTTGGTAGTCCGTAAGCAGCGGGCCAACAAATGTAAGAACAACGAAAACCAAAAGGACGGCTAAGCCAATTTTTAGTTTGTTGTTCCTCAGCGCAAAATATAGAAATTCATTTTTCTTTTTTAGGCTTATCATACTATTCACCTTGCATCCCTGCGCGCGTTCTCGGATCTACGATGACGTAAGCGATATCAATGGCAAAATTTGCCAGCAGCACGCCGATAATGATGAAGAGGAAACATCCCTGGATGAGGAAGTAATCCCTGGTGTTAATAGCCTGCAGAATCAGATACCCAATGCCGGGGTATGAGAACACGACTTCTGTGACCAGCGCGCCCGCAACGATAACGCCCAACTGAAGCGCCAGGCCGGTGATTTGGGGCAGGATGGCGTTATTGAAGGCGTATTTTCTGACCAGTCTTCTGGGCGCTCCCACCGCTTCCAGGTAGTGCGAATAATCTGCCTCAAGTTCGTAAATAATCATATTGCGCATGCCAATGGCCCAACCGCCAAACATTACCAGAAAGAGGGAGGCAAAGGGCAGGAACCAGTGCTGCAGAACGCTCCAGATAAAAGCCCATGACCATGTGGGCGTCATAGCGTAGCTGTATCCGCCCGAGATCGGAAAGATCCCAAGCACGATTCCCAAGGCCCAGGCCAGCACCATCGCCAGCCACATGTAAGGGGTCGCCGTCAGGATGTAGCCGAGCGGCAATATTGTGTTGTCCAGTCGTTCGGAGCGCGCGGCGAAAGCGCCGAACCAGTTTCCCGCAAACCAGCTTAACAGGATCGCCGGAATCAGCAGAAGGAGGCTAAAGGGTACGGCCCTCATGATGACCGTTGTCACTGGCAGCGGAAACACATACACGCTTATGCCGAGGTCGCCATGCAAAAGGGCTTTCCAGAAATTAATGTACTGTTGCCAGAGGGGAACATCCAATCCAAAAATTTCCGTGTAATAACCGTGCATCAACTCAGTTGCCTCAGCGAACGAACCAGCCCTGGCCATCAATACGTCAACAGGGTTGCCAGGCATAAGGCGTGGAATCATCCAATCAATGGTCACCGCCACAAAAAACGTCAGGATGTAAATGAGTATTTTTCTCCCGAAATAGCGTCTCACATTGCCTCCTTGAAAGAGGATTGCAAAAAAAAACGCCCCTCCCGCAAACTCAGAAGGAGGGGCGGGGCTTGTTTCAGATGGTGTGGGGGCGCATCACCATGCGCCCTCTGCATCCGTTAAAGAGGGACAAAGATGATATGCTACTGCGCCGGCTCCAGGTCACAGAGCATAAGAATCCCCGTCATGTTCCAGTAACCGCGCCAGCTAACGGGGAAATAGTGATTGGAACCTTCTTCTGACGACGGCCAATTCGTCCAGACCGCGTTGCTGTACTGGGCCCATGCGCCGTTGTACCACAACGGAATCAGAGGCATATCGGTGAGATAGATCCTCTGGAGATCGGATATGATGGCCTGCATCCCCTCCACATCATCGGTCGGGACCTGGTCAAGCTGGTCTGTCAGATCGAAGACCTCCTGGTTGTCATAGCGGCCATAGTTGCCGTCCTGCATCGTGGCAATATCCTCGATGGGGTTGCGGCCCATCCAGAGATAGTACCGCCACGGGGTGTTGGCGATCTGCGCGTCATTGGCAATCATCATGTCAAACGTACCCTCGTTGCGTTGAGATACATACTCCCCGTAGTCCGGGAAGTTAGATTCAGCGTTGATGCCTACCGCTTGCAGACCATTTACAATGACCCGGTTCGACTCCATCCAGTCCGTCCAGCCGGCCGGGTTGTTGACTTTCAGCGCGATCGCGGAACCATCGGGCGCTTCGATGAATCCGTCGCCGTCGGTATCAACGTATCCAGCATCGGCCAAAATCTGTGCGGCTTTATCCGGATCGTAGCTGAAGCCCAGTTCATCAACCACGTCCTGGTCAACGTACTTCTCCCAGTTCGGCAGCAGACCGGTCGGATTGGCCGGCAGGACCATGCCGCCATAGACCACGTTGACAATTTGGCTTACATCAATAGCATAGGCCACCGCTTGGCGGAAGGCTGGGTCATCCATCGGCTTTTTGGTGAGGTTCAAGAGCAACCAGGCCGTATTGGCGGAGAGATGGTACGGGGGACCCGGATAGTAGGTCTGAACGCCGTAACCGCCCTCGACGAGTCTGGAGATGCCCGGCAGGAAATTGTTGTTCAGGTCGAATTGGCCCTGAAGGACCATACCGAGCGCGACGTTATTGTTGCCGCTGTTGACGATGTCAACGATCCGCTTGGGTTTGGGATCCAGGCCCAGGGCATCTGTGGCCCACCAGCCGTCTCTTTTTGCCCAGACCACTTTGCTCTGGTCAAGGGTTTCAGCCACATAGGGCCCGGTGCATTCGGGATCCTCGTTGATTCCAGAGGTGATCTCCTCCACCGATTTGGTTTCCCAGCGATGCTTTGAAACCATCGGTGTCGAGTACAGGTAGTATGACCAGCCCTGGTACAGGGCCTGGTCGAAGGTAAAGTCCACCGTGAAGTCATCCACCTGCTCGACACTGCCCAAGAACTTCCACACCGGGCTGATACTAACCGGCGCTTCTTTAGCAGCGTCAAAGGTGTATTTTACGTCGGCAGCCGTGAACGGTTCGCCGTCGGACCACGTGACGTCCTGGCGGACCTTCACTTGATAGACGTTGTCACTCGTCCATTCTCCGCTTTCTGCCAGCCAGGGTGTAAATTCATCGGTCAGCGGGTCGTAGATGAACAGCGGTTCATAGCAAAGCCCAAAGGTACCCATAGCGTAGTTCCCCAGATTCCAGGGATTAAAACCTGCCGGCGGGCCCCACTGCGTGCCGCCGGTGTAGAAGGTTTCGTTCCGTGGGTATTCCGCGGCAGGCTCTTCAGATGGCTCTGCCATGGCCTCCGGTGTGGCCGTCACCACCACCTCTTTCTCCACCTCAACAACTTTCTCAACTTCCTTCTCAACTACCACGGTCTCAACAACCGTTGCGCCTTCTTTTTCTACCACAACGGTCTCAACAACTTTCTCAACAACTGTCTCAGGTGTTGGTTGAGTGCCACAGGCAGCTAAGACCAAGAGCAACACCACCCCTATACTCCAAAGTTGTATCACTCGGGTTCTCATTCTTTTATCCTCCTTGATAAAACTAAATGTTGTTTAAGATTTATTTGTTTAAGCTGAATACATCGGCCTCGGTGACAATGAGACAGGTCGTCAGGAGTCAAACTGAGGGCGAACCGGTCTTGTTTAGAAGCCGATCCCGGTTAGGTTGGTTCGGTCATAAGCCTCCTCCTTTCGCTAACGGCGTGGCCGGCAAGGGCTCTCCAACGGCCTCCCGCCGTTTAATATAGGACACCACCTTGTTTCCCCCTTTACTCTGGAGCCACAATCTTGTGGGCACGCGGGGCACACACCGAAGCCCGCTCGATCAACTCAACACCAATGGTGACTTTTACAACCGGCCGGTGAGGGAATTTGATACGGTCCAACAACAGTTGCACTGCAACCTGTCCCATCGTTATTCGATCTACACAAATAGTTGTAATAGGCGGGGTGGTAAACTGGACCATGTTGATATCATCAAACCCAATTAGCGAGAAGTCATCAGGCACGGTGTAGCCAAGTTCTCTAAGCGTTCTCAAAGCGCCGACGGCTTGCTCGTCATTGGAACAGGCAATGGCAGTTGTTTGAGGGGCCTGGCGGAGTATCTCCATCACTCCCCATTGACCATCACCAGGACCAAGATTGGGCGGGGTTACGATCATCGGTCTTAAATCATGTTGCCGAAGCGTCTCTTTGTAAGCCAGACGTCTCTCGACAATACTGGCGTGGTCAGGACCACCAATAAGAGCAATATGGCGATGCCCCTTGTTGATGAGATATTCAGTTGATAATTTAACACCACGTGAATTATCAGTCATCACTGTATCCCAGCGACAATCCGGGAAGCAGTTATCGACCAGTACAACCGGCAATTGGGATAATTTTCCGAGAGACTCAATAATCTCTTGGGGAATTCCTCCCCCAACCACAAAAAGGCCACTAATGTTATTATCCTTGACTGAGGAGGGGAGCGAGTCAAGATGGGGACCTGTGAAATTTAGCGTATTAAAGGAGAGGTTGATATGTAGTTCACGGCAGATTTGTTCAACGCCATGGAGAACATCGGCGTAAAAAGGATTAGAGGTTATGTCTTGTGGGAAGGTTTTGCTTAAGAAACCTAAATGGGTAACACGAGGATTGGAAAAGTGAGAACGTTTTGAGGGACTGTAGCCCAATTCCTGAGCTACAGCGTGGACACGTTGCCGGGTTTTCTCGCCTACTCCCGGTTTATTGTTTAGTACCCGAGAAACAGTGCCAATGGAAACTCCTGCTTTATCAGCAACCTGACGTATGTTAGCCAAAGCAACCCCGCTCTCAAAAACATCTTTGTTTAGGCAAATGTTTACTAAACAAGTTTTAAAAAGTGTATCACATTTTGGGTGGCTTGTCAATATTATAAGTCTTAAATCAATATCTGGAGAAAAAAGATGGCATACATACACGTCATAAAGGAGGCTAATTGGGGCAATAGATGCCACTCTTAAACAAGGTAAACGACATCTCGTTTACCTTGTTTTACAAAACTGTTTAGTCGCAGGAGGCTCGGTCAAAGTGAGCCAGAAGCACCGACTGGGTACTCCCCATCTACTTCTGCTCTGAGAGGATCGACAGATCCCCGTCTGAGGCACTAAGGCCGGGATCGACACCTTGCACCTGCGCTGCAAATCCCATAGGGAGGCAGCAGAGCTGCACAAGTCTTCATTATCCGATTAATTTTGTGATTGGCCGTCTCACCGCCGCCGTTTCGTCAGGAGATCGAGCATCGCCGCTAGAATGAAGACGGCCCGAATGATTTTACGCCCTTTCGGTCAAAAATGTTTCCAACACACGGCGGGTGGGCAGAGAAGGTTGAGCACCCAGTTGGGTGGTGGCCAAAGCACCGGCAGCGTTTCCCCAGCGCACGGCTTCGGACAGCTCTTTACCCTCGGCCATAGCCACGGCAAAACCGGCCACAAAAGCATCACCGGCGGCAGTGGTGTCCACTGGCTTCACCTCGAAGGCAGGAAAAAGTTGGGGCCTGGCTTCAGCAGCCAACAGGGCCCCTCGCGCCCCCAGGGTTAGTAACACAGTCCCCACCCCCGATGCTCGTAAGACCTGAGCAGCGGCCTCAGCTTCGGCCTGGTTGCCGACAGGCATACCGCTTAACAGTTCCGTCTCGCTCTCATTGGGGATGAGGACATCCACCAGCGACAACAAGGTGGGGGGGAACAAACGGGCCGGGGCTGGGTTGAGGATGACCGGCACACCATGGGACCGGGCTACCTCGGCCGCGCGCGTGACCGTTTCCAGCGGACTCTCCAGTTGCAGCAGTAACACGTCTGCTGCGGCGATAGCGCCTTCAGCAGCTTCCACATCGGCGGGCCAGAGCCGCATGTTAGCGCCAGAAACCACGACAATGCTGTTTTGCCCGGTATCGTCCACCACGATCAGGGCCACACCGGTGGCGGCTTCCGGGTCCTGGCTGACAAAGGTGTGGTCCACGCCGGCAGCCATCAGGTTTTCCAGCAGCGGACCGGCGAAAGCATCACCTCCCAGCCGGCCGACCATCGACACTTGAGCCCCCAATCGGGCGGCGGCCACCGCCTGGTTGGCCCCTTTACCACCGGGTACAGTCTGAAAGTCGTTGCCAATGATGGTCTCGCCCGGCTTAGGCATGTGCGGCGCCCGGACGACCAGGTCCATATTCAAACTACCAACAACGGTCACCTGTGCAGTTTTCGTCATATACCTTCACCTCACGATGAGGGCCTCGTCTAAGGCAGACCACCCTCCTGCAGGGCCTGCCGGTAACCGGTCACCCGCTCGGCGCCGGGAGTCAGGTCCGATGGGCCGGTAATACAGCCGATACGGCGATGGCCCAGATCAAGCAGGTGGCGTGTGGCCAGCCACCCCGGGCGTTGTCGACCAAGACCGAGACGACAGCCGCGCCAGGGATACCCCGATCTACGATCACGCTATGCGTGACATAATCCAAAATGTCAACACGCCCTAGCGACCTTCGGCCTGACGGATGGCCCGGTCCATAGCGGCCAACGGATCATCGAGGACTTTACCGTGGCCTACGGCCAGGCGGGTGGGGTTGAGGGCCCGCAAGGCCCGGGCACTTTGCAGGGCCGTCGGCTTGTGCCAGGTGGCCAGGGCCGGCAAAGGAAATAACCAGCGCAGCGTGCCGGCCACAGCCACCCCCCCCTGGGTCTGGAAGGCATCCCCGGCGATTAACGTCCCGTCTCGCCCATCGAAAAAAGCCGCATGCCCTGGCGTGTGGCCCGGCGAAGCAATCACTTCGAGTGAGCCCACCCGATCGCCAGCTTGGAGGGTGCGGGTGGGCCGGGTTTGGCAGGTCTGGTATGAACCCCGTAGTTTGGCCTGGGGTTCGTCGGCATCCAGGCTGCGCTCACCGGCCAGAAAACGGGCTTCCCGGGTCGTGATCACCACCTCTACGTCGGGCAACTCCTGCCGCAGGGCGTCCAGCGAGCCCACGTGGTCGCCGTGGGCATGGGTCAGGATAATGCGGACAATGGGGGCGCCGTACGTACCAGCCGCCTGGAGAATGGCCTTGGCGCTCCCGGGCAGGTTGGTGTCAATTAAGGTAAAGCCATCCGCCTCCCGCACCAGGTAGCAATTGATGGCCCCCAGGCGGGTAAGCTGGATGAGATACTGACCATAGGGTGTTGCTCTCATGATGAACTCCTTCTTGACCAAGGATAATGAATTGAGAGTCGGTAATTACAATGACAATGGTGACCGCCCAAAAGGCACGAGGCTAAAGCCGTCGTGCTGAAAGAGCGAAGCCCTTTCGGGCTAATCATAGGCTATTCCAGGGCATTTAGAGACCGATTATGCGTAATTCATTACCAAGCATCCTGAGTAACGCGGAACAGAGTGGAGCGCGTATCGAAGGGTGCGGTTTTGCATCGAATCAGCGCGTTTACCGCACCCTTCGATACGGTTTCCGCTGCGCTCCAACCTACTCAGGATGCTACCTGACTAATTACGCATAATCGGTTTAGAGGTATCTTGAATTACCAAATCGTCTCGAATTATAAGACGCATCAGAAGAAATACAAAAATGTATGTATAGTAAAGAGTGATCAGTGAACGGAAAGTAATGTTCTGGCCACTGATCACTGACCATTGCCCACCGCCGCCATTCTTGCTGGGAAGAGTGTCCCATTGATTTAAGAGGCCGCTTGTGATAAGCTGGAATTGGTGGTATTCCGTTCTTTAACAATGTGGGGGCAACCTCTAACGAGGTGTTATTATGATGTAAGGAGGCAAGCAATGGCAGCTCGGCGACCCATTTCTAAGTTGGCAAAACTGATTGTCACCCCGGTTTTGGGCCTGGCAATGGTTTGTGGTCTGTTGGTTTTGTATGGGGGGTTGTCACCGCCTGCTATTGCCGCGCCTTTGTCCACCCCCATTGTTGGTTCTATCACCACCCCTTTTACCTTCACCCAGGCTGGCAGTCCATACACCTTGACCGGGATCGTCTCGGTCATTAATGGGGCCAAGCTGACCATTGAACCGGGCGTTGAAGTCCGCTTCCTGGCCGGGGCTGAACTGCAGCTCAGCGATCAGGCCCAATTGGCAGCGATCGGTACGCCCGGCCAGCCCATCACTTTTACCTCTGACCTGCCGGCCCCGGCTGCGGGTGACTGGAACGGGATTCGCTTTGACAGCGACGCCATGACCGGCACCATCCATTACGCCCTGATTGAGTATGCCCAAGTTGGGGTAGAATTCAAAGACAACCTGTTTGGCACAGGTTATGATGTTTCCAACAGCACCTTCCGTTATATCGACAGTGGGGCTATTATGGGCTCCCCTGATGATGCCCAATTCAATTACAACACCATCTATAGGGCCGGGGCCGGGATTAAGGTCAACGAAGCCTTTGGTAACTCGATTCAGGGTAATCAAATTTACGATGTCGATGAAAGCTGTATCGCTTTAAACCGCACCGGTCCCAGCAGTACCGCTGGCAGTGACAACCAGATTATTGACAACCAGCTTCACCACTGTCAGGAAAGAGGCATCTGGTTACAGGGCAGCCTGACCGGTAGTGGCGATTCGGCCAACCAGGTCATCGGCAATCAGATCTGGCGTACGGGCCAACAAGGTCTATATGCCTACAATCAAAACAACTTCACCTTTCAATCCAACGTCGTCTATAGCACGGCCCTGACCAGTACCCTGGGCGCTGTTATTCTTGAACGCGTGGACCGGGCCACGCTTCAGGATAACTATCTCTACGACAACGGCACCCCCGGACTGTACGAAGGAGCCTTGCACGTTTTAGATACCGGCATCGGTCCGCCCATCCAAACCTTTGCCATCAACATCACCGATACCCGTCTGAAAGACCGTTATGGCAGTGGCCTGGTCTTCCACGGGGCAAATTATTTCGACAGTCAGGTGATCCACAGCAACGCCATCTGTGTGGATGACAGATACGAGGTCAAAAACCGCAGCACGAACGCCTTGACCGTCACCGCCACCGGCAACTGGCTGGGCACCAATTTCCCCATAGTCGGCACCGAAATCACCGGCACAGTCACCTTTAGCCCTTACATTCAATTAACTGCCGCTGCCTTTCCTTCCATTCTACCAGCCGATGGCCTCTCGACTGCTGTGGTCACGGTGACCATGAACGATGGGGCCGGACACACAGTACCCGTCGGAGCCCGCCAGGTCAATCTAACCACGAACCTGGGCACTCTGGCCGATACCTCCCTGACGTTGGATAATAACGGCCTGGCCACGACCACCCTCACCTCCAATGTTTCCGGCCTGGCCACCATCACCGTAACGGAATGGTGCGGCTTCCCGGTCACCACCACGGTCCAGTTTCAAGCAGCCGACGTCGGCGTTGAGAAAACGACAATCCTGGCTCAGGTCATTCCCGGTGAAACCATTACCTACACCGTTGCCTATAGCAATAGCTCCGGTCTGGCCACCAACGTCCGCCTCACCGACACTCTACCCACCGGCACCAGTTGGCTGACCGACACTGCCGAGAGCTTGGGCTTCACCCGCCTCCAAACCACGCCTGAAGTGGTCTGGGACCTGGGGGACCTGACTGCCGGCGCCAGTGGGGTCATCACCGTGGTGGCCCGTTTATCCGCTGCGGCCACAGCCAGTTGTGGCCAGATGCTGACGAACAGTGTGGCCATCACCACCGCCACCCTTGACAACAATCCCGGCAACAATACCGGCAGTGATTCCAGCATCAGCGTTATCTGTGCCGATGTGGGCATCAGCAAATCATCGCCCCTGACTTATGTCATCCCGGGCGAGCTGATTACCTACACCATCCCCTTTAGCAACGACGGGGATACGCCGGCCACCGGCATGATCATCACCGATACCCTGCCCACCGGCACCAGTTGGCTGACCGACACCGCCGAGAGCCTAGGCTTCACCCGCGTCCAAACCTCGCCTGAGGTGATCTGGACGTTGCCCTGGCTGGGGGCTCACCTCAGCGATACCATCACCCTGGTGGCCTGGGTCCAACCAACGGTCGGCTGCAGCCAGTTCTTGACCAACACCGTGCTCATCACCTCGACCACCCCTGATGCCGTGACCACGAACGAGCGTTACAGCCATACTCTGCCCACGGCCTGCGCCGACGTCGCCATAAACAAGGTTGGGCCGGGCGGCAACATCGTCCCCGGCCAAACCATCACCTACACCATTTACTACAGCAATACCGGTACGGCTCCCGCAGACAACGTGGTCATCACCGACGTGAACCCGATTACCGGGGGTATCGATACGCTGTTGAACGGCGGCATCACCCTACCTCCCACCGGCAACGGCAGCCTGAATTATGTGGTCACAGCCGATGCCAGTATGTGCAGTCTCAGCGCGCTGACGAACACCGCTTATATCAGCACCAGCACCCCGGAAATTACCACGACCAATAACGTGGCTACCTCTACCAACTCACCCCAGGTGCATTGTGTGGCCGACCTGGCCATTAGCAAGGACGATGGCCGCACCACGGTCCGGCCCGGTGACCTGCTGACCTATACGCTGACGATTAGTAATTACGGCAACGTGACGGCGACCGGCATTGTGGTCACCGATACCATCCCCACTTACACCACCTTCATTGCTGCCAGCCACGGCGGCAGCCATGCCGGTGGCGTGGTTACCTGGCCTCCCTTCGACCTGCCGGTTCCGCCCACGGGAAATAGCCTGACCCGCACCGTTACCGTCCAGGTCAACAACCCCTTCCCGGCCGGGGTCAACCTGATCACCAACACGGCTACCGTTACCCACAGCGCGGACGTAATCACCACCACCAACAACACCGACACCGACATAGATATCGTCGAGTCCCAGCCCGATCTGATCATCACCAAAACCCTGGTTAGCCTGGCCCCGAGTCTGGGTAAGGTGACCACCTTTACCATCGAGTACCGCAACATCGGTCCTTACACCGCCACCGGCGTCGTCATCACCGATTTCCTGGATAATGATGTGAACTACATAACCGATACCCTGGGTGGAGCGGTGACCACCACCAATACGGTGGTCTGGAGTGTGAGCGACCTCGCCCCGGGAGCCGGAAACTCCTTTGACCTGGGGGTAAATCTGGATCCGAACTTCTGCGTTGGTACGACTTCCTTTACCAACTCGGTCCGCATTGCTGCCATTGAGCCTGATCTGAACGCGGTGGATAACTTCTACGAGGTCGGTCCCATTCCCATCGACTGCAACGTGGACCTGGTCGTTATCAAGAACGACGGGATTGGGACCGGTGATCCCCGGACCGAGGCCAGGGCAGGGGAATACATTACCTACACCATCAGTGTGAACAACGTCGGCGCTCAAATCGCCGGCACCGTGATCCTGACCGAGACCTTGCCAGCCAATACCAGCTTCGTTGGTCCCAGCGGGCCTGACGGCTGGTTCCAGGTGGGCACCAGTAATCTCTACACTTACCACGTCGGTACCCTGTGGGGGGGCGAGGGGCGCGTGGTTAATTTTGTAGTCCAGGTAGACCCGGCCCTGCCTTGCTCGATTACCGAGACGGTGAACACGGTTGAAGCGGACAGTAACGCCGTAGAAGGAGACCCGGCCGATAACATCTCCCGCGAACAAACACCCGTTGTTTGTGACCCAACCCGTAACCTGCAGGTACATAAAGATGATGGTCTCATCTGCGCCGTGCCCAATCAGACCATCACCTACACCATCACCTACAGTAACACCGGTAGTTCCTCCGTTAACGATGTTTTCCTGACCGATATCAAGCCCGACTATACTAACTTCCTGCCCGGTGGGGTCAATACTGGCTGGGCTGACCTGGGTGGTGGAGCCTACAGCCGTACCCTGGGCACCGTGGCCCCAGGTGGGCCGTTCGGACCGGTTTACTTCCAGGTACAATTAGTGGGGCCAAGCGCTATTCCGACTGACGTGACGGCCATCACCAATGTCATTCAAATCAGCGGAGGGCATACCTTCACCGAAGTCACCTCCGTGCCCATTGTCCCGGACCTGACCGTGGCTAAAAACGATAACATCGGGGTCACCAGCCCCTCATCCGAATTTACCAGGCTCTACCAGCAAGTGGCCGGAACTGCCCCCCCCATCAGCGCCCAGGCCGACAATGTGGGTCCCAACGATATTATCGCCTACAGCATTGTCTACGTGAACAACGGCCGTGCTCCGACCACCGGGGTGGTACTGACCGAGACCCTGCCCCTTTACACCACCTATGCCGGTGGGCCAGAATGGACCAACGTCTCGGGCCGCCTGTACACCTACAACGTCGGCAACCTGGACCCCAATCAGGGTGGTTTCCTCACCTTCCGGGTGCAAGTGACCAACACCCTGCCCCTGACCCTGGAGTGGATTATCAACCGGGTCGAAATTGGTGGGTACGAGAGCCATCTTGAATGTTACCCGGGCAACAATATCTCTTACGAACAGACCCCGGTCAACCCGTCCGCCCCGGTGTCGGGTTTTGTCTACTTACCCATCATTCTCAAGGGCTATTCAGTTACACCACCCCCTACGCCCGTCCCCACGCCCACCCCCACCCCGTTGCCCCTGGCCCACGTCTCCGATGTGGCCGCCGACCCGGATACCAACCAGATTTTTGTGGCCAGTCCCCGCCAGGATGCTGTCCACGTCATCGACGGAGTAGGCGATACGTACAAAAGCTCTGTCCCGGTCGGGCACGGTCCCACCGGTCTGGCCGTCCTGAGCTCGACCACACCCAGCAAGGTCTTTGCCGCGCATGCCTTTGCCGCTAACAACTGGACGCCGGGTATCTGGATCATCGACGTTGACAGCCTCAATTCACGGGCCATGATGCACGAACAGGGATACGTGGGCGTGTCACCGGTCAAGTTGGCCGCCAACCCCAATACGGGCCGGGAACGGGTCTACGTTTCCAACTATCACGACCGCCTGCCCATCATCTACGGCCCGACGGAAGCCCGCCTGGGCTGGGTGCCCAAGAAGAGTTTCCAGGCTTCCTACGGCATTGACGTCAGCCGCCGGACAGACCTGGTCTACCTGGCCACGATCGATACCGGCGAACTGGTTATCTTTGATAGCTACCAGGCTGAAGGGGTGCCGAACTACGGTGCTTGTCACCACGCCCCGGAAGAACCGCGTATTTTGCGCACCGTGGCCGTTAATCAGGCCACCGGCCACGTTTTCGTAGGTTCACCACCTGATGCCAACAAGGGCCAGACGAGCAGCAAGGTCCTTGTATTAGATGAAGACAAACTGCTTGAAGAAACCGGTGGTCCGCCCTCAGATGGGACCTGCACCTGGAACTTCGCCGTGCGTCCAGAGGACATCGGTATCTCGGCTATTCCCGGCCCGGCCTGGGTGGCTGACATCGAATTGCCAGGAGCCGTCTCGGCCGGGGAAGAAGGTCTGGCCGTCAACGCCAGCACTAACCGGGTGTATGTGACCGATGGGCCGGGGGATCAGCTCTTTGTGATTGATTATGACCCCACCACCAACACCGCTAACTCGATTACTGCTGTGCCGGTGGACGACAACCCCCAGGGGGTCGCAGTTAACGAGTTGACCAACAAGATTTACGTGGGTAACGCTCATCACCCGGGCGCGCCCTATGGCACGGTCACAGTCGTAAACGGTACGAACAACACGGTCATTAAGACAATTCCGTTGGTGCCGTGAATACCTTTCAAATAACTTAACAACGATGGGCGACCTGTAACGGTCGCCCACTTTTATTTTGGCAGGAGGATGGAACGTGTTATACTGAGCCCACTTTGCCCAGGGTAATTGAGACATGATTTGGAGCATTATCAAGCAATCAGCCCTTGATTTTTGGGAGGAAATGCTTTACCTGATCCTGTTTAATCTTATCTGGGTAGTGGGGATTTTGCTGGTTATTCCCTATCCCCTGGTAACCTTTGGTCTTTTTGCCACCGTTTACGACGTTGGCCAGGGTAAGGGCATAAAGTTCAGTACCTTTTTTGCCTATGCTCGCCGGACGTGGAAGGAGGCTTACATTTGGGGCGGGATTAATCTGGGGGTGCTGATTCTTTTGTGGCTCAATTTAAATTTTTACGCCGGTATTGGCACCCAGTGGGCGGCAATTGTGCAGGTATTGATACTGGCCGTGGCCATTTTCTGGTGCATTTTACAGTTGATTGTTCTACCCCTTTATCCCCGGCTTGAAACGCCAGGCTTCAAATTGGCCCTGCGCAACGCAGCCGTCATCATCGGCCGGTATCCTATGGCAATCTTTATCCTGGTTATAATTATTGTTTTGATCGGGTTCATTTCCTTACTTTTTCAAGCTGTCATTTTTGCCGGGGCTGCGGCCTTCATAGCCGTGGTGGCCAATCGTGTCGTGGAGGAAGTGGTTAAACGCGAGATGAACCGCCACGAATGAACCTGTCAGGGGTACACACTTGCTACCTGCTCCTCGTCCCGCTCACACGGTTCCCGGAACTGACAGCGCCGGCAAACGCTCAGCTCATCAATCATCGGAAAACGACGCAACTCGGCCAGATTGGCCTGGGGATCGAGGAGTAGTCCCTGCAATTGGGCTATGCTGGTCTCGGCCACTGTCTGGGCGTTCTGTAAAGTAGCCTCATCCAGGTCAAATTCAAGCCGGCGATCCTCGGCCAGGGCATAAACGATGCCCCGCACAGACACACCACCGCTGGTCACCTCCGGCCGGGTGTGTCGAAGATAGAGACCGTAAATCCCCAACTGTTGGCGCAGTTCCTGCTCATCAATCGCCCCGGTTTTCCAATCGTACAGGTAAATCGTGTCCTCTACCCGTCGGGCCAGATCTATTTGCACCCACACTTTCGTCCCGGCCAGGAAGAAGGATTGCAAGGCTTCGACATTGAGAAACGTGCTGGCCGGCTGGCGACGTAAATCGGTATAAAGGGGCGAGTTGATGAAGGTGCGCAGATAACGTTCTGCCTTCGCCCATGCGGCCTGCCAGGTGCTCTTGGACAGGGCCAGTTGGTAATAGTGCTCCTGGAAGCCGGTCCGTTGGTTCGGCTGCTGCCGGTAACGTCCCCGGCGGGAGTCCTCAAAGTCGGCCCGGGCCCGGCGGTGCATTTGTTGAATCAGGTCGGTTTCGACGACAGCCTGGCCAGTCTTGAGACGAGCCAGAGCGAACTTAATCGACTCGTGGACCAGGTTCCCAACCCAGGTAGACAAATCGGTCAGGTTTTTGAGCAGATAAACTCGCCGCACCGGCGCCGGCACGTCCTGGCGCCACCCTTCCCAGGCAGCATAGTAATGGTAATAGTAGGCCCGGGGGCATTGCCGGTACTTGGCCGCTCGCGAGTAAGACCAACTGAACTCATGCGGCAAACTAGATGGCCGGTCGCCACTGGCCGGGCAACGGGTATGGGCCGCCAGGAGGTCAAGCCAGGTGGCCGGCTGACAGTTCAGGGCCGGGCCACGTTCGTCTTCGATCCAATCTCGTTGGAGATGAGCGTGCCAATAACGCTGGTGGCGTTGCTCGATAAATAAATCATGACCGTACTGAAAAACGGTCATGCGCCGGGTCATACCCAGCGAAGCTTCAGAGGCTCCAATCGCCTCAAGTTCCAGGTGCCGCGTCCCCACAAAGCGCACCTGCTTGAGATGCCAGCGGCGCTGATTGAGCAGGAGGGTCTGACCAACTTTTAGCAAGGTTCACCAACCTTTAACTGCACTATGCAATACGTTCCCCTGTCCTACCCCGTCTCTATAACCCCTTTTGTTGGTAACTACCTACCCTCATGTCATTCCGAGGAACTCAGTACCCAAAGGGCATAAACGACGAGGAATCTCCGAAACTTTGGCCCAAAAGAGGGCTACTTTACCAAAACCTTGGGGATTCTTCACTCGCTGCGCTCGTTCAGAATGACATGGTAGGTAGTTACTTTTGTTGTAACAAATAGGCCAGATCACTCCGCAAATCCTCAGGCTCAAAGCCAAAGGGATAAGTTAACAATAATTCACGGTTAGGACTGACCAGATACAGGCGGGCCGTGTGGCTGACCAAATAACCGGCCGCCGAGTCGGTTACCGCCTCTTTTTCGGCAAAAGCGCCGTAAGGTTTCATGACTGCCTGTACCTTTTCAAAATCATCGGTCAGGCCGGTAAACTCCGGCCCAAAGGCGTTCATGTATCGGGCCAACACCTCCGGCGTATCTCGCTCTGGATCGACCGAGATGAAGATAATATGGACTCGTTCCTTTCCCTCCAGGTCGGCCAGGGCCTTCTTTACATCGGCCATGGTCAGCGGGCAAACATCGGGACAATAGGTATAGCCAAAATAAATCAGGGCAATATCCCCTTCGACATCACTGAGATGAAATGGCTGTCCATCGGTTCCGAGCAGTTCAAAATCGGGCAAGGGGGCCGGTGGGTCCAGCACCGACCCCTTGTATTGGTAAGTGGACCCAAAAGCCCGGCAACTGACACTCAGCAGAACCAAACCGGTTAGGATAGCCGTCAGCCAAAATAAGGTATACTTATTGTTATGAACCATTGCTTATGCCTCGCAGTCACAATCCTTACATCTGGCGCACAGAAGTTTGACCTACAATGCGCTCAATATCGGCCAGATGACAATCGGCGGTGCCTTCGGTCAGAACGACGGCCGCCCCGGTGGCCGCAGCCCAACGCAGAGCATCCGGCCAGTCGTCTCCAAGCGACAGTCGCCAGACCAGCGCTGCTGAGACACCATCGCCGGCCCCAGCGGCATTGACGGCCTGTTGGAGGGGAGCCGTAGCCAGATACGAGCCGGTTGCGGTGTAGGCCACAACGCCTGCCGCTCCGCAAGTCAAAACCAGGGCCGGGAGCTTTTTTCGCTCGCGTAGAGCCTGCGCCTGGGGGATCAGTTCGGTCAGGGTGTTGGCTTGCCCCCCAAAACTCTGGGCGAACTCCGCCTGGTTCATTTTGAGGATGGCAGGCAAGACAGGCACCGTTTCCAGGAGAGGCGAACCGAAACTGTCAACCAGCGTGGACACGCCGGCCGCTTGGGCCATCTCGGTCAGGTGGCGATAGCAGGATACCGGCACGCCCGCAGCCAGCGACCCTCCGGCGGCGACCCAGGCGGCGGTGTCCAGGTGGGCCTGGAATCGTTCCAGGAACGCCTGATAGGCTTCAGGTGAAACAGATAATCCGGCGGTGATCAGGTGGCTATGCCGGCGGTGCCGGGTCTCGACTACTACGTGGGCAATGCGTGTCTCACCCTCTACCCAGACCAGGTCGTGGCTGATGCCATAACCGTCCAGCAGGCTGACCAGTTGTTGGCCGGTCAGTCCGGCCACAAAACCCAGGGCCACGTTTTCAACCCCCAATGTCTGCAATACGACCGAGGTATCGAACCCTTTGCCGCCCACGCTCTCGATCATTTTCGTGGGACGCATGGTCGTGCCAGCTTGGAACTGGTCAATAAAGAGGACCCGATCCAGGGCAGAGTTAGGCGTAACAGTTAAAATCATAGGGCTTTTTGGGCCAGGATACACCAGGCGTTCCAATCGATCCGTTCCAGGGCATCCACAGCCGCCAGCAAATCTTTCCCGACCACGATGATGCCGTGATGGGGCATCAACACGGCCGCCGCTTGCTTCTCGATGGCCGCTTCTTGACCGGTCAATTCTTTGACAATGTTGTTGGCCAACTCCAAGCTATGGGCTGGGGCTGGCTCGACCACTTTGATCAAGCCGAACTTCTGGGTTTGCTCTAAGACCGGCTCGATAGGCCGGCTGGCAGCGCAGAAGGGCAGGATATGAAAAGCATGGGCGTGGATAACTGCCCCGACCTGGGGAAAGTGACGATAAATGGCCAGGTGAGCTTTACCTTCTCTGGAAAAGCGGGGATGCTCTAGCAGGACATCGCTATCAATATCGCCAGAAATGATGTCTTCAGGTTGATTTTGCCAGTGACGTTTACTGCCACTGTAGCGGGCAGTAATGAAAATTTGGTTATTATGACGGACACTGATGTTGCCGCCGCACATATCCAGCAGCTTACGCTCGAATAGTCTGCGCCCGGCATACAAAATCTGTTCTACGATTGTCTTCATCAGGATACCTTTCTGATATAATCAATTTGGACAAAAATTTACCAAAAAGCCTATCCTGCGATAGGATAGGCTTTTATCTTCCGTGGTTGAGTAGGGTCAGCGTATAACTACTCTTCTTGGATTAATAATGACTGGGTGCCACTCGGTAACTCAAAGTCGCTGCCCACAATCACTCGAAAATCCACATCACTCTTGAGATTGGGACTGGAGCGGATATTTTCTTCTTCGACGGCAAAGAGCGCAGCCAGCACCTGCAGGGTATAAACTTTACTGTCATCGTAAACCACGATGACGGTATGGGGGTAGGTGGTGGTATCGGCCGGACCAAATTGGAGCACGTTGAACCCTTGTTGCTTCAAAAAGAGAGCCGTTTGCGAGGCCAAACCAGAAACGTTGGTCCCATTTTGCACAACCAATTTGGCCTTCTCTTGAGTCAGAAAAGCCTTGATCTCTTCCTGGCGTTGAGCATTTTGTTCGATTTCCTCCGCTCGAGCCTGGGCCTGGGCCGTCTGGACGGCTTCAATCTCGGCCTGGGAGGGTCCTTCGGCCGGTTCTGATTCGGCAAACATCTCATCGATCACCGCCCGAATTTTGTCACGGAGTGGAATCAACACCTGGGCTCCGGTTTCGGGCACGACATAATCGTAGGTCAGGGCGCTATCAATGACGGTCGATTGAATATTGCCGGCCTCAATTTCATCGGCCAGTTGGGCCAGTTCCACAATATCGACCAGTTGCAAATCGGTTTCAACGGTACCGGCCATCGTATTCCACAATTCCGGGATTTTTGGAATCATGTTAAGCTGTAGAGCCTTATCTTTAATGGCCATCAACACAGCTTGTTGGCGCTTGGCCCGAGAAAAATCTGAGCCGGGGGTGGCCCGGGTACGAGCATAGCGTAGAGCATTGTAACCATCCAGGGTATGTTGCCCGGCTTCAATGTAAAATGGGTCAAAGCCGTAGTTATTATCGGGGAAGGACGGATCGTCGATACTTTCCGGGACGTAAATATCAATCCCACCCAGCGTATCTACAATCTGGCGGAAGCCATCAAAGTCAACCTGGATGTAAAAATGAACCGGTACACCCAGGTTGTATTGGACCGTTTTCATAGCCAGAGCCGGGCCACCGCCAGGATAACCATTCATTTCACCAAAATAGTAAGCTTTGTTGACACGATCCTCATCATAGCCCGGAATAGAAACCCACAGGTCACGGGGAATAGACAGCATACCGGCCGCCTTACCGTTGGGATCAACCGTAACCAGAATCATGGTGTCGGTTCGGGAATAGTCTTCGTCCGGTCGCTTGTCGATGCCCAATAGCAAAATGTTGACCCGTTCTTTGCGCTCATAATCAGGCAGGGGCACTCCGGTGATGCTGGTGGCCCCCGCTTCACCCCCACGGATCACGGGCAGGGTCAAAGAAATGTTCTCATCGCCGGTCAGGGGCAGGGCCGCCAGGGGTAAGGATAAATCAACGTAAGGTACGCTGGGTAGCTTGGTACTGGCTACGGCATCTTTGACCGTAAAATAAAAAAGGTAGCCGATGTAAACGCCACCCAATAAAAAAATCACCATGATGCCTGCTATCAATCCTTGGGCAAACAATGGTGGAATGGCCAGGCGTCGGCGCGATTTTGTTCGTGAAGCCATAGTAAATTAATTATAACCGCTATCCCAACGACAAGCAAAAACGCTTAGGCCATTTAGCTTATAGCCATCTCGTCAGGCCAAACGCTATTGAGCACCACATAAAGTGAACAATAACCTGAATTTAAAGCAGAACGATAATGGCTTACGACGACGCGTTACGAAGAAGGCGAAGACGTTCACTTTCTCGTTTACAACTAATACAGAGCGTTGTCTCTGGAAAAATTTCCAGTCGCTCTGGTTGGATCTCCTGACCACACTTTTCACAAATACCATAACCAAGTTCCTGGGCATGCCGGATAGCGTGGTCAATATCTTCTAGCTTTCGTTCCAAGGTAAAAATAAGGGCCTGTATCTTGTCTCGTTCCACAAGATCAGAAGCAGCATCGTCAACATCTTCTATTTCAACTTCATACCTGAGTGTTTCGCGTAAATGCCCCAATTCGGTCAGAGTATGCTCTCGCTCCTTTTCCAAAACAGACATTTGCGTCTTGGTTACTTTTTTGGCCATGGCTCTTTTGTTCTCCTGGATGATATATCATTGAATTAGTACTCGGTGTGAAACGTAGGCCAGGATATCTATGCCTTGTCGACACATTGTGCCAAGCGTGTATCAGCTACGGAGTATGACACCGAAAACTAACTAAAATTAAGGCGCCCAAAACGAATGAAGCACCCTCCCCCTGAAAACGTATGGCTCGATATCGCCTTTGATACCTGCATTGACCTCATTCCTCCTTCCCCAAAAACATGTTGTTAAATTTGCGCCGATTTATATCACAAATGGTATTAGACAGTTTTTACGATAACAACATAATCTTACGTGCGAAATTGGCGATATAATACATAACTCTAATTTTTTGTCAATTTGATTTTGTAAAATATCAAACTTTTTAAGTTTTGTGTCCTGAGTACCCGCCTAAAAAGGGCTGGCCCACCGGCTGTCCCTTTTCTTTTTGGTAACACTAGACCCGCCCCAATAGGTATGACCACCATCCCAAGAAACAAAAGCCAGCCTTAACCGGGCTGGCTTTTTTGTTTTAAGTAACACTTGTCACTACTCATTTTAACTTTCCTATGTTATACTGGAAAAAACACTACTCAATGGGGAGAGGGGATTATGCAACAGAGAACCGGTTTTTGGAATACTACCATAGGCAAAATCATCACTATAGGTTGTCTCATCCTGGTTGGGTATCTGTTTCTCTGTACCATTTTTACTATTATCGCCGCCATTGTCGGCGAACTCCAACGAGAGCCTGAACCGACAACGGTATCGTTGGCAATGGAGACTCCCACCCCTACCCCTACTACGCCCACACTAAAGCCAACCTCCCCCCCAACATCCCAGCCACCGACTGGGACACCCACGCCAGCAGCAATGCCAGAACCGACTATAACACCCACACCACTGGCTGACACGCCCACACCTACAGACACCCTAACACCAATACCAACCAACACACCGGAACCAAAAGCAGAACAGTCAGTAAATGAATTTAGTATAATTACACCTTTAGATAGGCTACAAGAGGCCGGGGGATGGAATAGCTACGCTATGCCGCTTAGGTACATTGAGGCCGCCAAGATTGCCAATGAAGGGGTGATTTTAGAGTAAGCGACAAGGCCGCGCCGGTGACACTTCAGGCAATATAATATTAATAGGGCCTTATGCTAGTTAGCAGTCAAACCGCTAAAAATGGGATCTCAATACGGCAATGTTCAATTTTGCCCTGAATTTTGACCACAGTTAGCCGTAAACTTGCCTGAAGATGTAAATTCCAGGCTTCTGGAGGCCGAATTTCGCCAGTTATGTTAGGTCTTTGTGGAACTAGCATAAGGCCCTAATAAATAAAAGCTGAAGTGTCACCCGTTATAAGTTCTATGGTATAGGTTTGTCCAGCTTTTCACCCGCGCCGGTGTCCAGCGAATCGGCTTGATTGTCCAGGTTTGAGCCTGGAAATTTATCTTTGGTTTGTTGGCTTGGGGCAAATATATCCGATAGTTTGCCAAAAGCCTTGCCCAACGTTTTAACGGCTAACGTTGAAATATCTGCCCTTCTTTGAGTAAGAGCAATAACTGTGATACAAAACGCCAGAAAACAGAGGGTAATAAAGAAATCTTGCATGGTAATGCCTCCATTAGGATTTTTGGGGACATTACCCTTGTGCTATAATATCAAAAGATAAGGGTAAAGCCCCTTCTATTTTTTCACAAAGAGCGTCATTCACTTTGCCGAGTTATGACGCTCTTTTTTTTACCTAATTAAATATTACAATCTTTCAAGTTGCGATACAAAAGGCTAAGAAACAAAGGGTAAAGTTAGGTTTTTTGGGAATATTATCCTCCATAACGTTTACTATGTCTTACTATTTGTTATAACACAGAATGTGTAAAAATCGCCCAGAGATTCGTTAGGATTTGGTTAGGATTTGGTTAGAATTTGGTTAGATTTTTAATCAAACCGGCTAACGTTACCGACCAGATGATGCCCTTGCAAACTGCTGGCCGTAGCCTGTCATCGGGTGAATTGTTCGCCCTGATGAACGCTTGTGACAATACGCCATTAGGTGTTAGGGACGCCGCCATTATCGCTATTCTGTACACCTGTGGTCTACGCCGGGGGGAGTTAGTCAATCTGGATATTGAGGATTACAACCCTGAGACGGGCGAATTAAAAATACTCAAGGCCAAAGGAAACAAACAACGGACTGCCTACGTAACCAATGGAGCTAAGGCAGCCTTAGAGGATTGGCTCTCAATTCGTGATACTGGGGATGGCCCGCTATTCCTTCAGATTAGAAAAGGTGGTCACATTAAGCCTGGCAGACTGACCACACAAGCGGTTTACCACCTTTTGCAGAAAAGAGCTAAAATTGCTGGTATTTCTCGCGTCTCCCCCCACGACTTTCGCCACACGTTCATAGGTGATCTACTCGACGCTGGGGCAGATATAGCCACCGTTCAACAAATGGCCGGGTATGCTGATGTCTCGACCACTGCCCGTTATGACCGCAGAGGAGAAGAGGCAAAGCGCAAAGCAGCAGAGAAATTACATATACCCTACTTCAAACGGACTATGTAAGAACTGGGGGGGAGCGCAGTTTCCCCCCTTTTTTATGGTATAATAGCCACAATAAAAAACGCCTCACCGATGGACCAATATCGCGAGGCCGGTCAACCTAGCGGCGATAGGCACCCTCACCGGCTTTTTGGGTAGGCGCTTATTGGGTGGTATAATCGATATTATGAACAAACGAACCGTTTCACCTGGCTTACAATCTTCGGAAAAACAGTTGGATACCAGTTTACGACCCACGGATTGGGCCGGCTATATTGGCCAGCCCGTGGTTAAGGAAAACATTCAAATCTTGATTGAGGCGGCTCAACAGCGAGGGGAGGCTCTGGATCACGTCTTACTTTACGGTCCACCCGGCTTGGGTAAAACGACCCTGGCTAACATTATCGCCCATCAAATGGGAGTTAACATCAAAATCACTTCTGGTCCGGCCATTGAGCGAGCCGGCGATTTGGCCGCTATTTTGACCAATCTGCGTAAAGGTGACCTGCTTTTTATTGATGAGATTCATCGTCTGGGGCGGGCCGTGGAAGAAGTGCTCTATCCGGCCATGGAAGATTACGCCCTGGATATTGTCATCGGCAAAGGGCCCAGCGCGCGCAACATCCGCCTCAAATTACCCCGCTTCACCACCCTGGGCGCCACCACCCGCCTGGACCTGTTGGCTTCGCCCCTGCGTGATCGTTTTGGAGCCATCTTTCGCCTTGAATTTTATACGCCGGAAGAGTTACAGCAGATTGTCGCCCGTTCGGCCGCAATCTTGAACGTGCCCATTGAACCGGATGGCGCTCTGGAAATCGCCAAACGCTCGCGGGGCACAGCTCGCATTGCTAACCGCTTGCTCAAGCGAGCCCGTGACTTTGCCCAGGTCCGGGCCGATGGGGTCATTACCAAAACCGTGGCCCACGAGGCGCTTTCACTCATGAACGTTGATTCGCTGGGGCTGGACGATCTGGACAGGAAGGTGCTGCACTCGATTATTGAAAAGTTTAGGGGGGGACCGGTGGGACTGGAAACCATCGCCGCCAGCATTAGCGAAGAAAGTAGTACCATCATGGATGTGGTCGAGCCTTACCTGCTTCAACTAGGTTTTTTAGACCGTACCCCCCGAGGTCGGGTGGCCACCGCTCACGCCTACGAACACCTGGGTTTAGTGCCGCCGGAGAAAGGGGAGCAGCCGTCCTTATTTTAAGATGTTGATGTATCCTCTTCAAATTTGTTGGTGACGTAGGGGCGAGGCAAGTCGGAGCGTGACTTGTTTACTTCGATCACTACCAATCCGACTTGCCTCGCCCTTACTTACGTGTTGACCATTTTTTGAAGGAATTCCTATGGGTAAAAAGTCAATCAACCCCATACTGTTTGTTCTTGGCCTAGCCTTATTGGCCATGGGCTGCCAAATCTCTGAACAATTGATAAGCTTTAGTTTGACAGAACCGCCTGTGACAGACAGACCCCACTCCACCTTCGTGCCGCCTCGTGAAAGGATTCAGGTGGACCTGGAACAAATACTCCAGGTAGAAAGCTATCATACGAGTAAAGATCAGCTAGGGACGCTTGAGATTTTTGTAAACGGCCAGCCTATCAGGTCAGAAAAAACAAGCGGATCGAAAGGTACCTTTCCCCACAATCTGGCCAGCGTGGCCGTTTTAATCGAGGGTCAACCGGTTATCACCAATGCCATCCAATCCCAACAGCCAATCCCAGCCTGGACTGTTTCCATCCAATGGGTTGGACACGTACCGGGCACCTATGATTTGAGCATGGTGGTCACCGATCAGGCCGGTCACCCAGGTGAACCGATTGTCCAGCGGATTGAGGTAAAATAGGTGCACATTGATCAATTCGATTACGACCTCCCCCCGGAGATGATTGCTCAAACCCCCATCGAACCCCGTCACGCCTCCCGGCTCATGCTCCTCAATCGGCGCACGGGGGAGATTAGCCACCACACTTTTGCCGATCTGGTCGATCTGCTCCGGCCGGGCGACATCCTGGTGGCCAACGACAGCCGGGTTATTCCGGCCCGTCTCCTGGGCCACAAGCAGAGTGGGGGCAAGGTCGAGATCCTCCTCCTCAAGCGGCTGGATGGCCGGCAGTGGGAAGCCCTGGTCGGCGGCAAACGTCTGCGTCCCGGCATTGTCGTGGAGATCGAAGCAAGAAAAACGGGCCACGGAGCACCCGTACAAACCCAGGTAGAGGAATTCCCCCCTGCCCCCCTGCCCCCCTGTGCCCCCGCCCGTACTCATCAGAGTGCTGCCCTCTCCCTGACCATCAAAGAAGACCTTGGCCAGGCACGGCGGCTGATAGAATTTAACCAGCCGGTCGACGCCTTCTTAGACGAGGTGGGCCATACTCCCCTGCCGCCCTACATCCACACCCCCCTGGCTGATGCTGAACGTTACCAAACCATCTTCAGCCGGATCGACGGCTCGGCGGCAGCGCCCACAGCCGGCCTGCACTTTACCCCCGACATCCTGCTGGCCCTGCGGGACAAAGGGGTGGCCCTGGATTACGTCACCCTGCATATTGGCCTGGATACCTTCAAACCGGTCACGGTCGAGCAGGTGGAAACCCACCCCATTCACCGGGAGTACGTTCGCCTCACGGCCAACACCGCCCGCCGCATCAACCAGGCCAAACTGGCCGGAGGGCGCCTGGTGGCCGTGGGCACAACCGCCGTCCGTACCCTGGAAACGGCCGCCCTCCGCAGCACGGGTTGGATGGGCTCGCTTAAAGAGGCCAGCATGCTTGCTCCCAATATTTGCCCCTGGAAACCCGTGGTCGCCATCGAAGAGGAAACCGATTTATTCATCTATCCGGGCTTTACCTTCCGGGCCGTGGATGTCATGCTGACCAACTTCCATCTGCCCAAATCCACCCTGCTCATGCTGGTCAGCGCCTTTGCCGGCAGGGATCTCATCCGGCGCGCGTACGAGGTGGCGATTGCCGAAAAGTACCGCTTTTATTCGTTTGGGGATGCGATGTTGATTTTGTGAGATGAGCTACTCCTATCGTTTATTTCTCCATCCGTGGTTCTCTTTTTGCTAATGATCTATTGATGCACTTAATACCCATTTGGGAACGAGAGAAACGCCCTCATCGGTTTGATGGGGGTGTTTCTTTTTCCTTAGTTCTCAACTTCGGGTTTGGGAACGAATTGGCCGGGGAAACGCTGCATAGGCTGGTAACGTTACGGTAACATTGCTATGCTAAAGTTTCTAATAAACTCCCCCCCAATTCTGGTGTAACTATTCTTGTTGCAAAACCTTGTAGACGCATCCCCATACGTCTACGGCGGGCATAAGGATGCCCTGGCTACGTTTTGCCATAGAAACTAACCAGGCCCTTTATAAACTCGATGTACAAAAGGAGGATTTTATGATGCTCCGAAACATCAGACAATTATCATTAACCCTGCTACTAGCCGGGTTGACCCTGGTCCTGATCCTACCCCCTATCTTAGCCCAGGCCGATACCCCCCCCACATTCCTGACCAGGTGGGGAACGAATGGTATCCCAGGGACAGGTGATGGCCAGTTTAATAACCCACGCGGTGTGGCCGTCGACAACCAAGGCAACGTCTACGTAGCCGATACGCTCAACGATCGCCTCCAGAAATTCACCATCACGGGCACTTTCCTGGCTAAATGGGGTACCCCGGGTACCGGGGACGGCCAGTTTAATGACCCGGAAGGGGTGGCGGTCGATAAGGCCGGCAACGTCTACGTGGCCGATACCGGCCACGACCGTATCCAGAAGTTCACCATTACCGGCACCTTCCTGGCCAAGTGGGGTTCGTTCGGTTCCGGTAACGGCCAGTTTAATAGCCCCCGCGGTCTGGCCGTTGATAGTGCGGGCAACATCTACGTGGCCGATATGGGCAACGACCGCATCCAGAAGTTTGACAGTAACGGCACGTTCCTCACCAAGTGGGGCCTGGATGGTTCCGACAATGGCGAGTTTAACAATCCCCGAGACGTAGCCGTCGATCAGGCCGGCAACGTCTACGTGGCCGATAAGGTCAATCACCGTATCCAGAAATTCGACAGTAACGGCACATTTCTGACCAAATGGGGCACCTTTGGGATTAATGACGGCCAGTTTGACGATCCCGAGGGGGTGGCCGTCGACAAGGCCGGTAACGTCTACGTGGCCGATACGGATAATCATCGTATCCAAAAATTCGACGGTAACGGCACGTTTCTGGCCAAATGGGGCACCTTTGGGGGCGGTGATAGCCAATTTGACGACCCCGAAGGGATAGCCGTCGATCAGGCCGGCAACGTCTACGTGGCCGATACGGACGATCATCACATCCAAAAATTTGGCCAGCCTTCCCTCAGCCTGATCAAAACAGTTAACAACACCCAACCCCAGCCGGGCCAGCGGATTACCTATACCATTACCATCAGCAATAACGGCGCGATCAGCGCCACGGCCGCCCTCATCTCGGACACTTTGCCCGTGAGCACGACCTTCGCCGGGCCGGTTACCCTCATCCCTACCCAGTCGCAGGCCATTTTGGCCACCTCTGCCCAGAGCCTGCCCCATGTGGCCCGCAATGTTACCATCACCGCCGCCACGCAGGTCACGCTTACCTTCCCGGTTACAATTGACTCAAACCTGACCGGAACCTTTCGCCTCATCAACACCGCCGCCGTTACCAGCGCCGAGTTAAGCACCCCGATCACAGACACAGTCATTATTGGCGATAATAACTTTTACCTGCCGATTATCTTTAAGAGTCAGTAAACGGGTGCCGGGGCGGTAATTTTTCCTCTGTCTTGTTCCCAATCTGGAGATTGGGAACAAGACAAAAACAGGCCACAAAGAATCTACGTGTTACGTGTTGCGTGTTGCGTGGTTAGGCATCTAGACACGTAACACGTAACACGTGGCTTGTCCGCGAAGCTAAGCGACGGGCCTTAGCTGCCAGAGTCGCCGGTTGCTCTGAGAAAATTCCTATTGCATCAAGTCAAAAAGTATGTTACAATTGGGATTGTGCAGAATATTACAATCAGGCGAAGACATTCTGAGGCAGTCTCCTTGCCCCTGTGTTCTCCTCCTATCTTCAACCCCGATCGATATCTTTTCCCTCCAAAAAGATTCTGGTCCGCTTATCACGTCCGGTCTAACCTAACCCTTGTATTAGTCCACTCGTAAGCCTCCAGCGTTCAGCTTTTCTTCAAATTCTCTGCGCGACTCTGTGAAATCGTAGTACGTATTGTGTAGTGCGTGTTGCGCTTATCGTAAAGCCATCATTGACTTTTCGAAAAAGCTCAAGCTCACATTAAGGAAGGAGGCATCACGAGCCTAAGTACAGCTTTGCGTAATTTCGTTCCGGGTTTCGAGATAGAGCGAATTGCGGTAGTAACAATTCACCATTAATTATTCGCCATTCACTATTTTTTGAGGGAGCAAATCTCATGAAAAGAAATATCACTCAACTATTGCTGACCCTTAGTTTGTCCTTGGGGGCTATCCTGGTGGCCCTGGCCTTACTCAGTCTGCCGGTTTTAGCCGCTGACCAGTGTGTTAATCCCGGCGGTACAGGAGTATGTTACGACAAAATCCAGACGGCCGTTGATGCCGTCAATAGCGGAGAAACGGTGCGGGTCTGGAGCGGCACGTACAATGAAAATGTGATCATCAGTAAAAGTGTAACCCTGCTGGGCGGCTGTGATAACGCTGCCTGCACCAGCCGTACCCCTTACGGCAGTATCATCAATGGGGGAGGAGCCGGATCGGTTATCAGTATCACCAATGGGGCGGTGACCATTGATGGCTTTACGATTACCGGTGGGGATGGCTCGGGTAATGTGTACCTGGCCCAGAGCGGCTCTCTCGACTCCGGTGGGGGGGGTATCTTTATTCAACAAGCCACGGCCATTATCCGTGATAACTTGATTGAGAACAATGTCGGCAGTCAGATATCCAATACCGCTGGACTGGGTGGCGGTATCCTGGTTGTCAGCAGTACCAACCCGGTGGGCATCTATAATAACATCATCCGGGCCAACGTGGCCCAATCGGTTACCCTGGTTTCATCGGTGCCGATCTCGGCAGGCGCGGGCGGAGGTATCGCCATCGGCGATGCCAGCTCGGCCGTCATTACCGGCAACCAGGTTCTGTCGAACGTGGGGTTGCGGGCCAATCTTCCCCCGCAAAATGGCTGGGGTGGAGGTGGTGGCCTGGCCTGGTGGGGCGATAACATCACCATTGAGAAAAATATCATCCAGGGCAACATCGGCAACGAGATCGAGGGAAATGGTGCTGGCGGTGGTATGGCCATGTGGGGATCGGTGGCGACTGTTACCAACAACAAAATTATGCTAAACACGGCCGCAATATCTGGAACCTTTGCCGATGGGGGCGGTCTTAGTGCTGCTGGTGATTTACAGACGCTGACCTTGACCGGTAACTGGGTGATGAGTAACACGGCCCTGATCACGGCCGCCTCCGCGGCCACGCCCCAGGACACCTGGGTGGGCGGTGGTGGTATCCACCTTAACGGTGAAGATACCAGTAACGACAGCGTTACGATACAAGAAAACCGCATCGTTGGTAACGTCGCCGTCCGCACTATGACCACCAGTGGCGCCAATTCCAAGGGCCACGCTGAGGGGGGCGGCCTACGCATTGATAATGTCACCACCACTTTGATCATCAGGAACGAGGTGAAGGAGAACACCTCCGTCGAATACCTCTCGTTGAGTGGAGATGGCAGCACCACCTGGGGGGGACGTCCGGCCGGGGGCGGAATACACCTCAGCCGGAACGATAACGTCACCCTGAACAACAATGAAATCCGTGACAACATCACTGCCAAACAACAACTGGTCAACAATACGAACGCTGGCAGTGAGAGTGGTGGGATTGCTTTCGACAATGTAAAGCAAGCTACCGTCAGTACCAACACCATTGCTGGTAACATAGCGGTAATCACTGGCAGCATCACCAGCAATACGGGCAACGATTACCATCCCAGTGGCGGTGGGATTGGGATCAACTGTAACCAAACGAACTGCAACCTCTCTTTTACGGATAATGACGTCTTGAACAACACGAGCGTCTACAGCCTGACCGCTAACGGCAGCAATGTCGAAGGTCAGGGCCACGGAGGCGGTTTCAACTTTGATGATAGTGCCGTCCTCCTACAGCGAAACGTCATCAGTGGCAATGTGGCTCGCTCGAAGGGTAATGACGGTTCAGGCGGCGGGATGCAGATTAATGAGAGCACCGTTGAAATGAAACAGAACCGTATCCTGGGCAACCGGACGTCCGAAAGCGGTGGCTCTCCTGTTATTTGGGTCTGGAAGGGCACCCTGACCAGCACGAATGACGTCGTTGCGCGTAACACCGGCGGCCTGGGCGTGGGCACAGATAATCCAAGTTCTCCGGCCAGAGCCACCGTGGTCAATGGCACCTTCTATAATAATGACTGGGTGGGGCTAGAGGCCAATGATACGGCCAGCGTAGTTGTTACCAACACCATTGTCTCCAATCACGACGACGGGCTAAAACGGAACGATGTCGCTGCCACCTTCGTCGGGAACTATAACCTGCTCAATAATAACAATAACTACAACGGTGGCGTGGCGCCCGTATCTCCCGGTGCGAACGACATCACCGGCCAGGATCCGCTGTTTGTCAACGCCGCCAACGACGACTTTCATCTCACCAGTAGTTCTCCGGCGATCAATAAGGGAACGTCCCTCGGCGCACCGGGCCTGGATTTTGAAGATGATCCCCGTCCGCAAGGTTCAGGCGTGGACATCGGGGCGGATGAGTTCTTGCTACAGAATATCTACCTGCCTATTCTTCTCAAAGGAGGCTGATAGCTGACAGTAGTTATAATTCATTACTCGACATTGCAAATCAGAAACCAAGTTTTTCACTAATAAAGGCTCTTGAATTGGTCTGAAGTGCTCGAAAAACAACCAAGTTGATTTGTTCAGACAATAAAAAACTTGGTTTCTCTGTCCGTGTCGGATAGTGAGGCGTTATAAATGTAGGGTAAGTTGCCAACTTGCCAGGATGCAATTTGGCAAATTGCCCTACAAGTGGCCGAAATGGTGATCAAGGCCAAAAAGCCCTGACGTCGGTCGTCGGTCGTTGGTCGTTGGTCGCTTTGACAGTACCCACATTGCCCCCATGTTCGTTATTGGTTATAATTGACCTGCATTATCAGAAAACCTCAGAGGCTGCCTATGAAATACCAACCTATCATCGGTATGGAAGTCCATATCGAGTTGAATACCAAAAGTAAGATGTTTTGCGGTTGCAGGGCCGACTTCTTTGGCGTCGCGCCCAACACCAACGTTTGCCCGGTCTGTCTGGGCATGCCCGGCACCCTACCGGTCATCAATAAACGGGCGGTGGAGTACACCATCATGGCCGGCCTGGCCTTGAATTGCGATATTCAATCGCACAACGTGTTTGCCCGCAAAAATTATTTCTATCCAGACCTGCCTAAGGGCTACCAGATTTCTCAGTACGAACTGCCCCTTTGCCTTAACGGCTACGTAGACATCGAGCCGGAAGATAGTGACACCGCCAAACGCATTCGCATCCGGCGGGTTCACCTGGAAGAAGATACCGGGAAGTTAACTCACGTTAACGACCACAGCTTGGTTGATCTGAACCGGGCCGGGGTGCCCCTGCTGGAGATTGTGACCGAAGCCGACATTCACTCGGCGGATGAGGCATATGCTTACGTGACCAAGTTGCGCCAACTGGTCCGCTACCTGGGTGTCAGCACCGGTGATATGGAAAAGGGAGCCATGCGCTGTGAAGTCAACCTGTCCCTGAAAGAGGTCAAAACAGATCAGTGGGGCACCAAGGTAGAGATCAAGAACCTCAACTCCTTCCGCTCGGTGCGCAACGCCATTGCTTACGAGATTGAACGTCAAGCCAGGGTCCTGAACGAAGAGGGCACCATTAAACAGGTAACGATGGGCTGGGACGAAAACCGCAACATCACCGTATTGCAGCGTACCAAAGAGGGTGATACCGGCTACCGCTACTTTCCGGAGCCAGATTTGCCCCCGCTGGATTTAGATTCAACCTGGATTGAGGAACTCAAAGCCGGTTTGCCCGAGCTGCCCGACGCCAAGTTGGCCCGCTACACCACCGATTTGGGCCTGAGCAAGAAAGAAGCCCTGGTCCTGGTAGAAGACCGGGCCGTGGCCGAATATTACGATAGGGTAGTGGCTGCGGCCAGCAACTCGGCCGGGGTTACGCCCAAGCTCATCAGTAACTGGATATCGGGCGAACTGTTCCGCCTGTTGACCGAGAGCGGAACCGAGGTGACCGAGATCCAAATAAAACCGGAGCAGTTGGTTACCCTGATCGAATTGGTCAATGCCAAAACCATCAACCAGACAGCGGCCAAGAAAACCTTTGGCGTTATGTTCGAAACGAGTCGTCCGCCCGGGGAAATCGTCGAAGAGCTGGGGCTGCAACAGATTAGCGACAAAGACCAATTGGTAACCATTGCCCAACAGGTCATCGCCGATAACCCGGACGCAGCCGAACAATTCAAGCAGGGTAAGGAAAAGATTATCAAGTTCTTAGTCGGACAGGTGATGAGAGCCACGCGTGGCAAGGCCAATCCGCAGTTGGCGGAACAGTTGCTAAGAGAGCAGTTGCAAAATTGACTTGACAATGACATTCATCTGGCAGTAAAGTGATGTTTGTCACTGTTCAAAACGAATAAATTTGTTATACTGAGTAATTAAGGGTTGATGGTCATAAAAATTATGTAACTACTAAGCCAATTAGAACCCCGATTTTTATTGAGTTTGTCTACAATGTCGTCCGCAAAACAATTGTTCATCACCCGAGGGACGGCTAAATGATCGAAAAACCGGGCTTCTACAGACGATCAAGCATAAATTCAATCGTCTTTGTTAGTGCGTAATGAGGCGCGTTACACTAGGAGGTGTTCATAGGACGAATTGTTTTGAATCTGAGCGAGCCACGTCCAGGGTGGGTTCGCTTTTTTGTGTCTCCAAACAAGTTATTTCTCTGTAGAGAGGGCATCCCTGTAGAGAGGGCATCCCTATGCCCGACCCCGCATGGGGATGCGGGGTCTACAAAAAGAAAAGGGGGATGCGGGGCCTACAAAAAGGGAATTCCTATTATATCAAGTTATGTAGGGCAAGTTGCTAACTTGCCCCCTGTACCGCTGACAAGTTAGCAACTTACGAAGTGCAGAAAAGAAATCTCCAACTGAACCTAATTACTTCTTAGCAGAAAGGCTTTCACCATGTCAGAGAAAAATCCATTTGAAATTGCCCAACGCCAACTCGATGAAGCAGCCGCTATCTTGCGCCTGGATCCGGCCACCCACGCCCTGTTGCGCGAACCGATGCGTGAACTCATTGTCAGCATTCCGGTGCGTATGGATGATGGCAGTGTTAAGGTGTTCAAGGGTTACCGGGTGCAGTATAACGATGCTCGCGGTCCCTGTAAGGGGGGACTGCGCTGGCACCCGGATGAAACCATTGATACGGTCAGGGCGTTGGCCGCCTGGATGAGCTGGAAAACAGCCGTGGTCGACATCCCCCTTGGGGGCGGCAAAGGCGGGGTTACCTGCAATCCCAAAGAACTCTCTCCCACGGAGCAGGAGCGACTGGCCCGAGGTTATATCCGGGCGGTGTGGAAAATTTTAGGCGAGGAAACAGACGTACCTGCCCCCGATGTTTACACCAACCCCCAGATTATGGCCTGGATGATGGATGAGTACAGCACCATTCGGGGATACATGGTGCCGGGCATCATTACCGGTAAACCCCTACAACTGGGCGGTTCGGCCGGCCGGAGTGATGCCACGGCCCGAGGGGGTATCTATACCGTCCGCGAGGCGGCGAAAGTACTGGGCATAAAGTTGCAGGGAGCGACAGCGGCCATTCAGGGTTATGGCAACGCCGGTCAATTTGCCCACCAATTGGCCGTCGATCTATTAGGGATGAAGGTTGTGGCTATATCTGACTCAAAAGGCGGCGTCTATAAAGAAGATGGTTTTGACTTTGAGTCGGCAGTGCAGTACAAGCAAGAGACCGGTTCCGTAGTAGATATGCCAGACACGACGCCTATCACCAACGAAGCTTTGCTGGAGATGGACGTAACCGTGCTCTACCCCTCCGCTTTGGAAAACGTGATTACCGAAGAGAACGCCGGAAACATAAAAGCCAAAATCGTGGCCGAACTGGCCAATGGCCCCACCACTCCCGAAGCGGATCACATTCTGTATAAACAAGGGGTGTACGTCATCCCCGACTTTTTATGCAACGCCGGTGGAGTAACCGTCAGTTACTTTGAGCAAGTGCAAAACGCTTACGATTATTACTGGTCGTTAGCCATGGTGCACGAACGGTTAGACGATAAAATGACGGCGGCCTTCCACGCTGTACACGAGATGGCCCAGGCTAAAACTGTTCACAATCGATTAGCGGCCTATCTGGTGGCAGTTGAGCGGGTGGCCGAAGCGGCCAAGTTACGAGGCTGGGTGTAACCATAGAAAAACAGTAACAAAAAAGGGGGGCGGCTATTGGTGCCTACAGGTAACGCAGGCGTCGCCAGCCGTACCCCTTTTTTGTTGTTAGAAGGGCGGTGAGTAGGGACTTTTTAACTAACGTTCTGCCGGGTCTGAAAAACTAAATTCAGTATCAGCCGGAAATTGGCGCAGGATCTGTTGTTCATGATATTGAGGGGGATTATCTTCAGTAGGCAATACTGAACCGCCGGCAGAAACGTGTTGCAAGCCCATATTCACCAATACGCCGATGATAAAGGCTTTGATAAAGAGACGAATAGTTTGTTTGAACATCAATTGAATTCCCACAGCCCGTAAGGTGATAAAAAGAAGAAAAGTTTTACAACTTTGATAATCTAATTTTACTGCCAGGCTGTGAGAAAATTCAATATGCTATTGGTCCTGGGACTTTTGGGTGATACTATAGTTGCCCAGAAAAAGATTTTGAGTTTGTACCCAGGCGGGCACAGGTACCCAAAAAGCGGGCACAGGTAGTAACGACTTCAGTCGTTCCAGGCAGCAACAACGACTAAAGTCGTCACTACGAGTCAAAAACACACAGTGCTGTGCATTATCTGAATGTCTATAACTCAGTGGGGTCAACAGCCGGTGTATTCGTTGGGTGGGGCGTAGCGGTAGGGGTGGCATAGCTGGCCAGAATGAATGTAGGTGTTGGCGGAGAGCGCCCCCCCTATTGAGTAAATCGCCAGAATTACAGGCGATCAGGAAAATAACGACCCCTATGATACAGATGGCCCGGTTGTGTTTTATCAACAATACGGTTTTCCTTATTCTGAACATGAGCCAAACTTCTAAATTCATCGTTCATCATTCATCATTTGTTTTCCCCCTCCGCCTTCAAATCCCGCAGCAGACGCTCAAACGCCTGTTGATACGCATCGTGATCTTTCCACTGGCTGAAATCACCGATGTGACGGGTGCGACGAATTTCTGCGGCCCAAGCCTCTTCGGTTTCCATTACCACCTCATCAAGCCGGACTGGGAAGAGCACCATCTGCTTACGTTTGCGTTCTTCTTCAAAGGCTTTCTCGACTTCGCTTTCAACCCACGTGCTATTAAGTGAATTCTCTGAAAGAATAATCAACAATTTGTCGTGGACCCGTATGGACTGGTCAATGGTGGACCGGATTTTGTCACCGATTTTCATATCCTCCGGAGAAAACCAGCACCACAAGCCTTGTTGCTGTGAATCGGTTGGAGACGGACACATTTCTAGACAATAATGGAACCAAGAGAAGTATTTTCACGGTCGTCAGAGGGAATACCAGAGTTAGGGTTGATTTGATCAAGTCCGATGGAGTCGTTTAATTGCTGATTGTGCTGAATTTTTGTATCTATCATATTGTGAATTTGAATGCAAATATTCCTTGTATAATTCAATGGCTTTAGGCAGGTCTTGTTTATGCTCGTATAGAAAGGCTAAAACGTAGAATACTTCGGGCATTTCTTTAGCAGAGATCGCTTCTAAATCCTCGATAGCCTCATCAAGCACCGGCCCAGTATAAGTTACAGCCTGTTCGTACCATGATACAGCCTCCTCAATTCTATCTAATAACAAAGCGCATAACCCAAGATTGTAGTAAGCGAACTCCACAGGCGCTGACCATTTTTCATCTTGTGGGTTGGTAGCTTCTAGACTGTATTTGTATGCAGACTCCAAATCTCCAGCCTTATAATATGCCCATCCCAAAAGTCCGGCTAATATAGACTCTTTGGGAAACTTATGTAGTCCATCGGTCAACTCTTTTATTGCCGCTTGTATCTGCCCTTCTTCCTGTAGACGGCTTGTATTGAAGTAAATATTATTTACTGCGGAAACATCACGAATATGATAGTGAATCACTTGTTCCCTATACCACATCTTATCTTGGATAGGTCGAATATCGATCTGACATGCGGTCTGAGCTATCGCCTCGAGATCAGGTTCCTCTGGAAGAAAAGTCCTCAACTCAGATCGTGTGAAGCCTTGTATGATCTTCTGTCTCAATGTGGCCATATCAAATGTGAAATTTTGAGTAATTCGGAAGGCAACTTCACCTTTCCTCAACATTTCGGCCACTTCCTGATTTTTCTCATCTTGTTGAAGCTTGATATTGGGAGTAATGCGAGAAAAAGGTCCAAGAAATTCGTCAGACTCCACTTGTCCATTCGGAAAATATGTTGAGATTCGAATTGTAGTCCAGTTGTTTTTGGACTGCTCTGCTATCGACAACAACTCATCGTGAATTTGGGCTATGTTCATATCATTTAAAGATTTGGCAAATTCTACAATAGCTTCTTCTTGTTGGGGGGTAAGGTTTATTGGAGAAGGGATTCGCTGCTCAATTTTATTCTGTAATTGAGTTAAATGCTGTAAAATCTGACGGGGGCGATCATCAAAAAGTGGTTCGACATTCTTATTTTTGATGTCCGGGCCTAAAGATTCTAACACAGATGGATTAACTCCTGCGGGAAGAAGTTCTGGTTGATCCAGCTCTACAACAAAACGATGAAATTCACCAGATTTAAACCAACGAAGCATCTCATCAATCTGAAGTACCTGCTTTACATCAGTGTTTGGAGTATACACCGTGGGGTTAAATGTTGCATTATTCGCACCGTCTCGAGACATAGTCATACGAACGGTAAGTGGATACCTGGAATAATCAGCTGATCGTTCCCCATCTACAAAGAGGGTAATCCGTTTTCTAGAATGATCAATTTCTACCCTACAAAACATCATTCCGCTTATTGGGGGTAGTGGATGTGGCCTGATAGTCAAGTAGTTAGGGGAAAAACTAATAGCTTGGGACATTCTTGGGTCTTCACTGGAGAGTTTTACTTTGTTTCCCACAAGCTCTAATTTCTCACCTGATATAGTAGCTGCTTTAAGCAGATGAGGAAATGTCAACCCCCGTTTCAGAGCGATTCTTGGATGAGATACAGTTATCTTAAAGTCGATACTATCTTCTGAGTTAGTTTTTTTCAGATCTGGAGGTGAGACTAGGTCATTGAATACATCTTGCCATTCTCGCCCACAATCAGGACCAAGAGCATGAAATAGATTGAGCAATTGCTTGCTGTCCTGTCCAATTTTATGTTGGATTGCTGTGATAGCAGCAGCAATCCCTCTTATTTGAGCAATTTGAGGAAACCGAAATACATCTGTTAGAAAGCCAAATAATAAAGCTCCATCAAGGTTTGATCTTCTGGGGATTATTGCCGGTTCACACTCAAACTCGGAAACGAATAGCAATAAATAGAGGGCAGTGGGTGAACTTTGCAAGACCAAGATCCGGTCGGTTCTTTCTTGTAGGTCATAAATAGCGTCAAATTGCTGACAAATATCCTCGAAGGCAAAGTCTTCTAAACATCTACGAAGATATGGAGATGACATAAATAGAATCTCTTCTTCAGTTTTTAGGAACTGTTTTAACAAATGCTCAAATGTACGACTATCTGCAACGGGGCACACATTATTAGGTTTTTCTCCAAATTCAATGTGGTGCCATTGAGTGAGGTCTTGTAAACACGTGTCAATACTGGCCAATGATTCGTCCAATTCTTTTACCAATTCATCTTTGCTACTTTTTCCAAATCGTGCCAAATATAAAGTAACTTTGCGTTCAACTACCTTTCTACGCTGCAATTTGAGTTCAACTGTTTTCCAAGGTAGGTTGTGCTGAGTAAATATTGGTTCTACTTCGGTTAATTTTTCTTGAATTTCCTTCACCATTTGGTGCAAGACTTTCTCTGCTGCAAGCGTTTGTACAGTAGCATTAATTTGAATGCTTCCTTGTGTCGAGTCGAGCGGACCAACACCGTCAATACTAAGATGTTTCTCAAAGTGAGAGATGCTATCTTGAGGTGGATGGACTGCATCAAGTACAATTTTTGGCGCTCTATCCGCAGTCAAGTGCAATTCATCGGCAATACGTATACTAGCACAGAGTAGTTGCATCCGTATCGGTTTACCTCTGGTATCTGGAATATCACTGATATCCTCGATTATGTTGATTTTTCGATGCGAGCGACATATTTCACTAATAGCATCAGCTTCTGGTTTGTCTAGCCCCAACCGCTCATAATTCTCTTTGACATAGTGTTCACTTCTCAAATGATGACTGTCTCGAATCTGCTTTTGGGCCTTCTGATCGCCGACTTTATCAACTGCTTCAAGCATTCCAATGTCATGGAGAAGTGCTGCGGCCAATAAGCAAAATATTTCTTGAGCTGACAATGAATTCGCCATTTCAGGCGGCAGAAGCCAACCTAGAATCGTCATTACCTGCTTCGAGTGGGATACATCGTGATGTGTATATGCTGGGAATATCGAATAGACTCGATCTAATAAAGGGTCAACAATGTTTTCAAGTCTTTTTATACGTGCTGCTAAATCAGGAGACGCCAATTCTAACCGTTTGGTGAGATCAATTTCGTTGGTTTCAAACATTTTGTCCTCCATTTGAATTAAGATGGCGCTAGAACATTTCTCATATTTAGTGGTTTGTAAGAGAAAGCGGAGACTTTGCGCTGTCTCCTAACGCTCACCATACCCTCTTATCATCTCCTACCGCTCCTCTCAATCCGGCAGATATGCGGACATAAAACTCTTGAACACCTTGCCGTGGTGGGGGTTAATAGATGCACCAACTCGTGGCCAATGACGAACTTGCCGAGGGGTTTGGGGAGGTCGAGGAGTTCGGGGGTGAGGGTGAGGCGGTCGGCGGTGGAGATGGAGGTCCATTTGGTGCGCATAGGGCGGAAATGGATTTGACGCACGCTAACTCCTATCCGGGTAGCCCAGTGGCGCACGGCCCAGCGCAGATCGTCGGCGTCGTGCCATTTGGATAGGCCGGATGTATTGGGATGGTTGTTGGTGCCGTTAACGTTCATACGCGCTGTAACTCCAATAAGGCATTGGCGGCGGCAATCATGTTGGCCGGGCCGACGAGGGGGCGGAGGACGCCGTACAGTTCGGCGCGGAGTTGGCCGGACTACGTTCCATTCGTGATCGGGATACTTCCCAAACGGGGCATTGACCGGCAAAAGTGTTTTGTGAGACTTCCGAAGTCTGAATCTTGGATTTATTGGCCTTCATGTTTCAGGTTAATTGGTTCATCAAATACTTTCAAAATCTCGCCAGCGACATAGACCCGGTTACGAGCCTGCCCCGTAATTTCGTGTAAGATACCGGATTGGATCAATTGATTAATGTATCGCTGGATCGATGAAAAATTGACACCCAGCGCATCCCCAATCTGCCGCACGGTGAGGACTGGCCGGGTAAATAGGAAATCCACCGCTTGCAATAGACGCGAGGCGGCGCGCCAGATTGGAACCGGGCGCGGTATTGTTCGCGCAAGCTTTGGAGCCGTTGGGCACGGGCTACCGCATCTTGCGATTGAGAGGTCACCCCACGCAGAAAAAATATCAACCAGGCTTCCCATTCGCCTTTCTGACTGACATTCAGCAGTAAATCATAGTAACTTTGGCGATGAGCTTCAAATACAAAAACTGATCGATGAGATTCGAGCACGTCACCCCGACGCAGAGCGCATCATACTCATCCTGGACAACGCCCGTTACAACCACGCCAAAATCGTGCGGGAACTGAGGATACCAAGGTTGAACTCAAGTTTCTACCCTCCTACTCACCTAACCTCAACTTGATCGAGCGGCTATAGCGGTTCCTTAAAGACAAGGTGATGACCACCTATCACGAATCATTTGAGAAATTTGTTGATGAAATTGATAAAGTGCTGGATAACCTGGCAGAGTACGCCAACGAACTGACAACTCTGATGACGGAAAAATTTGAGATTTTAGCGTGCGCTTAGTATATCTAACCGCCATTGTCCAAAGTAAAAAACGCCGCTTATGTTCGGACACAAACGGCGATTATGATCAATGAGTTGATTCATTACCCGATTGAGACTGGCAAATCAGCGAGCCAACTTTGGATGAGTTCAGTTCCTGACCGAGATCTTTCACGTTGTAGGGCGTGTTGCCAGGCTTCACGAGCACCTTCAATATTGTCTTCGGTTAGTTCGAGGCAACCGAGAACCCGATAACCAATATTATCATGAGGGTCTGCCGCAATAGCCCCATGTGCTGCTTCAAAAGCCTCCGACACTTGCCCATTAAGATAATATGCTGTGGCTAGATTAGCCCGTACAGCCAATAAAGTAGATGTAAAGCGTTTTGGAAATAGCTCACCCGGCGACTCTGAAATGCCACCTTTATACCAGCAGGCAATGTGAAGGATAGACTGGCTCTTTTCGTCTGCACACGTTTGCGCTTTTTCAAGCAGTTCAACAGCTTCAGCATAACTTTTCTGATGTAACCGAATATAACTTAGATTAGTGAGCGCTAGCTCTGGTTGGGTTGCACCTTCTTCCAAAATTTTATTAAAAATGGCTTCGGCCTCATCCCATTTCTTTTCACCCATTAGAATGAAAGCAAGATTGTTTCTTAGACTTGATTCTTCGGGTGTCATAGTTATCAACTGCTCTATTATCACCCGTGCCAATTCAGACCGACCTCTCTGGTAAAACTGGATAGCAACTTGATTAACCTCACCTAATATTTCTTCACGATTTCTCTCACTATTCAAGGCTTCTTGCAATATGGCTTGCGCCTCGGCAGGTTTTCCTAAACCATAATAGGCCCGGAAATAATCATTGAACAAATCTGCTTTAGGAATACCCATTCCTTCGAGTTGTTGGATAGTTGTTAGCGCTTGTTCATATTGATTCTCGCTGAAGAAAATAACCTTCTCCAAGCTAAGTAGAACCGACAGGTACTCTGGAAAATCATGCTTATCCTGTTCAATTTGGGTCAAGGCAACTTCGGCCTTCTCACTCTTCCAGCGAGCCATAATCCGATCGGCCAGTAGTTTTCTAAGTACAGCCTTACCGCTTGTCGTTTGTCTAGCCAGATTAATAGCTTGTTGTAACGCTTCAAAAGCCTTTTCACTCTGGCCCATAACCTCCAGAGTCTCGGCCTGCACCTGCCAATTACGAAAATGTTCGTCATTCAGGTCAATTGCTTTTTGGGCTGCGGGAATAGCCTCATCAAAAAACCCTAAATTTAATTGACAATAGGCTATCCCACGCCACACTCGATCATATTCAGGAGTAATGTCTACAGCTTGCTTCAGAATATCAAACGCCTGCTGGTAATCTCCCAGCATAGCATAACCAGCGGAAAGGTCGCAGATCATATCAGCATCAGGCTGTTTTTCAACAGCCAGCGTTAAAACTTTTATTGCCGGTTCAGGCTGATTGTCTTCTAAGAGTAAACGGCCAAGTTGAGCGGCTAACTTTACCTCATCAGGGAAATGCTCTAGCACACCCCAGAGAATCTCGATGGCGGCTTTCCTTTGGTCAGTATGCTCCAAGGCCGAAGCTAACGCTTGCTGAACGGGTAAATTGTGAATATCGGTGGCGGCAACGGAACGCAGGAATTTGATCGCGTCTTCGTATCGCCCTTGTTGAGCCAGAAGTAAGCCGAGTGACTGCTTAATTTCAACGGACTCTGGATCAAGTTGAAGCGCCTGATTAAAGCTGGTTTCAGCCTCATCCAGTTCATTCAGATCTTGGTAAGTCAACCCCAATAGAAGATGGACTGTGGCATCAGCCGGCGCCAAACTGAAAGCTTTTTGCAACTGATCCAATGCTGCTGGATAATCGGGGATATCCCGCAGCGCCATAGCCACACTCACACGTTTAAGGTATTCCTGGGCTGAGTCAGTAGCTGGTTTACTCATATTGTTCGTAGTTTTGTTCATATCGTTTAGCCATTGCCAATTCATTATAGAAGTCTTGACCGGGCAAATCTATACCCGGCAGAATACCTGGTTGTTTTTGTTGTCGAATAGCCTGATTAACCTGATACGAGCTAGAACGAACCTGTTCTCGTAGCTGATATTTAAATGCTGATCGCTGAACCATACCACTGCCACGCCTCAATTCAATGATTTCTGCCATTTGGATTTGGAGTAGTTTCACCGTGCGGTTGAACACCCCCATAATCTGACTGCTGACACTACATATTCTTAAAGCCTGAATGCACTCGGCCAGGTGATATTCAGCATCGCCAACCGTTCCCATTTCCAGGGCAGCTTCAAGCTGCATCACGTGGTTATCAAGCCAGTTGGCAAACATTTCTTCATTAATGGCTTGTGCTTCCAATTCTAAGCCGGCAGCAACCATTGCCCGCCAGGCGGCCTGGCTTAATTGAGGCCAGGCCGGCGCAGGTATGTTCTCACAGTCGGACTCAGAATTGGGTGCAGCTTCAACTGAACCAACGGCTCGACCCAAGGCCACGCTGACATAGGCATTGAGACTAACCCCCTCTTTGTCAGCCATATCTACTAAATCCCGGTGCAGCAATTTAGGCACGCGCACTACAAATTTTCCGCTGTAGTCATCAAGGGGTCTGGGTTCAGGAATGGATTGGCCATCTTCCAAAGCACTCTCCAACCAAGCCGCCTTGGCATCCTCAATCATCTCGCCCAACTCGGTGAAATCATCGGCTTGAGTCATACAACCGAGTAGTTCCACCACGCGTGCAAACAGATAGAATTCACCATCCTCATCGCGATCGGGAATCACTTCAATAGTATAAGGCAAAGACAGATAGTATTCTAAATTTTTCTCAGACATCATAAACCTCCTACGCCACCCTAAGCCTGTTTAACAGGAATTAGTATGAGAGGATTGCCCAAGGCAAACAGATATTCAGGTAAGTAGTCATACCCGATACCGGCAATGTTTTAGCCTTTTTCAGCATCTATTTCCTCAAGCATTTTCAACACATCTTTAACGTACCGCGTCCTTAACGGTTTGCGGTAAGGAACCGAAATGCGGTAAGGCTTGCGAGTATATATGTAATGACTCGATCCTCCACGGGGCTGGCGACATTCAAACCCATACCACTGCAAAACTTTGTCCAGAACCTCAAAACGTACATTTGTCGGATTTTGACGAAGTTTTTTTAAGAGTTTTTCTGATTTGCTCATGTAGCTACCATTATGTAGTACTACATTTGATACTATAATTATAATAGAATTTTAATTTAAATGCAAGTAGCAATCATTAAATTGACAATGATTCGGTCAAACTTTAAACATCAACAACAATAAATAGGGTTGTCAACGATGAATTAGACTTTCGAAGTCTCTGAGACTTCGAAAGTCTGAGTTTTCTAATCCTCATCCTCTTCATCTTCAATCTCAAGCTCATCAGAGAAGGGCTGGATAGTTCCACCGCAAGCTTCCTCAATCAACTGGCGAATTTTTTCGCGCCGATCCAGTAGAAAATTTTCCCAATTATCGCTGGCCAGTTTATCAGGGTCAATCAAGTGTGACGCCAAAATTTCACCAAACGTTTCTTTACCCAATTTTTCACGCCAGTCTTTTACGTATTCAGAGGGTAAACGTCCGCCAATGCTGCGGTTCACTGAGGCGCTGATGAGAGTTTTGTTTACCAGCGTATTTTGCCTGCTATCTTGCAGCCCAAGTTTGTTGAAGGCTTTGGTGGGGAAAATGTGGTGATGATCCTGGCGGGTGTCATAGAACAGATCGGTTGACAATTTCCCGCCGCCGCCAAAATCCTTGGCTTGATTTCGAGCTAGCAGACACAACACTCCTTTGTAGATAGCGTTGCGGATAGAGGTAAATTCTTGGATGACATCTGACCGGAAGGTAAACGCGCGCACCACATCAGGCAATGGACCATCATTTTCAATCCAATCAATAACCTGTTCAAAGTCCTGGCCTGAGTTGGTATCAACTCGACTACCTCGCTGGCTGAAAACGCTGCACCAATACCAGCGAGAAATTTTGGGCCAGGCAGCGCGGGTGTAAGCATCGTTATAGTAATGGCGGAGATAGGCAAAAATAGTCGATAATGGAATGATCAATGTGGTATAGGGCAGAATCCGGCTAGCCAGAATACCGTTATCGCTCATAAATCGGGATGCTTCTTGGTAACCCTCAAGCAAGATATTCCACCATCTTTTGACCGTATCTGCCTTAAGGAGCTGTTAAAAAATAACTTCGACATTTCATACGGTATATGACTGGGAAAATGTCGAACTTATTTTTTTACAAATTCTAAGGGCCATTAGGTCATCTTTGCGGCAGGCTACAGCAATACGGGTGTTAGGATTGGCTCGTTTACGTTCGAGCGAATCTAAAAGCGCAATGGATTGCAAAAAGTAGGTTCCATAGAGGGGGTGCATCGGGAGAATTCCTCTGGCTTTGAGGGCCTTGCGGGTCGCCTCCCATTCCAGGTTGAGCGAAAAACCCTGCGCCCATAAAATAGCGGTGCAAAGGTCGAACACATCCAAAGCCACCCCCGGTACTGTTGACTTTTTCAAAAATGTGGCAGATGGCGCCCAGTGGCATATTTGAGCGCAACTCTACGACGGGGAAAGGGTAGTTGGAAATACGATCAATCCAGCTTTTGACCAGTTTATCCCACTTCCGGCTCAGTTCCTGGTAGCGAGCAAGTTCACTGGTTTGGCGGTAGAGATATTGTTCTTTCCACTGGGTTAAGCTATCCACATCAAACGTTAATCCCAATGGTAAAGCACCCGCGTCTAGCTCTTGTTCAAACGTGGTAATCTCATATAGAGGTTTCAAGTCTTCATAACGAATACGTCGCCCCTTTTTGTCGACCACCACATAAAATAGTGCCCGTTCAAAAAAGGGATCCCCCACCTCAATACTACCGTCTGGATCGGACATCAGCACACCCACATCAACGTAGAAGTGATAGGTGCGTTTCTTAACGGTGACTCCGTTGCGTTGATACAAAGCTTGATAGAGACTGGTGAGGCGTTGCTGCCCATCCAACACCATTAGGTTGGGTTGTTCCCTCAGCTCATCGCCTGTGCCTTCAAAAGGACGCAGACCGAATCCGCCATTGGAGACCGGCATGGTGAGGAGGCTGCCTGCGGGATAGCGATTTGGACTTTGGACAAAACAGATGAGACATTGAACCTTAACAAACAAGCGAAACAGTGCCATAATTGTCCAACTTAAAGGCAGAAGGCCAGAAAATGACAACCAAACTGGAACAGTTTCGTTTAGA